>JAHIKK010000102.1 GCA_018897555.1 Candidatus Omnitrophota bacterium
CGTGCGCCTGGCCGAGGAAAACAATCTGCAGGCGCCCCTGAATAAAATTTTGGTGGACCTGGTGCATCAGGTAGAAGCAAACCGAAGGTTTTTTAGTAAAGAAGATTTAATCCAAAAGACCAAGGAGCTGGTTTAGATAATGGATGAAGTAAAAACTCCCTTTCCGCGGCTAAGGCTTACCGTAACCCAAGTTATGGGTGTCTGTTATCATGGTTACAAAATCGGCGATGAGATTATTTTAGAAGATTTTACGCATGGGCCTAAACATTTCTGTTTAGGATTGGCGCACGCTCTTTTTCCGGTAATTTACGCTTTAAGTTTTGGCGCGAAATTTGGTTTTCGTGATAATCAGCGCTCGCTGTTGGTGACCTGCCCGGATGGAGGCAAGTTGGAGTTTAAGGCTGAAATTTTAGATAAACAGGGCCAGCTTGAGGTCATACCGCGCGACCCGGAGCACAAGGGGCCGCAGCCTAAGAAAATGGTTCTGGAAGTAGTGCAATCCAAGGGCAAGTGCACTTTTGGATATAAAGTGGGGGATAAATGGGAGACTCAAGGGCTAAAATGTATTCCGGGTTTTTGCGGAGCGGCATTCCATACTGCTTTTCCGGCTTTGTTTGCTTTAAATTTTGGAGCCAAGTTTTTCTTTATGCCCAATCCGGATACAATTGATACAGTTACCTGCCCGGACGGCGGAAATATTGTTTTTAAGGTGATGCGGGTAGAATAGTTATTAAAGTAATTATATGATCCTTGTCATTCTGAGGAGGCCGCCACTGGCGGGCGACGAAGAATCTTAGAAGCCGAGATCCTTCGCCTGCCTACGGCAGGCTCAGGATGACACAAAAAGGAATATCGTATGAATAAACGCAGAGTTGTAATTACCGGCATTGGGGTAATTTCACCTAATGGCATCGGGAAAAAGAATGCCTGGGAAGGTTTTGCCGGCGGAAAATCCGGAGTACGCTTAGTTGATGGTTTTGATGTTTCCGTATTTAATACTAAAATTGCCGCGGAGGTGCGCGATTTTGATCCTTTTAAATTAGGCTTAAGCCATGAAGAAGCCATGCGCATGGACCGCTATGTGCAATTTGGCGTAGCCGCCGGGAAAATGGCGGTAGAAGACAGTAGGTTGGATTTTTCTCAAGAAGATGTTCAGCGCATCGGAGTTTGTTTAGCTAATGCTATCTGTGGGACCAAATATATGGAAGAAGAGTTTGCCTTGGTTACTGACGACGGGAAAAAGCCCATAGATCCGAGTTTAGTGCGGCCGGATTTATATGACGCGGCAATGTTTAATACTCCTTCCATTGAAATCAGCGCGCGTTTCGGCTTAAAAGGAAGTTGTAATACTATTTCTACCGGATGCACCGCAGGCACGGATTCTTTAGGTTTTGGCCTGGAAAGTATTCAGGATGGGTCGCTGGATGTGATGATTTGCGGAGCAGCCGAAGCGCCGCTTACTCCGATTACCTTTGGCGCTTTTGACGTGGTGAATGTCTTATCGGTGCATAATGCGGAGCCGCAAAAAGCATCGCGCCCCTTTGATAATAAACGGGATGGGTTTGTTTTGGGAGAGGGGGCCGGTATATTGGTGTTGGAGGAATTAAATCACGCCTTAAAGCGGAATGCTTCGATCTATTGCGAGATTTTGGGTTTCGGCACCAGTTGTAATGCTTTTCATATGACGGATCTTCCTTCTGACGGCCGGGCGATGGAAACCTGTATTGCCTTAGCTTTAAAAGATGCGCAGGTTAAACCCTCTGAAATTGATTATATCAACGCGCATGGCTCAAGTACGCGGATGAATGATATTTTTGAAAGCAATGCTTATAAAGCGATTTTTGGCGAAGCTGCCCATCAGCTGCCTATCAGTTCATTCAAATCTATGATCGGCCACCCTCTGGCCGCGGCTAATGCTATTGAGATGACTATTGCCTCGATGATTTTTGAGAAAAATATTCTTCCTCCGACGATAAACCAGGAAGAAAAAGACCCGCAGTGCGACCTGTATTATATTCCTAATGAAGCGATACAGAAAAAAGTAAATATTATTTTAAAAACCAGCAGTGGTTTTTCAGGGATACACTCGTCATTGGTTTTAAAACGATTTAAGGAGTAATCCGCAGAGTAGGGTAGGTTTAAACCTACCCTACTCTGCGGATAATTTAGAATAATGGAAAAAATCGCAATTACCGGTATGGGCGTAGTCAGCCCCTCGGGGATCGGCAAGCGGCAATTCTGGGCAAATATTAAAAGCGGACGCTCGTTCATTAAAAAGATTACGCGTTTTGATGCCAGCCTTTATCCTGCGCATATTGCCGGGCAAATTGATGACCTGGAAAAGTATAGCCATATCTCTGAGAGGCTGCTGAAGAAAATTGATGCCTTTTCACATATGGCGCTGGTGGCCGCAGAGCTGGCTTTGCAGGATGCCGGGATTGATATCAAGAATGAAGATCCGAACCTGGTGGGTATCTTTTTAGGTAATGCTATTGGCGGCTGGCTTTACGCGGAGACAGAGTTAAGGGACCTGTATTTAGAGGGGCGCCAGGGTGTCTCTCCTTACATGGCTAGCGCCTGGTTTCCGGCGGCACCTCAAGGCCAGGTTTCAATTTATTATGGGATTAAAGGTTTTAGCAAGACCGTAGTCAGCGACCGGGCCAGCTCCCTGATGGCGCTGGGCTATGCCCGGAAAGTTTTGGCTAAAAATAAACTAAACATGATTTTAGCCGGGGGGATGGAGGCACCGGTTACTCCGTATGCTTTATTATGTTGTAATACCTATGGGGCGCTCTCTAAAAACAATGATCATCCGGCGGCAGCTTATCGCCCATTTGACCAGGAGCGCAGCGGTTTTGTAATCGGCGAAGGCGCGGGGATTGTGGTCATGGAAAGTATTCAACGCGCCAGGGGCCGGGGCGCGAATATTTTAGGCTTAATTAGCGGCTATGGCACTTCTTGTGACGGGGTAAATAGGATTAATTGCGCTAGCGACGGGAAGGAACTGGCGCGGGCGATAAATATGGCGCTAGCGGATGCCCGGGTGGCTGCTGAAGAAATTGGCTATATCAGTTTAGACGGCCTGGCAGTGGAGCTTTGGGATAACTCCGAGATTAAAGCGTTAGAATTAGTTTTTGGCCAGAACTTAAAGAAAATTCCTGTAAGCTGCCCAAAATCTATGTTCGGGAATTTGCTGGGGGCTTCCGGCGCCTTGGATATGATTATCGCGCTTTTAACTATGGAGCATAGTTTAGTCCCCCCGATATTGAATTTAGAGAAGCCGGCTTTAAACAGTTTAAATTATGTGGCCAAAGAATCCAAAGAGTATAAAGTAAATAAGTCATTAATAATTTCCCGCGGTAGAGGCGGGATTAATTCAGTTTTAGTAGTAGAAAAATCTTAAAATAAAGGGGACGGTTCTATTTTTTATAGAACCTGTTCAAATAAAAAACAGAACCGTCCCCATGTTTTGATACTGTCAAAAGTTCTATGAAAAACACGCTTGAATAGAGATGGGTATTATGAAGATTTTGGATGTGGGTGGCGGTTGTTTTGTCATCCTGAACG
>JAHIKK010000103.1 GCA_018897555.1 Candidatus Omnitrophota bacterium
AGAAAAAACCTGATCTGGATAAACGATTACTAATGACAGCCTCTGTTGATCTCGATGCGCTACTTAATACCTACACTTCTCTTTTGGCTCAGGGGGGTAAGAATCTATTGACCAATCCCTATTAATCTCCGACTGTGTAACAAACCTTGATTAACTATAGTAGGGTGGGTTTAAACCCACCCTACTATAGTTAATCAGGATTTAAACCCACCCTACTATTGTTAATAAAAATCAACAGAGTTTAATATAATGTCAATACTCGTTCCAGGAAAGAATCTTTTTAGTTGCGGGATGAATAACAATGCTGTAGTGCAGCCCTTCCCTGCCTCCGGAGTAAGGGATAATATTAAAGCGCAGGTATTCGCTCTTTACGTCGAATACAGAAAGCAGCGCCAAGAGTTCCTGCTCCTGCCTTAAGCCCAAAGAAGTAAAACTCCTTAAATCATCAATTATTTTATTCGCACTGGAAAAACCATACCCTAAGTCCTCGGTAGATTCCGGATCAGGATTCTTGATCTTATATTCCTGCCGAAAACGCAAAATCGCCCCCACTAATTCATTATCCAAACCCAAAGCTAATAACACAGTCCTGCTGGCGGTATTAATATTGATCTTACCTGACCCATATACGGTAACTAAGTCTTTAAAAAGTATAAATTTATCCTTACTCATGCCTTCAATCAAAAATACTTCATGGATGGAACTAAACGGCCGCGCCCCGGAATTAACGATACTTTCCGCCAGATCCTCATCCATCCCCGGCAGCCTTTTAAGCACATCCAGGGAGGCGGTATTCAAATTAATCAACGCGCCTTCGTCAATAACCTTAATCCCGTCCGCGGAATTATTTTTATCCGCGAAATAATATTTATAGGAATTATCCGCGCACAAGGCCTGGGTATTTTCTTCGGTCAACTCCCCAAGGGTATCAAAACCGGGCGTAGGATCGCTCTGCCTCAGGTAAAAAACTGTTTTCAGCGCGGCTTTAGCGGCGGGCAGGGAAAAATTTATCCGCTGATAAACCTTAGTAAACTTTATCTCCTGAAAAACCAGGCCGGTCAGGCCCATGCCCAGCATGGAAAGGATCATGATCACCCAAAGGCAAACCACCAGGATACTTGCTTGATTATGCTGTGGGTAAAAATATTGTCGAGGCATGTTCATAATTTTCGCTAATAATAGTAAGCTTAACCGCCAGGGGAAGATAATCTTGCTGCCATTCCTCTGTCCAGCTATAGGCATTCTTCTTTAAATCCAGAAAGAGATAGGAAAAATTTGCTTCTTTAATTTTGGATAAAAAAACCTGCGGCTTTGATTTTAATTCCGCGTCCACTTTCCCCTCCGGGGTAATGATCGCGCTTAACTTATCCACGACGCGCATCAGGCAAAGAGAAGAAGGATCATAATAATAAGTTATCCGGCTGGGAATATAATCATAATTTCCCGGAAAAATAATTTTTGTTTTGGCTCCTGAAAATAACTTTTTTTTATAAACGTCCTGCTCCCTTAGTTCGCGGGAAAATCTTTCGGTTTTAAGCAAAATCCCCTGTTGCGCGAGGTCAATATTTTTTACCCGCCGCAAAACAGCGGCCCCTGAACTAAAAGTTGAATAAATGGCAATACTGACGACAGAGAATATAGAAGCGGCAATCAGCAGCTCAACCAAAGTAAACCCCGTTAGAGGCAGGCTGCCGCAGGCAGCCGTCGGACACCTTCGGTGCCCTGCCTCTAACGGGGTAAAAGCGCCTGAGTTTAGTTTATTTTTTTTGCTTGGATAGATATGTAGAAAAGGTAACATTTTTTACGGAATTTTGTTCCTGCCAGTTGAGCGTTATGCAGGCCTGCACGAGGTGTTCCGCCAAAACTTTTGGCTGGGTTATCTCCACGACTGCCTGCGTAAAATCATAATTTTTGACAGGAGTTTTTAAAGTCTCGCTGGTGTGGGAAGCAAGCAAACCATCTTTTAAACTTAAAACCTCAAGCGCCTCCAGTTTTTCCTTGGCCAAATTCAAGGCTTCAATATTACTGGCCGCGGTATTTACCCCTTTTAAAGCCACAAGATAAGAATTGGCCACCAGGGTCAAACCCACTCCCAGTATAAGCACGCTGATCATTATCTCCACTAATGTAAACCCCTTCAACTTACTCACCCCAGTTTACAATATCGTCCGTTGTCCCCGGCTGCTTATCACTACCGGAAGAAAAAAGATCATAACCATCCTGATTATGTTCACCCGGAGATTTATAGCTATACGGCTTATTCCAGGGATCCATGGGTTTTTTCTTTAAATATGGCCCGCGCCAGCTTTCCGCGTCTAACCCCGGATTGATCCTGAGGTAATCCAGCAGCTCCGGATAATGCCCCATATCCATTTCATAGAGGTCAAGCGCCAGCGGGATACTGGAATTAATATCCGTTTTTGCCGCTTGTATACGCGCCTGCTCGCTCCTTCCGGCAAGCCGCGGCACAACCATCGCCGATAAAATGCCGATAATAATAACCACAAGCATCAGCTCAATCAAAGTAAACCCCTTCTTCATCATAACCTCCCGATTAAATTAAGCAAAAAAATCCTGGGGACGGTTCTATTTTTTAAGAATAAACTCGAATAAAAAACAGAACCGTCCCCGTGATTTTAATAATTTTATCCGTGTCTTAAGCAAAGGCAACTCCTAAAATCACCACATCAATTTTTAATAATCCGGTAGTTTCATCCTTAACCGCTAAAGTAATTTTCTCCACCTGCAACAGGATATTTGCCCCCTCAATCCCTGCAATAAAATCCAGGAAATCTTTTAACTGGCCCTCGGCATTTAAATTAATCCGGTAAAGAGTTACTCCTCCTTTAACCTTAGTCACCCCGGCTGAGTTCATATCCAATATCTGCAGCTTAGATCTTCTGGCCTCCGCTTCCAGCTTACTCATCACCATCGCGGATTTATCTTCATCCGAACCTTTGAGGCTGGAATATCCTTCAATCTGTTTTTGGGCTTTGAGGATCTCCGTGCGGTTATGCTCTAAGGCCATATATTTACGGATCGTTAATTTGGCCTGCTCAATTTCGCCGGAGTAAATACCCGTCTTATCATAAATCGGGCCTAAAACAAAAATCTTAAGCGCCAACAAAATCAACATGGCCCCGATCGCGGCTGCTAATATTTTTTCTGAGTTGTTTAATTTTCTCATTTTACAGAAATCTCAAAATCAATCACATCTTTATCTTTTAATTTCCTTCTACGCGTATAACGGTTCTGCGCGCCTTTAAAGGTTTCCGCGTTACCCAGGGTATTGGTAAAATCTAAAATATCCGGAATGGCTTGGGCATAACCTCTAATGGTAAACGGCTTACCTAATTCCCAATTATAATTGGTAATAATAATATTATCCGGGCACAGGCGGTTCAAACCGTTAAGATAAGTTAACGCCGAGGATTTAGCATCCGCGTATTGCCGGGCAATCTTTAATTTACTGGTAATATCCTCCAGCTCTTTGACATCCTTACCCAAAGATGTAACCCTATTTTTTAAATTCAAAGCATAGGATTGCCGCTGAGTGAGCCTGACTAAAGCAATTCCGCCCAACATAATTAAAATATAGATCAGGCTCACTCCCAAAATCATTAATTGCTTTAACTTAAGCTTCATCTCCTTCTTGATCTGGATTTCCGGAAGAATAAATTTAAGGTCATCCTTAGCCACCTGGGTACTAAAACCCAATATCGCGGATAAAGAAATATCTTTTAAACCATGGGCCAGAAAATTATCATACTCCTTAAAAGAAAGATACTGGGCCTTCAAATTAAAATCCTGGGCTGAAATATTTTCCACAAACGATACTAAAGAACTCGCTGAGCCGGTTAAAAATATTTTTTCACAACGGGCATCCGGTATCTCATTATTTAAAGCCACCAGGGCCTGCTTAAATTCCGCGGCAAATTTTTCTTTTTCCAAAGGATCATTCAATTGCGCGGCGCCTTGGGGGATTACGACGCTAGAGCCTAATTTTTGATTATACACCAAAACCAAATCGCTGTAATTTGTATCGATATCTAAAATCATATACGAATTTGGCAAAGCGATTTTATTCCTGCAGGCATCAACCACATAATAGATCAACCCCTGAGAACTCATTAGAATAGCTTCGGGAAGAATATTTACCGGAACAAAAGAACTGACAATATTTTTAAAAACGTTTTTTAAGACCACCGCTAAGATCAGGTGGCTGTTACTTATGCCATCAAATCCTAAATTCTGATAAGACCAGCAAACCTCCTCTTTCTGATAAGGTATCTGGCGCATAAGATACAAGCCCAGCATCTGTTCGATTTCCCTGGGGTCTTGCGAAGGCAGTTCTACGCGGCGCACGGTTATTTTATTGCGGTTAAACACTACAAAAACATCAAAGTCTTTGCCGCATCTGTTTTGTTTTAATATCTTGCTTAAGGCCGCGGAAATAACGGCAGGTTCAGTATTGAATAGGGATTCAACCGCAATCTTGCGGCCAATGCAGACTTTCAGGCATGATTCTACAAGTTCGACGATTACTTTGGTTCTCATAATTATTTTTACCCACCAACAATACTATTCATATTAAGCCTCTCAGCAGTAGGGGAGGTTTAAACCTCCCCTACTGCTGTTAATAACTAGGCTCTAACCACCGACAATACTATTCATATTAAATATCGGTAGAAGCATGGCAATCACCATTGCCCCAATCACTAAACCCAGAACTAAAATTATTGCCGGCTCGATAAGAGAACTGACGATTTTTAAATCTGCCTCTATCTCTTTCTCATAAGACTCGGCGATATCCGCAAGCACGCTATCCAGCCTTCCCCCTTCTTCACCGACACGGATCATCTGCACAAAAAAATCCGAGAAGATTTTAAATTTTTCCAGGGCAGCGGAAAAAGGAACCCCTTCCCCGATATCTTTGCGCACCTGTTCTAATTGTAAGATATAAACCGGATTCCCGATTACCGGGCCGGCATCGGCTAACGCGGAAAGTAAATTTACTCCGCTTTTTAAAAGTAAAGATAAACTCTGCGAAAAATTAGCCACTGACTGTTTATAAACAATATCTTTAACCACCGGAATATAATATTTTAACCGGTTAAAAATGCTTTCCTTGCCCGCGCGCTTTAGCTTTAAGGCAAAAACAACCAGCGCAATCAAAATAATTATTGCCCACCAATAACTTTGCAAAAAATTAGAGATTTTAAGCAGGATTAGCGTCGGTAAAGGAAGCTTAGCCTGGAAATCATCAAACATTCCGGCCAGGCGCGGAAGGACAAAAGTAAGCATCACAAAAATTGTGCCTACGCCGACTAAGCTCATAAATATCGGATAAGCCAGGGCCTGCTTAACTTTTAACTTTAAATCCTGAAGCCGGCGTAAATGCTCTAAAAGCTGCATTAAGGCGTCTTTGAGCTTTCCGGTTGACTCCCCGGTGTGCACGATATTAATATAAAGCCGGGGAAAATATTGCGGATAGCGGGCCAAACACGCGGAAAACGGGACGCCATCTTTAATATTCCGGATAATCTCCGCGAGCAATGTTTTCTCCGTCTGATTATCAGAATTCTTCTCCAGGAGCCTTAAGGCGCTTAATAACTCTACGCGGGAATTAATTAAATTATAAAGTTTTTGCGTAAATAAAACTAACTGCTTTAAGCCGTATTTTCCGGTTTTTAATTTCGCTTGGCTTTTTAAATTCAGCGTTTCCGAAGCAGCAAGAATAGCCGCCGGCTCAACACAAATCGGCACCAGGCCTTGTTCCTGAAGATCCTCGAGTACTCCTTTGACGCTAATTCCTTCGATATTGCCCTCGACAATCTCTTTAAGGTTCTTTTTGGCTTTATATTTAAATTGCAACTTTATGCCTCCTATTGCTCAAAGACTCTGTCATTGTGAGGAGCGAAGCGACGAAGCAATCTCGGTTTAGATTGCTTCGGGCACTACCGTGCCCTCACAATGACGAATATCATTCCAATTCCACCACGCGTAAAATTTCTTCCTTGCTCGTTAATCCCTGTTCCACCAAGAGCATTCCGTTTTCCATCAGCGTGCGCATACCTTTTTCGCGGGACTTAGCTTTAATCTCCTGCGCGCTTTTATGTTCAATAATTAAATTCCGCATATCATCATCAATGATCATAATCTCATAAATTGCCCGGCGGCCCTTAAATCCTGTTTCACTGCAAGCTTCGCACCCTTTGCCTTGGCATTGCAGGCAAAGCAAACGCACTAAACGCTGGGCAATAATCACCTCTACCGAAGAAGCTAATAAATAAGGTTGGATCCCCATATCCATCAGCCGAGCTATACCGGTAGCAGAATCATTAGTGTGCAAAGTAGAAAAAACCAAATGCCCTGTAAGCGATGAGCGGATGGCCAGGTCGGCTGTCTCCGAATCGCGAATCTCGCCAATCATCATAATATCCGGATCATGCCTTAAGACGCTTCTTAAGGCGCTGGCAAAGGTCAGCCCCACTTTGGGATTGACATGAATCTGGGTGATGCCTTCGATCGCGTATTCTACCGGGTCCTCAATACTGATGATCTTTACCTCTTTACGGTTCAGGCGGGTCAAACAGGTATAAAGCGTAGTCGTCTTGCCGCTTCCGGTGGGGCCGGTAATTAAAATAATCCCGTTCGGTTTTTGGATAAGCTTATTAATTGTATCTAAATCTTGCGGCAGGAATCCGATTTTATCTAAATCTAAAAGTACATGGGAAGGTAAAATCCGGATAACGACATTCTCTCCAAAATACCCCTGCAGAATGGAAACCCTTAAATCCACTTCTTGGCCGTCCAGGAGCCGGACCTTAGCCCGGCCGTCCTGCGGAACGCGGTGCTCCACCACATCTAAATGGCACATAATTTTAATCCGCGAGACAATCGCCGGCTCAATATAATAAGCATCCTGGGGCATCTTCATTTCCCGCAAAACTCCGTCAATCCGGTAACGTAAAACTACTTTATCCACATAAATCTCAATATGAATATCCGTTGCCTGCATCTTAATGGCCTCGGAGATGATCTGATTAACCAGCTTGATTACCGATGCTTCATCGGCATTTTTTTCAATATCTTCAACGCTCTCATCCTTAATTAATTTAGTTCCCGCGCTCACCTTGCCTTCCATAATCCTATCTACAGTCCCGGCCACTGCGCCATAATATTTATGGATTGCCGTCTCCACCTCGCGCCGCGTGGCCAGAACTCTTTTTACGGCGAACCCTAAGTTCAATTTGATATTTTCCGCCAGCCAAATATCCATGGGATTATACACCGCCACCGTTAAAACAGAACCCTCCAGGCTAATCGGCATAAAACCGTAATGCTGCACAAATTTTGCCGGCACAGCTTTAACTACCTCGCCAGATATATGCGCATCTTTTAAGCGCGCGTAAAATGGCAGATTAAATTGTTCAGAAAGAATCCTGAGTAAATCCTCTTCCTTTAACAGGCCCCCGCTTACCAGAACCTTACCCAGCATATCTTCCTGGCCGGCTGAATCTTTAAGCGCCTGATTAAGCTGTTCTTGCGTAATCAGGCCTTTTTTTAACAATACCGCTCCCAATAATTTATTCGACATATTATTTCCCCCGGCTTAGATCTGCATTCCACATTCTTAAATTACACAATTTTTACAACTCCAGTTTCCCGATAGAATACAGACGGGATTCATCCAGCTTATCCGCTTGGCCCTGCACAATTTTTTCACAACCGCTGATCGTATCTTCTAATTGCACATAAAGGCCGGATTTACCGGTATAAACCTCAGCCGTAAAAAATGGCTGGGATAAAAAATTCTGCAGTTTCCTGGCCCGGTCAAAAACAATTCTTTCCTCTAAAGAAAGTTCCTCTTTCCCGATAATCGAAACGATGCGTTCTAATTCATCGTAACGCCGAAAGTGCCGGATTACCTCCTGGGCAACATCAAAATGCCGCCGGCCAACTATGGCCGGGCTCATCGAGTTCGCCGAAGACAATAAGGGGTCAATTGCCGGATAAAGGCCGCGCTGGACCAAGGTGCGCGAAAGAACAATCAAGTTGTCCATATGCGCAAAAATAGCCACAACTGCCGGATCAGTTAAATCATCCGCCGGCACATAAACTGCTTCAATCGCCGTAATACTGGCTCCTTTTTCCGAACAAATTCTTTCATGCAGCTGGCTGATTTCGGTGGTTAGGGTTGATTGATATCCGCCTTCCGAGGGAATTCTCCCTAAGAGCGTCGACAACTCGCTTCCGGCCTGAACAAAACGAAAAACATTATCCATAAAAAATAAGACGTCTTTACGCTGTTCCAATAAATATTCCGCCAAAGCCACCGCCGAATTAGCTGCCTGAAAACGCATACCCGGCGATTCATTCATCTGCCCGAAAATCATAATTGAACGCTTCAATAAATCCGCGCGTTCAAATTCATAATAAAGTTCATTTCCTTCACGGATACGTTCGCCAACACCGGCAAAAATACAAGTTCCGTTTTGATAAGTAATAATATTATGGATGATCTCTAAGATTAAAATTGTTTTCCCGCAGGCAGCCCCTCCGAGCAGGCCGCTTTTAGAGCCTTTAGCCAGAGGGAACAAAAGGTCAATCATCTTGATCCCGGTCTGAATAATTTCGGTTTTGCTTTCCCCTTCCGGTTTAACCTCAAGCTTAGAATGCGCGACCATGCTCGTAATCGGAATACCATCAGTTAAGTCAAACCCCTCTTTATGGTCCATGGGTTTCATCATCGCATTTAAAACCCGGCCATAGAGAACTTCGGTATTGCGCGGAATCACCAGCCCCTGCTTCTCCTGTTTGACCGGCATATTTCTGCCCACGCCATAAGTAAACCCCAAAGCAATACACCGGCAAACATGATTCGCCCGGTGCTCCACAACGTGCAAGAGCACCTCTTTCTCCAGATTGCTTAAAACTTTAAGCAAAGCCTTAATTTCCGGCAATTCCACGGCATCGGGGAACTGCACATCCACTACTGAGCCGTAAACCGCGATTATTTTTCCTAATTTTTCTTCTGTTATCATTGTTTATTTACATCCCTACCTATAATATCTCTATCCCTACCTGTAATATCTCTATCCGTAGGGTGGGTTTAAACCCACCCTACTATTGTCAATAGTCATCCATCACAAAAATTATCCACATTTGTAGGGGAGGTTTAAACCTCCCCTACAATCGATAATTGGTACCTAATTATTTCTCCTCATCAGGCGCGCCGCGGAAAGTTCACGAATCGACTTATCTGAAACTCCGTGTAAATATTTAAAATACTCCATATGCAAATGCTGATTAATCTTGGTCAACTCCTGCGAGCTTCCTTCCAGGTGCATAATCCGGGCAGCATGCTCTGCCAGCTTACTTGACCAGAAAATATGATAAAAACGAAAATCCAACCACAATTTAATCCAGCCCTCTAGGACGGATTTAATATCCGGCTCAACCAAAACCTCCCTGCCTTTGCGCGCGACATTTTCTTTGTGTTCTAAAGGTAAAAGATTCTCCGTCTCTACCTGCTGGGTGGTAATATTAATAAACTTAGAATAAATTACACTTACCCGGCTGATCTGTTGTTTAAAATAACGTTTCGCCAGATAATCCCTCAGCAAGCCAATTTTCTGGGTATCTAATTTATCTCCCGGCGATTCAAAACTGATAAAACTGATTTTGGCTTCATTAAGATAACTAATCCCCTGTTGGCCTAAAACGACAATTTCATCCTGCGGGCGCTTAGTATCCAGGAGGCGGTTGACTAAAAGTGTATTGAGTTCCCCTAAAAATCCACCGTCGGAACTAACCAAAATATTCAGGCCCGGCAGGTTTGGCGGCGGATTAAAAAAACTATGCGTCGAATCATCCAGCGGCAATGCGCTATAAGCGGAATTCAGTAAAGTATAAAATTTTTCTGCGGGCTCTTGCTGCGCGCGGAACTGATTAAACTGCAAGGTAGCCGCCATCTTCATAATCTCAATTAAATCCCCGAGATTCTTATTAAAGAGCAGATTCTGCTTTAACTTACCAATTGGAATCATTACTATCCTTCCAATAGTAGGGGAGGTTTAAACCTCCCCTACTTTGACTCATTAACGACCCGGCAGAAGAGTCCTGAAAAACTCTTTAATCACTTTATCTAACTGCAGCTTGATTTCTTCGGTCAACTCCCCCCGGCTGTCTAAATCCTCAATTAAGCTTGGATTATGTTTTTTTAAATGATTAAAAAATTCATGCTTAAATATTTTTACTTGAGCGATATCCAAGGCCTCTAAAATCCTTTTCTGGAAAGCATAAAAGAGGGCAATCTCTTCGGCCTGGGTAACCGGAGCATTATTTTCCTGCGTTAAAATCTCATAAAGAGTCCGTCCGCGCTGTAGTTGAGCAGCAGCCTCCGGAGAAAGCTTGGTCCTCAAGCGCGTTAAGCGCAATAAAGAACGAAACTGCAAATACTCATAACGCAGCCCCTTGCTCAATTCTTTAATCGCCGGGCATTGCACCTTACTGCCGATACGTGAAACCGATAACTCTAAATCAATCCCCGGCTTAAACCCTTCCTGGAAAAGACTGGTATTCAAATAAATCTGCCCGTCGGTCATCGAAACAATATTAGAGCAAATATAACCGGTAATATCCCCTTGTAAGGTTTCCGCTAAAGGCAAAAAGGTCATTGACCCGCCGCCAAATTTAGTTTTTAGGCGGCCGGCCCGCTCCATCAGCTGGGAATGTAAAAAGAAAATATCTCCGGGATACGCTTCGCGCCCGGGTGAGTGCTCTAATAAAAGCGACATCTGCCGATAAACCCAGCTGTGTTTAGTCAGGTCATCGAAAACTACTAAAACATCTTTACCTTTATACATAAAATATTCACCTAAAGAAGCTGCGGTATAGGGGCAAAGGTACTGCTCGGCGGCAGAACTTCCGGCAGGAGCGGAAACCGCCAAAATATAATCCATCAAACCTTTTTGTTTTAACTGTTGGATAATTTTATTAAAAGCGGCGTTATTGCCTCCAATCCAGCAATAGATACAAATAACATTTTTCCCAACTTGATTAATAATCGTATCCAGGCCCACGCTGGTCTTGCCGATCTGCCGGTCACCGACGATCAACTCACGCTGCCCTTTGCCCAAAGGAATTAAAAGGTCAATAATCTTAATTCCCGTATGCAGCGCCTGGTTAATCGGTTCACGCTCCATAACCCCGGCCGCTTCCCGGAATGCCGGGTTAAAACCCGCCGGTTCAATCTCCTCCCGGCCGTCCAAGGGCCTGCCTAAGGCATCCACCACCCGGCCGATAAAATTTTCTCCCACCGGAACGTTTAGTAATTCGCCTTTACTGGAAACCATGTCCCCGACTCTGACCCCTTGCTCATCGCCAAAAACAATTCCATAGGCTCCGGTAGGATTAAATTCAATAATCATTCCTTTATAGCCATTAGCCAGCTCAATGACCTCGCCATAAGCACAGCTCGGCAGGCCGCTGATCTTGATAATCCCCTGCCTGACCTCTTCCACCCTGCCGATTTCTTTAATATCTAAAGCTTGAATTTGCATATTATTTTTTTCTAAAATAGTTACCCAAATCAGTATTTAATCCTTAATCAATTAACCAAATCAGTAGGGGAGGTTTAAACCTCCCCTACTCTGCTATTTATGATCTTTTCTAAAATAGGGGAGAATCCTGAGCAGTTTATTTTTTAAAGTCCCGTCGATTACTAAGCCGCCGATTTCAACAATTAATCCGCCGATGAGATCTTTTCTTAAAATCTCCTCAAAAATCATCTCCCTGCCGGTTTTTTCTCTTAGAACCTGCTCGAGGCTTTCTTTCTGGTCTTTCCTCAAACTCTGGCTGGAGCTAACCCTGGCCCGGTCCGAGACCATGCTGAATTGATCTTTAGAGAGCTTAGCAATCTCAGAGATTATCTCAGAGATAAACTCTTGCTGCATATTTTCTTTTTCTTTCTCACTTAAAAGCTGCTCGACCAGTTTCATGGCTAAATCCAAACTGTGGGCCTCTGTCTCTTTTATGCTTTTTTCTTTAAATCTCTCCGCTTCAATATTGCCATCGGCAATAATTTTCGTTACTTGAATTTTAGCCTGATCCTCCAGGTTCCGGCGTAACTTGAGGCTATCATTACGCGCCTCTTCAATAATTAAGCCGGCTTCTTCTTTGGCGCGTTTAATCTCATTAGCCCCTTCCTCTTGGGCGCGTTTAAGTTCTTCTGTGAGTTGCTGCTCTTTAGCTAAATTCTCTTCATGCAGGGTGTTTAACCTGCTTAAGGCGGTATTTAAATGGCGGGAAAAAAGAAAGCGTAAAAGAATAAATATTCCGATAAAAGTAATCCCCTGAATAATTAATAAATTTAAAAGCATGCTCTCCCTAGATTCTTTGCTTTATTTAGCGAATAAATTATAAACAATCAACAGCGCTAAAACCGCTATGGCTTCGGAAAAAATAAACGATAAAATCATGACAATAAAAATCTTGGCTGATGCCGAAGGATTGCGCGCCACGGACTTAACTGCCGCCGAACCCACCATAGCAATCACTGCCGCCGGCCCGGCAGTACTTAAGAACATAACAAAAATCAAGGCTAAAGTTGACATATTCAGTGATTAAGCCTCTTTGTCATCCCCGCGTAAGCGGGGATCTAAGATTCCCGCTTACGCGGGAATGACGACGAATAATTAAATCTCCACAAATAAAATTAATTTATTACTGCGTAAAAAAGCAATTCCGTCTTTAATTGCCATACGTTCTTTATCGCTTCTGACCACCCCTTTACGTAATCGCATCAAAAAAGGCTGGTGAAAATCTAAAACGCAAACCTCCCCGTCCTGGGCCGGTAAGTGCACTTTTTTTGCCCGGCCTTCCCAGACTACTTTTTTCGGCTCTAATATGGAAATCTCCATTTTAAGCCGCGCACCATTTGTTTTTGCCGGCTGCTTTCGCCTGATATAAAGCGCTATCCGCCTTTTCAATCAGCGCGCTAATCTCACGCGCGTCTTCAGGGACACTGGCAATGCCTATACTTACGGTTGTCGGCAGGTATAACCCGACCTGAACCCGCAGCCGCTCGGCAACGATGGTGGCAGCCTTTTTTTCCGTCTGCGGCAGGATAATGATAAACTCTTCTCCGCCATAGCGGCAAACAATATCTGAAGGGCGCACGGAATTCTTAAAAACCTTGGCCGCGTCCTTAAGTAAAATATCTCCCGCCTGATGCCCTTGAGTATCATTATAATTTTTAAAATTATCGATGTCAAGCATTAGTACGGAGAGCGTCGCCGGGGAGCGCTTCAGGCGGTCAACTTCTATCATAATCAGTTCATTAAAATACCTGCGGTTAAATAACCCGGTTAAACCGTCGCGCACGGCAAGGTCAACCAGAAATTCTTTATCCTTGCTGCCGGAAAGCAGGAAATACCTTTCTACCGCCCGCTCAACGACAATGCGTATCTCTGAGCTGCTTAGCGGCTTGGTGATATAGCCATAGGCCCCTTCCTCCATTGCTTCGATGGCTGAGCCGACAAAAGAGTAAGGCGTTAAAACCAGGATATTTGTTCCCGCGGAAATTTTATGCGCCTGGCGGGTAAATTGGACCCCGTTCATTTTTGCCGAACGTAACTCCGTGATTACCACGGGAAAGGTATTTAAACTCAGGAATTCCAGGCCTTCCTGCGGAGTGCCAGCCAGCCAAACGTGGTAACCGGCAAGTTTTAAAGTTGACTCTAAACAACCGGCTGCGGCCGAGTCATCCTCAACTACTAAAATATTGATCTCCTGCTGCATCTAAATTCTCCTTTTGTTTACGATTCCTTATGCGCCATGCCCCCGGAATTACCACTGAAATTATTTTATACTCTGCGCCATTGCTGTCCAAATTAATCCTGTGTCATTCCCGCGTAAGCGGGAATCTCGGCGAGAATGTTTTCTGGATACCCGCTTTCGCGGGTATGACAGGTTTGGTATCTTAAAATCGATTTCTCGCCGATGGATAACAATTTATTTAGACACGAGTGACTCTGCGCCTCTATAAACTTCTGAATTTCTTCTTTCTTCGGCAACTCCAACTGATATTTTTTAACAAATAATTTATTGTCCATGCCTGCCAGCGCATACTCAACCTTCGCGTGATTTTTACGCGTACATAACAAAATACCCACAGGAGAATTGTCTCCCCGCGTCATCGCGTGTTTTTTATACCAGCTGACATAAGTGTTTAGCTGGCCGATATGCTCATATTTAAACTCATCGGTCTTTAATTCTATAAGCACATGGCACTTTAGCACGCGGTGATAAAAAACAAGGTCAACAAAAGCATGTTCGTCATCAAGCATAATACGTTTCTGGCGCGCTTAAGCGGATTATTGCATCTTAAAAGCTCTATAAAATGCGTGAATGAAAGTTTTCCAAAAAGTTCTTGGGCAGGAACTAATACAGAAAATCTTTTTCTTGTTACATCATACTTAGGAATCCGCAATCCGGAAATCAGTGATTTCCGAATCTGGTTTGATTCAGAATAGGAAATCACTGATTTCCGAATCTGAGGATATGGATATACCTCATAAAACTGCCGGCATAAACGCAAATATCTGTCAGTATAACATCGGTCAAGCTCTTTATGCAGAATCTGAGCTAATTTCTCTAAAATCCGAGAGCCATATTTCGCGCGATCAGCTCCCCTTTGCTCGTATTTCAATATATATAAACCAATAACCCAATTCCGCATGGTCAAACTAACATTCACGGCTTTTACCGCGTTGACAAAATATTGTCTATGCGCCTGCTTGATCGACACAACAAGGTTTTGAAACGTCATCACCCGTTTATTCTGCAACCTACTCATTATTTACCCCTTCCAGCCACCACAGCTTTCAAGTAAAAAATAGAAATGTTCTCTTTATTCATTATTTATTCAACATAAAATCCTCCCAGGCGGATTCCATTTCTTCAAAATTTGAAAAATGATACGTGTTTAAAATAGCGTCTTTCCATTGTATGCCGTCGCGAAGCTTCCGGCTAAAATCTAAAAAGAAATCTCGGTCGTATTTTTTTAGCAAAAAAACGATGATCGAAGCGGATTCGGAATAAAATACATTCGGCACGATCAGCGTAGAATTATATATTCCGAAGAGTTTATCAAATTTTAAATAGGCATCCTGCTTAACCAGCGCCTTGGCTGACTCTATCCGCGAAATCAGACTGCTTTTTTCCTGAGAGCAGGCGACACCTTCATCCAGCCAAAGCGGCAGCTCTGTTTTTGGGCCGACAAATTCCCGAAAGATTATATGCGTCAGTTCATGCGGCAGTATGGAATCGAAAAAATCATTCTGGCCGATAAAGGTTTTGATCACGCGGCGCTTTACCGAAACCTGAGCCCCGCTCCAGGCCGCCCCGCCGGTTTCATTCAAATAATCAGCGCTGTTATTGAATAAATATATCTTTGCCCGGTCATCCCAACTCCAGAAATCAAATCTCCTGAAGCCCAAATCATCGACGATGCTGTTATAATAATTCTCTGCTGAGGCAGACAGCTCATTGACAAAATCATCGGTAGTTTCCTGATAATAAATAATAAAATGCTGCGATTTTTTGGTCTGCCAAAGCGAGGTATTCACTTCAGCGCGAGCAAAGGCGGGCAGCAAAAAACTAAAAAACAAAATCAAGGGGACGGTTCTGTTTTTTAAAAATAGCAGCGAGGAAAAAATAGAACCGTCCCCTTTATTCATTCTGAGGTTTTTGTTCTGCTTCCAGTTTTGCCTGGCGCTGCCAGATAAAAAAGAAGCCGGCGCCCAAAATACCCAGGAATATAATGATAAATAAAATAATCTTCCAGGTAAGCTTGGCCATTCCCTTGGGCGCGACTTCGGCTAAGAGCGTCTTTGCCGCCAGCAGATCGGCCTTGGCGGAATTTAAAAGAGTCAGGCTGTTGCGGTAATTCGATATCTTGTAGCCTGGGCTGGCCGAGGCGATAGCTTGCATCTGTTCTACATCTTTTAATTTCTTATCTATATCGTTGTAAAGAGCCGTTGCCCGTTCCAGGGAATTTGTTTTCTTAAAACTTTCCAAGATCGCTTTGGCCTCCTGGCGGATCATCGATATCTGGGATGCGTCGATTACCCAGACATCCCTTAACTCGATTTCTTTCTCCAAAACTTCTTTGGGCTTAAGCTGGTATTCTCCATAAACATAATAACTGCCCTGCTGAGTGTCGTAAATAACCTCCAAATCGTCCTTATAAATTACATCCTCGGGTTTTACCTCCAGAGGGAGGTAAGCTTTAATCGTAACCGTCTGTTCCGAATCCGCGGGATTTAACGCCATAAGGCGCATCGAGATCCCTGCCTCGGCTTGATTAACGAAAAAACAGGAAAACAGAAGACAAAATACAAAAGACAGAAGACAAAGAAAAGCTTTCATTAAAACTTCCTCCGGTTTTTAATCAACTTATACAACATCGCACTTATTTTATCATATTTGTCATCCCCGCGCAAGCGGGGATCTGTTTTTTAGATTCCCACTTTCGTGGGAATGACGTTAAATAATGGGACCGTTTCTATTTTTTCTTCGTTTCTAATTAATAAAAAATAGAAACGGTCCCATTATTTTCTTCAGTTTCTTAGTTCTTCAGTCGTTACTTAAACTCAAACCACGTCTGCACTACCGGTTTCTTGGCGACATTCTCGATCATCTTCTGATTCAAATCCATAGTCGCCTTTAACTCCTCAGCTTTATTCTTTAAGTAAGTTATGTCTTCTTTCTTATCTTTAGAAACCTGATATAACTTTTCTAAATTGAGTCTGTTTCAAAACTCCAAAAAATAAAATTTCCCCGATGTATTTATGTTTTTCACTTTTTTAGGGGTATTTAACCCCTTGATTCTGCCTATTTTTGAAGATTTTGTTTCTTTTAGGCAGAATAATCCCTGACGGGG
>JAHIKK010000104.1 GCA_018897555.1 Candidatus Omnitrophota bacterium
ATCCGGGTTACTAATGATGACTCCGGAGAAACTGCCCGGAGTTTGGCGAAACTGGAGGGAATATTAGCCGGGATTTCAAGCGGCGCGGCTTTGTGGGCGGCATTAGAGGTAGCTAAGCGTAAGGAAAATAAGGGAAAAGTTATTGTGGTTATTCTTCCTGATACCGGCGAGCGGTATCTGAGTACCTGGCTTTTCCAAGAGGTAAAAGTATGATCAAGGAAAAAATAAACCAGGATAGTAGCGTAGGGGTGGTTAAAACTCAAAGTTTTACTTTTGAATCCTTAAAGCTTGAGAGCGGGGAGAAGTTTGGCCCGGTCACTTTGGCTTATGAAACATACGGCACTTTAAATCAGGAGAAAAGTAACGCTATACTTATAGTGCATGCCCTTTCCGGTGATGCGCACGCAGCCGGTGTGCATGAGCATGAAGATAATGCCGGTTGGTGGGATGCGTTTATTGGCCCGGGGAAAGCAATGGACACGGAAAAATATTTTGTTATTTGTTCGAATATACTTGGAGGATGTAAAGGTTCAACCGGGCCGGCAAGTATTAATCCTAAAACATCTAAGCCTTATGCTTTGGATTTTCCGCTGGTTACAGTTGGTGACATAGTTAATGCCCAGAAACGTTTGATTGACCACTTGGGTATAGAAAAATTACTGGCTGTGGTTGGCGGGTCTATGGGCGGACAGCAGGTTTTATCCTGGTTAGTGAATTATTCGCATAATTTATGCGCTGCAGTGCCGATTGCCACAACCATTAAACATTCTCCGCAGCAGATTGCTTTTAATGAAGTGGGCAGGCAGTCGATTATGGCTGATACGCACTGGAAATCCGGTAACTATTATGACGGCCCGTTTCCTTTAAAAGGATTAGCTGTAGCCAGAATGATCGGCCATATAACCTATATGAGCGATAGTTCCATGGCTGATAAATTTGGCCGCCAAAAAAAAGGCAGCGCCGAACCATTTAAATTTACCGCTGATTTTGAAGTGGAGGGGTATCTGCGTTATCGCGGCGATAATTTCGTGAAGCGTTTTGACGCCAACTCCTATCTTTATATTACTAAGGCTATGGATAATTTTGATGCTTCAGGTGGCCGGCGTTTTGAGGATATTTTGCAGGGCACCAAAGTAAAAGTTTTAGTTATCTCTTTCAAATCTGACTGGTTATACCCGGCGTATCAATCCAAAGAGATTGTCAAGGCTTGTAAACTTGCCGGGGTGGAGACCACTTACTGCGAGATTGATTCAACTTATGGGCATGATGCTTTTCTCCTTGAGGTTGAGGAAGAATCACACTTGATCAAACATTTTCTTAAAAAAGTATTTTATGCTTATGAGGTAACCGGTGATTACGGAGCGTAAAGATATCCAATTGGACCATAGAGTGATATCGGATTTAATCGAATCGAAATCCACAGTTTTAGATTTAGGCTGTGGCTCCGGGGATCTTTTGCATCTTTTGATTAAAGAAAAAAAGATTCGCGGGCAGGGTATTGAAATTGATGACCAGGCAATCTATAAGTGTGTGGCCAAAGGTTTAAATGTTTTCCACGGCGATATTGACAGCGGCCTTGCTGAATTCAGCGATAAATCTTTTGATTATGTGGTGCTTAATCAAAGTATGCAGCAGATTCTCCATGTGGATAAGGTGCTGACTGATGCCTTGCGCGTGGGCAAAAAGGTAATTGTAGGGTTTCCTAACTTTGCTTATTATAAATCAAGATTACAGATGTTTTTTCAGGGCAGGTCCCCGGTAACCGCAAGCCTTCCTTATCAATGGTATGAAACCCCGAACTTACATTTTTTAAGTATTTCTGATTTTAAAGAGTATTGCCGTAAAAAAAAGATTAATATCCAACGTAGTGTTTGTATCGGCCAGAAATACAAGGTTTTGTGGTTACCCAATTTATTTGCACAAGTCGGGATATTTTTAATATTAAAATAGGGGGGAGTAGATGCCGTATATTAATCTTAAATTGGTAGGAAAACTTAGTAAGGCGCAGAAGGAAAAGATCGCTGCGGAATTTTCGGATACCTTGTTCAGAGTCGCCGGAAAGCCTAAAGAGAGCCTTTATCTGGTTATCGATGAAGTAAATGGCGAGAATTGGGCCAAGGGCGATAAGTTCTTCGGCTAATTTTAATCTGAGGCAGAGATATTTATTTTTAACTTGACATAGGGTAGGGGAGTATGGTATAATTAAAATTGAGAAAGGTGAGAAAATGAAACAACCTACTACCCATGAAGAACAATTAGAATTCCTAAAAAAAATTGAAGGCCAGGTGCGCGGTATCCAGAAGATGATCGAAGAGAAACGCTACTGCGTGGATATTATTACACAGATCCATTCAATTATCGGTGCATTGTATAGGGTAGAAGATAAAGTATTTAAAAAACACATTGATGGTTGTGTGGTGCAGGCGTTAAAAGGAAAATCCGAAATGGGCAAGCAGAAGAAAATTAATGAGGTTGTGGAATTGATTTCCAGATTTAGAAAGTCGGCCTAAGGTATGATAAAGAAAGTTTTTATTATATTTCTGACGGGCGTGTTTTTTATTAATACTGGTTTAATATATTCTGCTGAGCGGTTAGACTTGAGTGCCCTGATCAAGGAAGCGCAAAAGAATAACCTCGATATCTTAGCGGCGAAGTCGCGCTATGAAGCGGCGAAGGCAAGAATTCCTCAGGCAAAATCATTAGAAAATCCCTCAATAGGCTTTACTTCCGGAAAGATTCCCCGGGGCACTCTGAAATTAAATAAGACTATGGCCGAAGACAGAATGCTTTCCATAAATCAGGCGATTCCCTGGTTTGGAAAATTATCTTTAAAGGGAAAAATCGCTTTAGTAGAATCGCAGATGATCGCCGGGGAATACCGGGACAAAGAACTTCAGATTATAAATGAAGTTAAACAGGATTATTATGCTTTATTTATGAACTATAAAAAAACAGAATTAAATCAAGCTAGCCTGATATTTTTGAAAGAAATAATAGAGATTGCTGAGGCCAAGTATGTTGTCGGGGATATACCGCAGGCGGATCTTTTTAAGATAAATCTTGAATTAAGCAAACTTAATAATGATATTGATAACTTAAGGCAGGAAAGAGGCGCGCTGGAAACGAGACTAAATGTATTATTAAACAGGAAACCTGATGCTTTGCTGGATGC
Source organism: Candidatus Omnitrophota bacterium (assembly GCA_018897555.1). Classification (GTDB taxonomy): domain Bacteria; phylum Omnitrophota; class Gorgyraeia; order Gygaellales; family Profunditerraquicolaceae; genus UBA6249. The sequence continues at coordinate 3,173 of JAHIKK010000104.1, forward strand.
CCCGGAGTTAAAAGAAGGCCTTTTGTTCAGCAAGGATTTAGAGGTATTATACCGGCTGGCTTTTGAGAATCAGCCGGAATTGTTGATTTTTTCTTATGCCATAGAAAAGAATAAATATGCCAAGTCCCTGGCTAAAAAAAGTTTCCTGCCGGATATTATGACTGGCGTGGTGCTGCGCGGCATTACCACCGGAGCAATCGGGCCCTGGGATTTAATGCTGGCATTTAGCGTTCCTTTGTGGTTTTGGACTAAACAGCGCTATGAAGTGAAAGAAGCTATTGCTAATTTAGAAGAGGCTCAAGGGGCGTATTCGGCCATGAAAAACAGGGCGATTGCCGAAGTAAAAGAGCTTACCGTAAAAGTTAGAATCGCGCAAGATAAAATTAATCTTTATAAAAATACTCAGATTCCATTAGTCGAAGGTTCTATTTCTACGTCACGCTCCGCGTATTTATCGAATAAAGGCGATATCATGATGCTTTTAGATAGTGAACGGATGCTGGTAGAGACGAAAATGAATTATTACAGCGCGTTAGTTGAATATCATATGAACTTTGCGGATTTAGAGCGGACTGTGGGCGTAAATTTAAGCGAGGTGAAGGGATGAAGAAGATTATGCGTAAACTGGCAATTGTGTTGGCGATTTTATCTTTAGGCGCGGGTTTTTCCTTCGCCAAAGACCAGAAAGATAAAAAGATACTTTATTACCGGAATCCGATGAATCCCAGCATAACTTCTCCTACTTTTATGAAAGATTCTATGGGAATGGATTATATCCCGGTTTATGAGGAGGCAGAGGGAGGATCTGCGCAAGCAGAGGCGCTGGTTAAGATTAGTCAAAGTCAACAGGAACTAATCGGAGTGGCAACTGAGGCGGTTATATCTAGGCCTTTAATGCGGATGATCCGCACCGTTGCCAAGATTGCCTATGATCCTGAATTATATAAAGCTCAAACGGAATTTATCCAGGCATATAAAACGAGCGAAGCGATAAAGATAAATCCAAACCCTGAAATCGGGGAGCGCCTGCAGGCTATGGTTGTTGCCAGCGCTTTTAAGCTTAAGCTTCAGGGTTTAAGTGAAGGGCAGATAGAAGAATTAAAAACTAAGGTTAACTCTGATCGTTCTTTATTACTTTCGGATGCCTCAAGCTCCCATGTTTGGGCGTATCTGACCATCTATGAATATGATTTGGGGTCGGTTAAGGCCGGAGATCATGTTGTTATAACGGCGATTGCCTATCCGGGTGAGGAATTTAGCGGTAAGATCGTGGCGATGGATCCTGTTTTAGATATGGATACCCGGAGTGTCCGCGCGCGAGTGCAGATTGATAATCCACAAGGTAAGCTAAAACCCAATATGTACGCGGATGCCCTGATTCATGTTGACTTAGGTAAAAATCTGGCTGTGCCTAAAGAAGCAATTCTGGATACGGGATTAAGAAAGATTGTCTATTTAGATGTAGGCAAGGGGCAATTTAAGGCTCAAGAGGTAGAGATTGGCCCTGAGGCAATCGCCATAACCGCTGGGCAGGAAAATAAATTTTTTCCATTAATAAGAGGGCTTAAGGAAAATGATCTCGTAGTCACAACCGGTAATTTTTTAATCGATTCTCAGAGCCAGCTTACCGGAGGCATGTCTGCTCTATGGGGTGGTTCGACTGAAATAAAACAAGAATAAAAATCTAAAGTTAAAACACAGCCTAAGCATTAGAGGCGCAAATAAAGATAGACGATGATTAATAAATTAATAACAGGACTTTGTTAATTTTCAAGCCGCTGGATAAGCCTTTGAGATTTAATTTTTAAGGTTTCAGCGATAGCTTTGTTCTTTGATAAGAGACAGGTAGAATCAATGATGATCAGAGCCGCAATGGCCTCTTTGCATTGTC
>JAHIKK010000105.1 GCA_018897555.1 Candidatus Omnitrophota bacterium
CACGCGCCTGCAGGGAGCGAGTAATCTTGCCGGCCAATTGCCCTGGCTTATCGCTCCTTGGTGCTGGGCAATTATGCATAACCGGGTGTGGTTTACGGATATTGTTGAAGGAGGCCGGTTTCTTTCTATTATCATCGGGAGTATTGTCATTGGGTGCGGAGTTCTACCGGCAATTTTTAATAAAGAATACTTCCATAAATTGCCGAAACCGGATGTCAAAGGGCCTCTGAACGTGACCAAAGACTTTTTTAAGGGAGCTGCTATCACGCTTAGATGCAAGCCGTTTGTCAAGTTGTGCATGGCTACTTTATTGATCTTTGGCGGATTCATGCTTGCCTCTGCTTTTACTATCTACGTTGTTTTCTTCTATGTTTTTCAGAAAGCTGGTGTGCTGGATAATGCTTATGCAGGCGGCGGCCAGCTGCTTGGCTGGTATGGAACGTTCAGCGCTATTTGTACGTTGGGCGTTATTTACTTGACCACCTGGCTCTCTACTAAACTCGGAAAAAGAAACACCTTTTTTATTACTATCCCCCTTTCCATCATCGGTTACGCTTTGAAATGGATAGGCTATAACCCCGATCACCCTTATTTATTACTTATTGCCGCGCCTTTTATTGCGTTTGGTTTAGGGTCGCTCTTTACTCTGATGGGCTCCATGGTCGCCGATGTTTGCGACCTTGATGAGCTTAAAACCGACACCCGCAGGGAAGGCATGTTTGGCGCTGTTTATTGGTGGATGGTAAAATTAGGATTAGCGCTGGCATCGCTTGCCTCCGGATTCCTCATTAACGCCACCGGTTTTCATCAGGAATTAGGCTTAGCTCAAGCGCCCTCAACGTTATTATGGATGAGAATCTTTGATATCGGTATTCCGATCATAACTTCTGTCATTGCTATTTTCATTATTAATACTTTTGAAATCTCGGAAGATAATGCGTATGATATTCGGGGCCAGGTTGAAAGGCGCAGAGAAGAAAGGCGCAAAGAGCAAGTACGGGTAGAAGAAGAAAAGCGAAGAGAAGAAAGAAGGGAATAGGATTGGGGCCGATTATTGGATAGCATGGGAATTATTAAAAGAACAGTAAAATCAGCAATGACTATAAAAATAATGGGGACGGTTCTATTCGCAGGGTTATCATTTAGCATAGAACCGTCCCCATGTTTTGCTGCTCAGCCTGCGCCTGTGGTAGAGAAACCATCCGCCGGAGACCTTACCGCAAAAGCCTGGATTGCCCACGGCAGGCGCGATATTGAAGCAACGCATAAATATACGCAGGAGTGCATTGATTTATATAAAGATGAAGCGGAAAAAGAGCAGGCATCTTTAACTGCTCTTCCAAAAAATAAAAATGAAATTGAGGCAGTGCGGGAATTAAATGATGTCGCTACTTGTTATTTTATTCAGGCAGAAAGTTTACTGCGTCAGGAAAAAATCGATGCGGCCAAAAAAATACTTCAGCTGATTATTGATAAGTATTCTTTTGCCCAGAGTTGGGACGCGCGCGGATGGTTCTGGTCAATAGAATTAACCGCGCGACAGACCTTGAAAAAAATTGAATCCGGCACAATTGAAATTGCGGTAAAGCCAAGAGTCAGCCAGCTGGTTACAAAATTAGCTTTGTTTGACGCAGGCACGCAAGATTTCGTTAATTACGAAAAATACGGCGAGTTTAAAGATAGCGGAACAAAAGATTATAAATATATTACTACAGACCAGGAGGGTTTAATTAAGGCAGTCGGCGAAGGGGTGTATCCGAATAACAGCGCGGTGAGGCGTGACCCGATCTTTAAACAGGTAATCCGGGAAAAGCGGCTGGAAGGGGATGTTTGGGAATTTCTTTATTCTCCTGATTTGCAGGCGGCATTTGTTAAATGGACCACTTCCAATGAGCCGCAGGGAATTAGATTATATGGGACAGCACAGATTTTGGAGAAAGCGGGGTTTATTCCACAGGCGATCAAGTGTTATTATTCAATCGTAGTGCATTTTCCGGGAAGTTACGGTTGGACATATTGGCATACGCCATGGTATGTGGGCCAGGTTGCCATTGCCAAAATAAATTTTCTGCTTAAGCGTAATCCGCAGTTAGGATATAAACTGGAAGGCGCGAAGATTGATATTATTAATGGATTCGATAATGATATCTCTAATGATGAAGCCGTAACTAATCCGGGTAAATTTATAAAGGTTGATCTTGCCCAAGAGGCGGCAAAAGTTAGGCCGCCGGCAGGATCCGTAGGGATTAAAAGAAAAGTTGGAAGCGGAAAGGTGTATCTGGTGCAGTATAATAATGACGACTGGCAGTTAATGGTTGAGGGTAAGCCCTATATTATTAAAGGAATTACCTATGCGCCGACAAAAGTGGGACAATCTCCGGATGACGGGAGTTTGCAGAACTGGATGGAGGAAGACTTAAATAAAAACGGCAAAATCGACGGCCCGTATGATTCCTTCGTGGATAAGAACAGGAATAATATTCAGGATGCCGATGAGTTGCCTATCGGTGATTTCAAATTGATGCAGGATATGGGGGTTAATACCATTCGGCTTTATCATCATCCTCTGAAGATAAATAAAGAACTACTGCGCGATATGTATAAGACTTACGGCATTCGCGTAATCCTGGGGGATTTCTTAGGAAAATACGCGATGGGCTCAGGAGCGGCGTGGAATCCCGGGACCGATTATAATAACCCGGAGCAGAAAAAGAAAATGATTGAGTCGGTAACGCAGATGGTTAATGAATTTAAGGATGAGCCGTATATTTTATTCTGGCTTCTGGGAAATGAAAATGTTTACGGTTATGCCTGTAATGCCGATAAATACCCGGAAGCATATTTTAAATTCGCGAATGAAGTTGCTAAAATAATTAAATCTATTGACCCTGAGCATCCGGTTGCCATCTCCAGCGGAGATATTTTATTTTTGGATAAGTTTGGCCAGAACGCTCCGGATATAGATATTTTCGGGACTAATGCTTATCGCGGTGAGTATGGTTTTGGTTCATTCTGGAGGCAGGTTAAGGAGCAAACAGGAAAACCGGTTTTTATTACAGAGTTCGGATGCCCTGCTTATGTTGAGGGCAAAAGTATTGATGAGGCTGAGGAATTTCAGGCGCAGTATCATTTGGGCTCCTGGGAGGATGTTCAGGATAATATGGCGTTCTCCGGCGGGCAAGGCAACGCGTTAGGCGCGGTTATTTTTGAGTGGCTTGATGAATGGTGGAAGGCGTATGAGCCGGCGATTCATGATACTAAGGGGTTGTGGGCCGGGCCGTTTCCTGATGGTTATATGCATGAAGAGTGGCTCGGGGTAGCCGGCCAAGGCGATGGGAAAGAGAGCCCATTTTTAAGGCAGTTGCGCAAAGCGTATTATATTTATCAGAGGAAGTGGAGATAAACAAAAAAGTGAAAGGGGGGTGTCGTATGAAAAAGCTATTAGTAGTATTACTGGCTTTAAGCCTGGCAGTCCCGGTAATTACTTGGGCTGAGGAAAGAGCCGCCAATCCTAAGGAATTTGTGGTTTATCTGGACAAGAATGCCAAGGATAATCATTATATTCCCAGCGGCTGGATTGGTGATTACGGCGATATTAAAATGATTGACCAGTCTGCGGAAAATCCGCATACCGGAACAACGAGCATTCAGTTTGTTTACAGCGCCAAAAAAACCCAAGGCCAGGGTTGGGCAGGTGTTTACTGGCAGAATCCCGCCAGTAACTGGGGAGGTAAAAAAGGCGGGTTTGACCTGACCGGCATGACCAAACTTACTTTCTGGGCAAGAGGCGCAAAAGGCGATGAGGTACTGCAGAAAGTAATGGTCGGTATGAGTAATAAAGATAAAACATATCCGGATACCGCGTCAGTTGAAATGGGCCCGCTGGAATTAACCAGTGCCTGGAAACAATATACGGTTAATTTGGTCGGCAAGGACATTTCTTATATTAACGGAGGTTTCGGCTGGTCAACTACCGCGGATCTTAATCCGGAAGGCGCGACATTTTATATCGATGATATAAAATTTGAGGCTGACCCGGATTTAAAACCCCAAGGCAAGAAACAGGAAGCCATGCCATTTTATATTTACGTGGACCGTTCAACTGCGGGGAATCATTTTATTCCTAGCGGCTATATGGGCGATTTCGGCGATATAAAATATAATGGCGCTTCCAAAGAAGACGCGTATTTAGGGGATACTTGCATTAAGATTATCTATAGCGGAAAGGCTGCTCAGGGTGCGCGTTGGGCAGGAATCTTTTGGCAGAATCCCGCGAACAACTGGGGCAGCGTGGATGCCGGATTCGATCTTTCTTTGGCCACTAAACTTACTTTTTGGGCGCGCGGCGCAGTAGGCGGGGAGCGCATTGAAGAGTTTAAGGTAGGTGGTATTATGGGAGAGTTTTCGGATTCCGATAGCGCGACTATCGGCCCGGTGCTCTTGAATAAGGAGTGGACGCAATACACCATTGATTTAAAAGGCAAAGACATGTCCTATATCATCGGCGGTTTTGCCTGGTCCACGAATGTGGATAACAACCCGGAAGGCGCAACATTCTATCTTGACGAGATTAAGTTCGAATAATAGAAACAGCGGGGACGGTTCTATTTTTGTTAAAAATAGAACCGTCCCCAGGTTTTAATATTATGCTTAAAAAATACTATCTTCTTACTTTTTTATTAATTTGTACGGTTATCATCGGCATTTCCTGTGCTCCTTCTCCTCGGATCTTTATTAAGCAACTCAAGAATAAGCACTATCAGCTTATGGTTAACAGCCGGCCTTATATTGTTAAGGGGGTTTGTTATAATCCTATCCCCATTGGCGAAAATTACGATTATAACTGGTGGAGTGACTCGCGTAAGCCCTGGATTGCTGACGGTAAATTGATGAAGGAGATGGGCGTTAATACCGTGCGTCTTTATCAGGTGCATGAAGATGCGCAGGCAGTAAAACAGGTGATTAGCGATCTATATAAATTATACGGGATTCGTACGTTTTTGGGTGATTGGCTGGGGTTCTGGGAGTATCCCTACCCTTTTTACGGCGATAAAAAATTTCAGGATAAGGTAATGCAAAAGGTTACCGAGATGGTTAGTTTATATAAAGATGAACCCGGGGTTCTGGGCTGGATCTTGGGAAATGAAAATAATTATTCTTGCCTGGGACATGTAAATCCTTGGAGCAGCGCAGAAGTTGATAGCGAGCCGGATCCGCAAAAGCAAAAATTAATGCGGGCAAAGATTTATTATTCTTTTGTCAATGAGATTTCCAAGCAAATTCATAAAATAGACCCTAATCATCCGGTAGGTTTAGGCAACGGAGAATTGGTGGGCTTGGATTCGGCTAATAAGTTTTGTCAAGACGTTGATTTTGTTGCCTGCATCATTTACCGCGGTAAGACATTCGGCAATTTTTTTAAATCCCTGAGGATGACCTTTGATAAGCCGCTGTTATTGTCGGAGTTTGGCGCGGATTGTTATGACGCTTATTTAAAGAAAGAGGACCAAAATATGCAGGCGTTCTTTTTGCAGTCACAATGGAAACAAATTTATGAAAATCTGGCGAATAATAAGATTGGCGCCGGTAATTGCATCGGGGGGACCATCTTTGAATGGACGGATGAATGGTGGAAACACAACCCGGATAATCCTGAAGGCTGGAAAGTTCAGGATACCGAGAGCAGCTGGAGCAACGGCAGCTATTATTATGATATTCGCGCTGACGGAAATAAAAATATGAATGAGGAGTGGTTTGGCGTTGTGGCGTTAGGTTCGCGGTTAGAGAACGGCATGAATAAACGCATACCGCGTAAGGCTTATTATGTGATTAAGGATTTTTGGAAAAATCCGGCCATTAAAAAAAAGCATCATAAGAAGAAATAATATAGTTATGTCAGCACCTTTTAAATTATTTATGGCTTTATTTTTAAGTATGATTTTAGGGATGCCTGCGGCTTTTTCTGCCCAGCCGGCAGCGCCAAAAACCAACGCTTGTTGTTCTAATCTTGAAGATGCCAAATCCAAATATCTGGCCGGCAATCAGTATAATGAATGGATTGATTTTCTCAATAATTTTCAGGCTAAAGATAAGCCTGCTCAATCTTGCCGGGATTATTATAAAGCCAATGCGCGTTATTTACAGCTTAAATACCTGGAGGAGCAACGATCTTGGGATGATTATTTTGCTAACGGGAATACTTACCGTAGCGAGCTCGTGGAAAATGCCCAGAAGGTTATCCGCCAAACTGACAGCGCCAAATGCCTTAAGGTTAAAAGTAAGCTTTTACTTTGGCAATTTCATTATGACCAGATGGATGTTTTTTCTCAACAAGCTTTAGAGGATTTAGTGGCGGAGGTGAAGGTTTATGCCCAGGAAGGCGGCGAGTTGGATCTGGTTAAGGAGGTTGCGGATAAATTTTTAGCCTATGCAGAAAAATCAAAAGCCCGCGAAATTTATAAACTTTATGTGCAGGGGCTGGTTGCGCAAAAGATGAGCCAGGCGCAGCTTAAGAGTGTAGCCGCGGGGTTCTATAAACAGGGCAATTTAGAGCTCGCCCAGAGTATTTATGATATTTACATAGAGGGGATCTCTAAAACCTTTGGCCTTGAGAAATTTATTCCGGAGTTGTTTGAGATTGCCAGCCTTTTTGTTTATAAGCAAGCCGGTTTAATGGATATGGCTTACGCGGAGAAAATTTATGGCCGGATAGAAGCATCAGGACAGAAGGATGTATTTAATCAGGAAACTATCTATTTGCGCACCTTTAATTTAGAAAAAATGAATGCTTATCAAGACGCGCAAAAGTTATATTTGCAGTTAGTTCAGGCTTATCCGGAATCCAGGTATTTTGATGAGGCTGCTTATAAAGTGGCCATGATTCATGCCTATGTTTTGGCGGATATAAATGCGGCTAGAAAATATTTGGAATTACTTTGCGCTAAAACTGTATTTAGCCCGCAGGTAATCTCTGCTTTTTATCAGTTAGGGCTCTTCGCCCAATGGGAGGGCAACCTCGTTGCCGCTAAAGATTATTATGATCGGTTATTAAAAAATGCCCAGGATAAATACCCGTCAATCGCAGCGCAGGCCTTGGAGCGGGTTAAGGAGATCCAGGAGAATATGCCGATTAGTTACAATTTGAAGGCCTTTCTGGACCTATCTTTAAAAAAAGAATCCGCGCTTAGCGAGATGAATAAGACGGAATTAAAGTCCTCCGGTTATATACTGGAAAAGAATCAAAAGAATACAATTTCTTCAGCCGTAAATATGCCGCAGAGCGGTTGTAACCAGGTGGAGTTGCAGTATCTTTGGAGCGGTGATTTAGGAGGCGCTCATCCGGAGGTTACGGAAAGTAATTTTAGCGGCGCCTATGCGGATAGCGGAACAAAAGAGATAAACATTGTGATCATTTCACCCGCAGGCACCGTAGACCGCGCATTTACCATGGTGGATGTGTATTAACTCAAAAAGCCTACCAGTAATTTTCCTTACTTCTTAAAAATACTTGACTTAAGGTTTTACAGTAGGGGAGGTTTAAACCTCCCCTACTGTTACTGTATGATTATTCAAAATTAACCGATTCTCTTGAAAATACTTGACTTAAGGGTTATTTAGTAGTATAAATAAGATAAATATAAAACATAAATTTTATGTTTTTCACAGTAAAATTTAAATTTAGCTGATTTATTAGACGGGAAAATAAATTAAAGAATGCGCGCGCCGGATTTACAAAAAGAAGTTTTTAGCGAAAAAGAAAAACGGAATATTGAAATACTGAGCATACTCAGGAGGCAGGGGCCGATTAGCCGTTCGGATATTTCACAGGAGATGGGAATAAATGTAGTAAGCATCTCTAATTATATTGACGATTTCATTAAGTGCAACCTGGTTTATGAGAAGGAACTGGATGTTTCTGAAGGCGGCCGCCGGCCGGCGTTACTGGATTTAAATCCGCGCGCCGGATATGCCATTGGCGTAGGATTGAACCTGATGAATATGGTCGGGTTACTGGTGGATTTAAAAGGTAACATTATTACCAAGACGCAAGTTGCCCGTCCGCAGGCATCGGTAAAGGAAGTTTCGGAGTGCCTTTTAGAAATTGTGCGTGAAATTTTAAGGCGCTCTAAAGGGTATGTTGAAAATATCAAAGGTATCGGCGTGGGGGTTGCCGGTTTAATTAATAAAAAAAACGGCTCTATCCATTGGCCGCAGAAGATGGACCATTATTATACTTACGCCTCAGTGGATCTTCCCTTAAGGGGGTTGATAGAAAAAGAGTTTAATTTACCCGCCCTGATTGAAAATGATGCCACCAGCGCCTGTTTCGGTGAGCATTGGTTTGATTTAAAAGAAAATTATAAAAACATCTTATATATGTTTTCCGGAGTGGGCTGTGGTATGATTATTAATGGGGAACTTTACCGCGGCGCGGAAGGTTATGCCGGCGAGATTTCCGTATATAATTACAAAGAGCAGGACCTTTTTAGCTGCGAGGCCGCTGACCCCTGCTTCATTAAACGTTGGGATTTAGATTTAGGAATTATTCGGGATGTGAAAAAAACATTACTGGCGGAAAAGCAAAAGGCAGAGGAGTTTTTTCGCGTCAGTTCCAGCAGCATTGAGAATTTGGATTTAAAAAGTATTTTTCATGCCTCCCGTTTAAAGAACCCGGTAGCTTTGGGCGCTTTAGAAAAGGCAGCCAAAAGATTAGGGATCAAAATCGCCTATTTAGTTAATTTGCTTAATCCCCAGGTAGTAGTTATCGGCGGAGGATTTGAAGACGCCGGGGAAGAATTCTTAAACCTGGTCAGGTCTACAGTTATAAATTGGGCTTTTCGTGAATCCACCGGTAATTTAAAAATAGTTTATTCTCAATTAAGAGAAAATGCCGTAGCCATGGGCGCGGCCAGTTTAGTTTTAGAAAAAGTGTTCGCCCAATTATAACAGGGGGGATTATGGAAACAAAAATAAAATTTATTATTATGGGCTTGGTTGGTTTCTGTATGATCTGCCTTTTTATTTTTATGCAGGCAGCCAGCCAACAGCAGAGGCTGCTTAGGGAAAGCAGCGATTTAAAAACTGAGAATACTGTTTTGGTGAGTAAGGCCGGTAAGCTCGAGAATGATTTAAGAGAAATCCAGGGTAAGCTAAGTTCTCTTAATGCTGAGAGAGATAGAGGGATTGAAGAACTTAATGAATTACAGAAAAAATTTGAGTCGGTAAGCAGGGTTAGAGATGAGTTAATCGGGAAGCTTAAGAAAAATAGCCAGTCGCAGGTATTCGTCAGTGCTCCCCAGCCGGTACAGCAGCAGGTATCGGTTCCCCAGAATACCGATGCTTATTGGGGGACAGTGCTTAAAGCTAAGACAGATTTAGAGATGCAATTATCCGGCATTCAGGTGGAATTAAGGAACCTGCAGGCCAGTAATGAGACGCTACAGAGAGAAAAGAGTATTCTCGAGGTAGATATTAACAGTTTACGTAACGATAAAAAAGATCTTTTAAGGCAGCTTGATTATAATCAGAAACTCTTAGATAGTATGTCTCAAGAGGTGGTGCGGGAAAGGAATGATAAAGTAGCGATTCAGGATAACCTTAAAACTATCCGGGAGCAGAGTAGTATTCTTAGCCGGCAATTAAAGAGTTTAATTAGCCGTAAGAATATTTTGGATAAAAAAGTTCAGGATCTTGGGGAAGGTAAAACTACGGCAGAGAAGCGTTTAAATGAGATGGAGGCAATGCTTATAGACAGGATCTCGAAGATTGATGCTTTGAAAGATGAACTGTATGCGATAAGAAGCAGTAGGGCTTTAGATATAGATAAAGAGCTTAAAGATTCTAAAGAGCTCAAAGATTCTGTGGAGTTACCGGAAATCGTAGTGCATTCAGCATCTTCCCCGGAAAAGGGAAAGGCGCGGATACAGGAATTTCCCGGAAAGATCCTGGCAGTAAACCTAGATAGCAACTTCGTGGTTATCGACTTAGGTTCCTCTTCCGGGGTTAAAATCGGGGATGTATTTAATGTTTATCGCAATGCCAAAAACATAGGCGCTATTGGTGTAATTCAAATCCGAGCCGGTATCTCTGCTTGCGATATAAAGAAAATGAATATTCCGCTTAAGACCGGTGATCACGTTAAATAATTAAAATATAATGACGCGTACAAAAAAAACCTCCTCCAGGAATATTTCGATTATTGATGTTGCCGCTGCCAGTGGCGTATCCATCACTACTGTTTCCCGGGTGATCAATAAACTCTCCACAGTAAAAGAATCTAATCGTGTCAAAGTAATGAAGGCAGTCCGGGAGCTAAAATTTCAGCCTTCTATTTTTGCGCAGCGTCTGGCTACCGGTAAAAGTAATGTTGTGGCTCTGGTTATTCCGCGCTACGAAGGGGTATTTTATTCATTCTATGCCCTGGAACTTATCCGGGGCATAGGTACGATGTGTGAAGTCCTAAAACTGGATTTACTTTTGCATTTAACCGATGCGCGTGCTCCATTATCTTTACGCGGAGTAGGGGGAGTGATTTTTTCTGATATTATCGGTAATCGCGCGCAATTAGAGGACAGTTTAGCCAAGGGCCTGCCCAGCGTGGTAATTAATTATTACGTGGATGACCTGGATGTTTCTTGTATCGCTATCGATAATGCCGGAGGCGCGGAAAGCGCGGTTAATTATTTGATTGAATTAGGCCACAAAAAAATTGCGCATATTACCGGCGATATAATGACTCAGGCAGCAGCCAAGCGCCTGGAGGGTTATAAACGGGCGCTGGAAAAAAATAGTATTCAGGTCAGGCAGGATTATATCTTTGAAACCGATTATTCTCGAGGCGCGGCCAGAAGCGCGGCGGAAAAATTAATTAAGGCTCCTGATCCGGCAACTGCTGTTTTTGTGGCCTCCGACGCGATGGCCTTAGAGGTAATGGCGGTGGCGCGCGAACTGGGTAAGAATATCCCGAATGATTTATCGATTGTGGGTTTTGATGATAATCCTTCAGGGCTCTACGGCCCGGTGGGGTTGACGACGGTACGCCAGCCTCTAATTCGCATGGCTGAAGAAAGCGTTAAAGAGTTAAGCCGTTTGATCAGTTTGCATAAGAAGGTAATAAAAAAGATCCTGCTTCCCGCGGAATTGATCATCCGGGAGTCCTGCAAGCCTTTTACCGGCGGATAAGCCCTTAATACAATCCATTGTGGATGCTAAAAGATATTTACACCATCGCTTGTAATTTTTTTGTTGACAATAGTTATCCCTTTTGTTATATTGCTTAAGTAATTTGTAATCAACCTTCCTAATTATTCGAGGTGAAAAATGGAATTAAAGTTATCCCCTAATGCCATCAAGGTTCTTGAGCGCAGGTACCTGCGTAAGGACCAGGAAGGCAGGCTCATCGAAACCCCGGAGCAGTTATTTGCCCGGGTAGCCAGCGCCATTGCTAGTGCGGATAAACAATATGGGGCAACCGAGCAGGAGGTAAGGCTTATTGCGGATTCATTTTTTAGGATGATGGCTAATCTGGAATTTTTGCCGAATTCTCCGTGCTTGATGAATGCGGGAAAAGAGCTGGGGCAGCTTTCCGCCTGTTTTACGCTTCCGATTGAAGATTCCATGGAATCAATCTTTGAGACCTTAAAGATCACCAGCCTTATTCATAAATCCGGCGGCGGAACAGGATTTAATTTTTCGCGCCTGCGCCCAAAAAATGCGGTAGTTAAAACCACCGGCGGGGTAGCCTCAGGGCCGATTTCATTCATGCGCGTTTATGACGCGGCAACCGAGGCCGTCAAACAGGGGGGAACCCGGCGCGGGGCAAATATGGGGATCCTGCGCGTGGACCATCCGGATATTATGGAGTTTATTACCTGCAAAGAAAATAATAATCACATTACTAATTTTAATATCTCCGTCGCTATTACTGATGAGTTTATGCGCAGGCTGGCGCGGGAAGAGGATTATGATTTAATTGATCCGCATACGTATAAGCCCGTGCAGAAAATTAACAGTAAAGAAGTATTTAATTTAATCGTTAAACAGGCGCATAAAAACGGTGAACCCGGAATTATTTTCATTGACCGGATTAATCAATATAATCCTACTCCGAAGCTGGGCATGATTGAAAGTACTAATCCCTGCGGTGAGCAGCCATTGTTGCCTTATGAGAGCTGTGATTTAGGTTCGATAAATTTAGACCAGTTGTGCAGGAAAGCAGGCTCGCGTTGTGAAATTGATTGGGAGAGGCTTAGGGAGATAACCGGCTTAGCCGTGCATTTTCTGGACAATTTAATTGATGTAAATAAATTTCCGCTTCCGGAAATTGAGACAGCGACTAAGGCTACCCGTAAAATAGGTTTAGGGGTGATGGGCTGGGCCAGCCTGTTAATTCGCTTAGGTATTCCTTATAATAGCGAAGAGGCAGTGGCTCTGGCGGAAAAAGTAATGTCGTTTATTTTAGACCAGGCAAATAAGAAATCTCTGGAGCTGGGAAAGGCTAAAGGCGTGTTTCCGGCTTTTAAGGGTAGTATTTATGATTGCAAAGACGGAACAACCAGAATGCGCAATGCGACACTGACCACCATTGCTCCTACCGGAACAATTAGTATTATCGCCGGGCCCTGTTCATCGGGAATTGAGCCTCTTTTCGCGTTATCCTATCACCGTAGTGTTATGGATAATGACAAGCTGGTGGAAGTTGAGCCGTTATTTGAGCAGGTTGCCCGCGAGAGAGGATTTTATAGCAGCCAGCTAATGGAGAAGATTGCTCAGAGCGCTTCGATCAAAGAAATTAAGGAAATTCCTGAAGATGTGCGCAGGATTTTTGTGACTTCTCATGATATTGCGCCGGAGTGGCATGTGCGTATGCAGTCGGCTTTTCAGAAATATGTGCATAATGCTACCAGCAAGACGATTAACTTTCCTCATGAGGCAACCATTGAAGAGGTGCGCAGGTCTTATATCCTGGCCTTTGATTCAAACTGCAAAGGTATAACTATTTATCGCGATAGAAGCCGTGAAGAGCAGGTATTAAATGTGGGCAAGCCTAAAGAGAAGCAAGAGGCTAAGGTTGCGCATGAAATTAAAAAAGAGATTGCCCCGCGTCCCCGGCCGGAAGTAATTATCGGAACCACAACTAAGGTCTCGACAGGTTGCGGTAATCTTTATGTGACGATAAATATTGATGAAGATGGCAAGCCTTTTGAGTTATTTACTCAGATGGGTAAGGCCGGAGGGTGCGCGGCTAGCCAGTTGGAGGCAACCGGACGTTTGGTTTCCTTAGCTTTTCGCGCGAATATTGAAGTAAAATCTATTATTGAACAACTGCGTAATATTCGTTGTCCTTCTCCTTCCTGGGAAAAGGGCCAAAGGATATTCTCTTGCGCTGATGCGATTGCCCGCGTGGTAGAACGCCGCCTGATAAATGTTCAACCGGTAATGGCAATGTCAGAATCAGTAACGATTCCCATGAAACATTCGCATGACGATCAGCTGCAATCTACCGATCTTGATGAGCAGGTTAATATTGTGGGGATGTGCCCGGATTGCGGAGGCACTCTGCGTCATGAGGAAGGCTGCGTTAAATGTCATGGTTGCGGTTATTCTAAGTGCTAAAATCTAGGGGACGGTTCTATTTTTCCGCTGTCTAGTTGGGTAGAAAAATAGAACCGTCCCCATGTTTCTTTAATATCCCCATGAAAAATTTTGAGGTGATTGTTATCGGAGCCGGCCATGCCGGCATCGAGGCAGGCTTGGCGTGCGCCCGGGTGGGTATAAAAACGCTCATGCTTACTTTAGACATTAATTCTATCGGTAGGATGAGTTGTAATCCGGCGATCGGCGGGGTGGGCAAGGGGCAGTTGGTAAAAGACCTGGATGCCTTAGGCGGAGCAATGGGGGTGGCTGCGGATGCCTGCGCCATACAATTTCGCATTCTTAATTCTTCTCGTGGAGCGGCGGTGCAGTCATCACGGGCGCAGATTGATATGCGCAAATACAGCCGCTATATGCACAAGCGGCTTTTGCATCAGAAGAATCTTACCATTAAAGAGGCAGAGGCGCAAAAACTGATTGTCCAGGATGGGAAAGTTCTAGGTGTAATTACGGATAAAGGCACGCTCCAGGCCGGGTGCGTAATTATTTGCCCGGGGACATTTTTAGATGGCCTGATTCATGTGGGCCTGGAGCATTTTAGCGGCGGCAGGATTAATGAACGCGCGAGCGTGGGCCTGGCGGATAATTTAAAAGAGTTGGGATTTAATCTTTTACGTTTTAAAACCGGCACTTGCCCGCGCCTGGATAAAAATACCATTAGCTACCTTAAGCTGATAAGACAAGACGGTGATTTAATCCCCCGGCCGTTTTCATTTTCGACTAAAAGTTGGAAACGAAAACAAGTTCCCTGTTATATAACTTATACCAATAAAAAAACGCATGAGATTATCCGAAATAACTTAAACCGTTCTCCGCTATATTCCGGCATAATTACGGCCACGGGGGTCAGGTATTGCCCATCCATCGAAGATAAAATTGTTAAATTCGCCGATAAAGAACGGCATCAGATTTTTCTGGAGCCGGAAGGCGCGCGGGTGGATGATATTTATCTAAATGGCGTCTCCACCAGCCTGCCGGAGGATGTCCAGCTGGAAATACTGCATTCCATCGCCGGATTAGAGAAAGCTAAAGTTATGCGTTTTGGTTATGGTATTGAACATGTGGTGGTTGAGCCTACTCAGCTTTATCCGACCTTGGAAACAAAAATCATTAAAAATCTTTACTTGGCCGGGCAAATTAACGGTACTACCGGCTATGAAGAGGCAGCGGCTCAGGGCTTAGTTGCCGGGATTAATGCGGCTTTGCGCATCAAGAATAAAGAACCTTTTATTTTAGACCGCGCCTCAAGCTATATTGGCGTATTAATTGATGATTTAACCACTAAGGGCACGCAAGAGCCGTATCGCATGTTTACTTCGCGGGTGGAATACCGCCTGATCATTCGTGAGGATAACGCGGATTTACGTTTGGCCAAAATGGGTTTTGATTTAGGATTGGTAAGCAGGCATGATTATCAACGCACAGAAAAAAAGATCAAAGGCATTCAAGAGGGCTTAAGTTTCTTAAAGAAGGCCCGGGTTAAACCTACAAAATCGGTAAACGCAAAATTAGCCCAGCTTAATTGCGCTCCTCTTAAAAGAGTAGTAAGTTTGGAGGAATTATTAAAGCGGCCGCAAATAAGTATCCCAGATCTAAAAATGATACATAAACTAAAGCCAGGTATTCCGGAATCCTCTTGGCAGCAGGTTGCTATTGAGATAAAATATGCCGGTTTCATTCAAAGGCAGTTTAAGGATGTGGAGCGGTTTAAGCATCTAGAAAAGATTAGATTGCCGTTGGATTTTGATTACAGTTGTTTATCCGGGATGTCCCGGGAGATCAGAGAAAAGCTGGCTAAATTTAAGCCGCTTAATTTAGGCCAGGCATCGCGCATTTCCGGGGTAACTCCAGTAGCAATATCTCTACTGATGGTTTATTTAAGAAAAGGACAATGTACCAAACCTTACTGACTTCCAATAGTAGTGTGGGTTTAAACTCACCCTACTATAATTGATAATTAATAAAAGTCAGCAGAGTTTATTATAGTGTCAAAAAAGCCAATGGATAAAATTAAGAATTATTTAACCTTGAAAAAATTATGCCTTAAGGAGGGTTTGGATCTTTTTGGAGTAGCGGATATTAGCGAAATAAAGAATGAATTTCAAATTTCTCCTAAGACTTTGCAGAACTTAGATAAAGCTGTTTGTCTGGCCTTAAGGCTTTCACAGTCTATACTTTCGGAAATGGAGGAAAAACCTACCAAGTTGTATTTTCATCACTACAAAATAATAAATTCATTTTTAGACCAGGCAGCTTTAAAACTAGGTAATATTATTCAAAAAAAAGGTTATTCGGCTCTGGCTATTCCGGCTACGCAGATTATTGATTGGGAAAAAAATTCCGCGCATCTTTCGCATAGAAGATTAGGGGTAATGTCCGGATTAGGCTGGATCGGCAGAAATAATCTTCTGGTAAATGAGAAGCTGGGCAGCCAATTCCGCCTGGTTTCTATTCTTACCGATATGCCGCTTTCGATCGATAAGCCAAGTAGAGAGGATTGCGGGGATTGCCGGCTCTGTGTTAGAATGTGTCCGGCAGGAGCAATTCAGGAAGATTCTTCGGGTTTCGATCACCGCAAGTGTTTTGAAAAACTTAGAAGCTTCCAAACGCAGCGTCAAGTTGAGCAATTTGTTTGCGGGGTATGCGTTAATGCCTGCCGGGGCAAGAAAAGATGAAGGAAAAAATATTGATTGTTGAAGACGAGAAGGATATTGTAAAAATGCTGGAGTATAACCTTAAAAAAGATGGTTTTAAGGTTATTGTTGCTCAGGATGGAGAGGATGCTTTGGATCTAGCTTTACGCCAATACCCCAACCTTATTTTATTGGATTTAATGCTGCCGGGAATAAACGGCCTGGAGGTATGTAAATCCCTAAAAAAAGAAATCAAAACCGCCTCCATTCCTATAATTATGCTTACCGCTAAAAGCCAGGAGTCGGATAAAATTGTGGGTTTAGAGCTTGGGGCGGATGATTATATTACTAAGCCATTTAGCCCGCGGGAATTAATTGCCCGCATAAAAGCGGTTTTGCGCCGGGCAACTGAAAAAGATAAGCTGCCGGAGATATTCCAGTCGGGCGATTTAAATATAGATTTCGCCAAGATATCGGTCAAGGTTAAAGATAAGCCGATAGAACTTACCTCTAAAGAATTTGAATTGCTCAAAACCTTACTTAAAGCCAAGGGCAGGGTTTTATCACGCGATTATTTATTGGATACCATTTGGGGTTATGATCATGCCCTGGAAATCCAAACTCGCACTGTAGATGTGCATGTGCGCACCCTGCGCAAGAAGTTAAAATCAGCCGCCAAGATGATCGTAACCGCTAAAAACTACGGTTATCGCTTTGAAGCCGAGGATTGAAATTGTTCAACTCCAGCCTAAAGAAAACCATCTTTGATTTAAACTCCACCCTAGAATCACTTAAAGAGCGTATTAATAATCTAGAGGATGAAAATAACCGGATACATGCCATATTAAACAGTATGGTGGAAGGGGTGATTGCTGTAGATAAAGATACGCGGGTGCTTTCGCTTAATCCTACCGCCGAGAGTATCTTTAACATTGCTCCCAATAATGCTTTGGGCAGGATTTTCTTAGAGGTTTTTCCCAACAATGATATTGCCGAAGTCATTGCGCAAGTTTTAAAAAAAGGTGAGTTTATCTCCAAGGAGTTGGCGCTTATCTGGCCGGTGCAAAAGGTATTTCAGGTAAATGCTTCGCCGATATTTGAATCGAAAGTAGTCAACGGCTGCCTTTTAGTCATCCATGATATTTCCGAGATAAGAAGGTTGGAAACAATGCGCCGGGATTTTGTGGCTAATGTTTCACATGAACTGAAAACCCCGCTTACCTCCATAAAAGGTTTTGTGGAGACTTTGCTTGAAGGGGGGATGGAGGATAAAGAAAACAGTATTAATTTCCTTAGGATAATTAATAATCACGCGGATAGATTAAATACTTTAATTAATGACCTGCTTGATCTTTCGCATATTGAATCAAAAGAAATGGTGCTTAAAAAGGAAGAGTTTCTCTTAGCGGATCTTGTTGATGAAGTTTTATCGGGGTTTGAATCTCAGGCAAGGAAGAAAGGCGTAGAAATTAAATCGAATTTACCGGAAGGCCTTGAAATCCTGGCGGACAAGGGTAAAATCGAACAGGTATTTAACAACCTTATTCATAATGCTGTTAACTATAATAAAGAGAACGGTTTTGTAAACATTTACTCCGAACAGCTTATTGACAAGATAAAAATTACTATAGAAGATTCCGGTTCCGGTATTCCGGTAAAAGATATTCCCCGTATTTTTGAGCGCTTCTATCGCGTGGATAAAGCGCGCTCGCGCGAGTTGGGCGGTACTGGCCTGGGGCTTTCGATTGTTAAGCACATTATTGAGCTGCATTCCGGTTCGGTAGGAGTTGAAAGCACTGAAGGCTCAGGCTCTAGATTTTGGTTCATCATCCCCTATAAAACTTTACTTACATTTTACCTGCCTTTGAAGCAGATTTAACCTCTCTCTTATATTCTTATTAGAGTTAAAGAGAGGAGGCAAGTTGTATTTTAGAAAGATTACAAGATAACCAGTATTTTAAAAGGAGCGATGAAAATGAAGATTAGTATAATTGTGATGAGTTTGATCCTGTTTTTAGCAGTTAAGCTCTATGCTTATGATGATGGTGATTTTCAGATTTGGAATACCGAAGTTGAAGAGTTTCAACTTAAGAAGGATTTAAAACTCGCGCTTGAGCAGGAATTCCGTTGGGCCAACAATGCCAGCGAATTCTATTACCAACATTATGATGCGGGGTTAACCTATACTTTAAATAAGTCTTGGCATATCGGAGCAGGATATCGGCAGATTTACTCTCGGACTGCTTCCGCGCCGTGGCTGGCGGAAAGCGATCCATATTTATTTTTTACCTACTTTGGGGAATTGCTGGGCTTTAAGTTTGATAACCGTTTCCGGTTTCATTACCAGTATTTTAGTTACAAGAACGATTCGGGGGTTTATCGTAATAAGCTCGCCATTAAACCGTCATGGAAGCTTACTAAATTTGAGATTCAGCCCTATGTCTCCGATGAAACATTTATTATGATCGGTAATGCCCAGGGCTTTAACCAGAACAGGTTATCCGGAGGGATTTCTTTTACTCCTTTTAAAAATATTAAAGCCGAAGTTTATTATATGTTGCTTAGTTCAAAAAGTGGAAGCAGATGGAAGGACTACAATGTTTTGGGTACTAAGTTTAAGGTAATTTTTTGAGATTTTACACAGATTTAACATGCGTAATGCCAGAATGTAGTATAATATTCAGCAAATAATACGGAGGATACAATGTTTAAAAAAGGTTCACTTATTTTAGCTATGTTGATGTTTACGGTTTCGGCGTTTGCTGGAAATAATAAAAATTCCATGCAGATTAAAGGTTCCGATACTATGGTAAATCTGGGCCAGGCCTGGGCAGAGAAGTATATGGAGGAAAACCCCGGGGATTTTGTGGCAGTTACCGGGGGTGGTTCGGGGACCGGGTTATCCAGTTTAATCAGCGGCACTTGCGATATTGCCATGAGCTCAAGAGATATTAAGGATAAAGAGATTATTTTAGCTAAGCAGAAAGGGATTAATCCTTTTGAAATAAAAGTTGCTTTGGATGGGTTAGCAGTAGTGGTTAATCCGGCTAATCCGGTCAGTAAACTTACCCTGGATCAGCTGGCAGATATTTTTCGCGGTAAGATTACCAACTGGAAAGAAGTGGGGGGTAAGGAGGAGAAAATAGTTATCCTTTCACGTGAAGTAAATTCCGGAACGCATGTATATTTTAAAGAACACGTTTTAAGGAAAGGTAAGGCTGACGGAAAAGAAGAGTTTGCTTCGGGAGCTTTACTATTGTCTTCTTCGCAGGCGATTGCTGATGAGGTGGCAGGGAATCCGTCGGCCATTGGTTATTATGGTATGGGATATATTAGCAGTAAGCAGAAACATATCGATGTTGCCAGCGATGAAAAATCCGCTTACATTAATCCGAATATTGAGAATGTGATCAGCGGAAAATACCCGATCTCCCGGCCGCTTTTTTTGTATACCAACGGCCAGCCGCAGGGGTTAATCAAGAAGTTTGTGGATTATACTCTATCTAAAGAAGGCCAAGGGATTGTAGTTAAGACAGATTTTGTTCCTATTAAATAAAAGTTATTAACAGGTGTAGAGGAGGTTTAAACCTCCTCTACGTTGTGAATAACTTTGCGTCGTGAAAAATAATATGAGAAAGTTTAAGGAATTTATCATTGAGAAGCTAATCCTGATTTGCGGGTTAGCTTCTATTTTTTTTGTAATTCTTATTTTTCTGTTTTTAACCAAAGAAGGATTGGCGGTATTTAAGTCCGTTACTCCGGCTAATTTTATATTGGGCAAGAGTTGGTATCCAATTTCGGAGCCGGCGCAATTAGGGATATTACCTTTGATTTTAGGTTCACTTATGGTGACCTTGGGCGCCGCCATAATTTCTATCCCTATCGGCGTAGCCTGTGCGGTTTATATCGCTGAAATTGCTCCCTTGAAGATTAAGGAGATCCTCAAAGCCGGGATTGAATTGTTAGCCGCTATTCCTAGCGTGGTTTTAGGTTTTATCGGTATGGTGACCCTGGTTCCCTGGGTTAAGAGCACATTTCATTTGCCCACCGGTTTAACTGCTTTGTCCGGATCAATCATTTTGGCTTTTATGGCCATGCCAACCATCGTTTCGGTTGCTGAGGATGCACTATATTCGGTGCCTAAAAGTTATAAAGAAGGAGCGTTTGCTTTAGGGGCTACGCATTGGCAGACGATTTACCGGGTCCTGCTTCCGGCGGCTTCTTCGGGAATTGTGGCGGCAGTAATGCTGGGTATCGGCAGGGTGATTGGCGAGACCATGGCGGTAATGATGATTACCGGTAATGCCGCAGTTATTCCCCAAAGCATTCTGGTGCCGGTGCGTACTTTGACCGCGACTATTGCCGCGGAAATGGGAGAAGCAGTTGTCGGCAGCGAGCATTATTTTGCTTTATTTGCTATCGGTATTGTTTTATTTATCATGAGCTTTATTATTAATGTTACCGCGGATCTATTCTTGCATAAGAGGCGCTGATGCGTAATACGCAAAGATCGCAAAAAATCGCGTTCTTTTTTCTATTTTTAGCCACGCTTTTAATTGTTTTGCCGGTGGGGTTAATCGTGGTAATTATTGCGCAAAAAGGAATGCCGGCGATTAATTGGCAATTTTTATCCGATATTCCGCGCCAGGGAATGCGCGCCGGAGGAATATTCCCGGCGATTGTCGGGACTTTTTATCTGGTTTTTGGGGCATTATTTTTTGCTTTACCGATGGGATTATTGGCTGCTGTGTATTTGAGTGAATATGCTAAAGAAAACCTGCTTAACCGGATAATCAAACTGGCAATTATCAACCTTTCCGGAGTGCCTTCGGTAGTTTACGGTTTGTTTGGCCTGGCGTTGTTTGTAGTTTTTTTGAAATTCGGCGCTTCGATTTTATCCGGTTCCCTGACTTTGGGGATAATGATCTTACCAATAATTATTACTACTTCCCGCGAGGCTTTAGAGAGTGTTCCACAGTCATTCCGGGAAGTAAGCCTTTCGCTGGGGGCAAGCAAGTGGCAGACGATAAGGCATATTGTTTTGCCCAATGCCATACCAGGAATTTTAACCGGTACGATCCTGGGCTTAGGCCGGGCAGCCGGAGAAACAGCCCCGATACTTTTTACGGTAGCGGCTTTTTACCTGCCGCGATTGCCCAAATCTATTTTTGACCAGGCCATGGCGTTGCCGTATCACTTGTATGTAATTTCCACCCAGGTGCCCAATGTCGATGAAAAAGTGCGTTATGGCACGGCGTTAGTTTTATTATTTTTAGTTTTAGTGATGAATCTGGTAGCAATAATTATTCGCTATAATTTTAGAAAAAAGAAAAAATGGTAAGGAGAATAAATTTGACAGATTTATTTAAAGGAGAGTTGCGGTGGTAAAGTTTAGCGCCAAAGATTTAAATATCTGGTTTGGGCAGATTCATGCTTTAAAAGGTGTGAACATTGAGATCCAGGCCAATGAGATTTTAAGCGTAATCGGTCCTTCGAATAGCGGAAAGACTTCTTTTTTGCGCATGCTTAATCGTTTAAATGACCTGTATCCTGGTTTTAAAATGAGCGGCTGGCTGCAATACGATAAAGCGGATATCAGAAAATTGGATGTTGAGGTTTTACGTAAGAGAGTGGGCATGGTTTTTGCTTTACCTTTACCGTTACCTTTATCCATTTTTGAAAATATAGCTTATGGTGTTAAGATGCACGGAGAGAAGAATCGCCAGAAAATTTCCGCGATTGTTGAACGCTCGCTTAGGCAGGCATATATCTGGGATGAAGTTAAAGACAGGCTGGATGTTTCCGCTTTCAAATTATCCGGAGGCCAGCAGCAGCGACTTTGTATCGCCAGGACCTTGGCGGTGGAACCGGATGTTATTTTATTTGATGAGCCTTGTTCCGGGCTGGATCCGATCTCTACCGCTAAAATAGAAGAAGCAATGCTTAAATTAAAGCAAGATTACACTTTAGTTTTAGTGACGAATAATGTTAAGCAGGCAGCTAGAGTAGGTGATCGCACAGCTTTTTTCTTATCCGGTGAACTTGTCGAACTGGACAAAACGGAAAAAATATTTACGGCACCCAGCGATCAGCGCACAGATGACTATATCAGAGGGAAATTCGGATAATGGCGGATATCAAAGTAAGTAATTTAAATTTATGGTATGGGGATTTTCAGGCGTTAATCAACGTGAATGCGTATTTCACGCAGAAGCAGATTACGGCTATGATCGGCCCTTCGGGTTGTGGTAAATCCACGCTGCTGCGGGTTTTTAACCGCATGAATGACCTTATTGAAGGGGTGCGGGTAAGCGGCGAAGTATTAATTGATACTCAGAATATTATTTCTGAAGAAACGGATTTAGTTAGTTTACGTAAAAAAGTAGGCATGGTTTTTCAGCGGCCTAATCCTTTTCCCCTGTCGATTTATGAAAATATTGCCTTTGGCCAAAGGGTGCATGCTGAGGGCCTGACTAAATTTAAACTTGATGAGATAGTCCGGGATAGTTTGCAGTCCGTTCTTTTATGGGATGAGTTAAAAGATAAACTTAATAAATCTGCGTTGACGTTGTCTCTGGAGCAGAAGCAGAGGCTTTGTATTGCCAGGCTGATTGCGGTTAAGCCGGATATCTTGCTGATGGATGAGCCATGTTCTACGCTTGATCCGCAAGGCACTAGCCGCATTGAAGAATTAATGCGTGAGCTAAAAAATAATTATACAATTATAATTGTAACGCATAATATGCAGCAGGCAGCGCGGGTTTCAGATGAAACAGGTTTTATGCTTTTAGGGGAGTTAGTAGAGTTTGGTAAAACCCAGGATATTTTTACTAATCCTAAGGATAAAAGAACAGAGGATTATATTACCGGTAGATATGGTTAGGGACAGTTTTGTTTACGTCATTCCCGTGGAAACGGGAATCTGATCCCCGCTTTCGCGGGGATGACAATGGGAAAAGAGGAGGTGCTTAATGTTAAGACACTTGGATGAAGAGCTAAAGGAATTACACAAAGATATTTTAAGGATGGCAGTTTTTGCTCAAGAGTCAATTTTTAAGTCAGTGGAGTCTTTGCAAAGCCGGGACCAAGGCCTGGCCCAAGAAGTAATCGATAATGATAATAATATCGATGAGTTAGAGCTGGTTATCGATGAGAAATGTATTGATCTTATTGCCCGCTATCAGCCGATGGCCGGGGATTTAAGATATATTACTACCGGGATGAAGATTAACGCGGAATTAGAGCGGATTGCTGATATTGCTTTGGATATTTCACAAAAATCCCTGGAATTAATGAAGAAACCGCTGCTTAAACCATTGGTTGATATTCCCAAACTTTCCCAGGTTGCCCAGGATATGGTACGCCAGGCGATCGACGCTTTTGTAAAAAGAGACGCTCATCTTGCCCGCCAGGTTGTTTTGGCAGATTCCGAGGCTGATCGGTTGCGGAATTTAGTGCAAGACGAGTTGATTAATGAATACTTAGCGCGTGACCCTAAAACCGCGGATCGGGCGGTAGCCTTGTTACTCATTGCCCGGTATTTAGAGCGGATTTGTGACCACACTACTAATATTGCCGAAGATGTAATTTATATGGTTGAGGCAAAAGTGGTCAAGCACCATCCTGAAGAGCTTAAATAGGTCTGCCATTATCTCCTTGACCCGGTTACTAGTTGTGCTATTATAAATTAAATTATTCGTAACCGGGACGGGAATGCCCTTCTAGTGATTTAAATATGAAAATTAAGATTATTTCATGGATCAAGCAAAAAGTTAATGATTCCGGGGCCAAGGGAATAGTTTTGGGGCTTTCCGGCGGTATAGATTCTGCCGTAGTCGCGGCTTTAGCTAAGGCCGCTGTGGGTAAAAATAATTTACTGGTTCTTTTTATGCCCTGCAACAGCAATCCGCAGGATTTAAAAGACGCAAAATTAGTTGCCCATAAGTTAAGGCTTAAATCCAAGCTCGTGGATTTATCCGCAGTTTATAATAATTTTCTGAAAGTTTTACCCGGGGCAATCAGCCTGGCGCGGGGGAATCTTAAGCCGCGCCTGCGCATGAGCACGCTTTATTATTTTGCGAATAAGCTAAATTATCTGGTTTGCGGCACCGGAAATAAATCTGAGCTCCTGGTCGGGTATTTTACTAAATACGGCGATGGCGGAGTAGATATCCTGCCGATTGCGGATTTATTTAAACGCCAGGTGCGCCAGTTGGCTAAAGAGTTAAAAATACCGCAAGATATTATTACCAAGGCTCCTACTGCCGGGCTCTGGCATGGCCAAACCGATGAAGGGGAGATGGGCATAACTTATAATGAATTAGATGATATTCTGGATAGATTCTGCAACCATAAAAAACAGGTTGCCGGCAGCAAAAAAGTGGATAAAGTAATACGCATGTATAAAAACTCAGAGCATAAAAGAAAAGGCGCGGATATTTGCCACATTTAACGAAGGAGCTGGAAATGGATGAGATCTTAGAAATTCTAGAGAAGGACGGCCGGGCAAGCGTAGAAGATATTGCCAGGATGATCCGGAAGGAACCGCTGGATGTAAAAAAGGCAATTAAGAAATACGAAAAAGAGGGGGTAATCCTAAAATATAAAGCGGTAATCAATAAAGATTTGATTAGAGATTCCGAGTCTGAAGTCCGGGCATTAATTGAGGTAAACATTGTCCCGCAGAAGGACCTGGGTTTTGAGAAGATTGCCCAGCGTATCTATTCATTTCCTGAGGTAACCAGCTGTTATCTTATCAGTGGGACCTATGATCTATTAGTAGTGGTTGAAGGCAAGAACCTGCATACGGTTTCAAATTTTGTGGCGGAGAAACTTTCCTGCCTGGAAAATGTGCGCGGGACAGCTACGCACTTTTTATTAAAAAAGTATAAGGAAGACGGAGTAATCCTGAAGCAGAAGCCGGAGAACAAAAGGATAGCGATATCCTATTAGGAAATAAATGCAAATATCAAAAGTTGTAGAAAAAATGCAGCCATCGGGAATCCGGGCATTCTTTGATTTAGTGTTGGGGATGAAGGAGGTTATCTCCTTAGGAATAGGCGAACCGGATTTTGTTACCCCCTGGCAGATTCGCGAGGCGGGAATTTATTCCCTCGAGCAGGGTTTTACCAGTTATACTTCAAATAAGGGGCTGTATAAACTGCGTTTAGGAATTCACCGTTTTTTAAAAAGTGAATATGGCCTGGAGTATTGCCCGGATGAGGAGATATTAATTACCGTGGGGGTCAGCGAAGGCCTGGACCTTATCTTGCGGGCAATCATTAACCCGAATGATAAAATATTAATTCCTCAACCCAGCTATGTTTCCTATGGGCCGGTTACCGAGCTTGCCGGCGGCACCCCGGTTTATATTGATACTTCCAAAGATGGATTCAAAATTACGCCCAAGCTTTTAGAGAAACATATTGATAAGAAAACTAAAGGTATTGTTTTAAATTATCCTACCAATCCTACCGGTGTTTCCTACCGCCGCCAGGAGCTAGCGGATATAAATAAAGTTTTATTAAAACATAAAATACTTTGTATTAGTGATGAAGTTTATGGCGACCTGACTTATGATTTTGAGCATGTTGCTTTTCCAACTTTACCGGGTGCCAAGAAAAATACGGTTTATTTTAACGGATTTTCCAAATCCTACGCGATGACCGGCTGGCGCGTAGGATTTGCCTGCGGCCCGAAAGAAATTATCGCGGCGATGACCAAGATACATCAATATACGATTATGTGCGTGCCGATTACCAGCCAAATGGCAGCGGCAGAGGCTTTGGTTAGCGGGAGAAGATCGGTAGAGCAGATGAAACGCGAATATAACCGCAGGCGGGAGCTGATGGTGTCGGAATTAAATTCTTTGGGATTAAAATGTTTTCGGCCTCAAGGAGCTTTTTATGTTTTTCCTTGCATTAAAAGCACGGGTTTAAGTTCTTTGGAGTTTTCACGCAAACTTTTAGAAGAGGAAAAAGTAGCGGTGGTTCCGGGCACGGCTTTTGGAGCTCCCGGCGAAGGCTATATCAGAATTTCTTACGCTTCGAGTATGGATAATCTCAAGGAAGCCTTAAGCAGGATAAAGAGGTTTTTGGAGAAGAGAATATAATGGCTACTAAGAAAAAAGACAATTTTGGAGTTTATGTAAAACAGATTGAGGCTATTTCCAAGGTGGCAAATCTACTTACTTCAGGAATGTATTTGGAAGAGCTTTTGCGTTTAGTGGTGCAGGTTACCGCTGAAATTATGAACTCTAAGATTTCTTCTTTGATGCTCCTTGATCCGGATAAGAAGGAGTTGATAGTTAAAGCTACGCAGTCAATATCTGAGGCATATAATAAGAAGCCGAATATTCGTTTAGGCGAGGGCATAGCCGGCGTGGTGGCTCAAGGTAATAAGTCGATATGTATCCTGGATGTTAGGGGTGATACGCGTTATCTAAATCAGGATGTAGCCAAGAAAGAAGGCCTCTGTTCTTTGGCTTGTGTTCCGCTGGCAGTAAAGGGCAGGGTTATCGGAGTGCTTAACTGCTATACTTCTAAGAAGCATAAATTTTCCAAGCATGAATTGGATCTCCTGACGGCTCTGGCTAATCAGGCGGCAATTGCCATTGAAAATGCGGAACTTAATTTACGCGCGCGTTCGGCAGAGGAGGCGCTTACCATTCGTAAATTAGTCGAGCGGGCAAAAGATATTCTCTCCCAGGATGCCAATATTTTTCCCGCGGAAGCATATCGTTTGATCCAGAAGCAAAGTATGGATATGCGTAAGTCTATGCGCGAAGTTGCAGAAGCCATTATTCTGGCCAAAGACATAAGAGGTAAAAAATAAATTCCTGCTTGACAAAAGCAGATAATAGAGTATACTTATTTTAGATATAGCGTTGTAGTAAGAGACAGAGGAGTCTTCTGGCGGAGAAGTACCGCAAGAAGACTTTTTCATTTTGTCAGGACTAAGGCGTCCTTACCCTAAGGAAAGGGTGGGGACGTTTTTGTTTTATTGGGGTTGAATAGGAGGAGTAAAATGAATTCAGGTGATACAGCATGGGTTTTAATTTCATCAGCCCTGGTTTTGTTGATGACTCCCGGCCTGGCATTTTTTTACGGAGGCATGGTTAGGCGTAAGAATATTTTAAGCGTTTTAATGCAATGTTTTGTTGCTCTGTGTTTATTATCTTTACAATGGGTACTTTTTGGTTACAGCCTTTCTTTTGCCCCGGGTAGTGGGTTTTGGGGAGGCCTTAGCTGGTTTGGCCTAAATGGGGTGGGCGCAGCTCCTTATGCGGGATATTCGGCAACCATTCCGCATCAGGCATTTATGGTTTTTCAGATGATGTTTGCCGTGATTACCCCGGCTTTAATTATCGGCGCTTTTGCTGAAAGGATGAAGTTTTCAGCTTTTTTAGTTTTTACTTTGCTTTGGGCGACCTTTGTTTATGATCCTTTGTGCCACTGGGTTTGGGGAGAAGGAGGCTGGCTTAAGAACCTTGGGGTGTTGGATTTTGCCGGAGGTATTGTTGTGCATACCAGCGCAGGAATTGCAGCTTTAGTTGCGGCTATTATTATTGGCAAGAGAAAAAGTTTGGAACATGCCCCATCTCCGCATAACCTTCCTTTTGTAGTGTTAGGCACGGCGCTTTTATGGTTTGGCTGGTATGGTTTTAATGCCGGCAGCGCTTTGGCGGCAAATGGCCTGGCGGTAAATGCTTTTGTAGTGACGAACACTGCTGCCGCCGCCGCGGGCTTAAGCTGGGCTTTAATTGAATGGTTGCGTAACGGTAAACCGACAATCTTCGGTGTTTGTTCCGGAGCAGTCGCCGGTTTAGTTGCCATTACTCCGGCTGCCGGGTTTGTAACTCCGATTTCAGCTATTATTATTGGCGTTGCTGCCAGTATTGTTTGTTTTATTGCGGTGGCAGTAACTAAACCGCGGTTTGGTTATGATGATTCCTTGGATGCTTTTGGCGTGCATGGCGTCGGAGGGATACTTGGCACGCTTTTAACCGGGGTATTGGCTTCTAAGCTAATTAACCCGGCTGGGGCAAATGGATTATTCTATGGTAATCCTAAACAGCTGTTGATACAATTAGTTGGGGTGGCAGTTGCAGTTAGTTATACTTTTATCGCCACTTTTATTATTTATAAACTTGTGGATATTTTCTTTAGGATGCGTGTAAGCGAGAAGGATGAGCTTATCGGGCTTGATCTTACTCAGCATAGGGAGAGAGCGTACACCATATTAGAATAAAAAACGTGGGACCGTTTCTATTTTTTTAAGAAAAATAGAAACGGTCCCAAGATTTCAGGAGTGTGTACGTATCCGTACTGAAGAGCGCGGATCAGTTGCCATAGGATAATAAAACAGGTTACCAATGCTTAGGATTCTTTACTTGTAATTAAAGGATAGAGTTAATTAAGAATGCCTCTTTTATTTTGACTTAATTGTGGTAGAATTAAACTTGACGGAATAATCGATAGTGAGGAGGAATAAATGAGTATAAGGCAGAAAGTTTTATTTAAAATTAAAAGCGTAAAATTAGACAAGGTAGAGTCGCCCAAGAAAGTTTCTACTTATTTTGGCGAGAATACCTTTAGCATGGAAACCATGCAGAAACATATCTCCGAAGGTACTTTTGAGGCATTTAAGACCTGGATGTCTGAGGGCAAGACGATAACTTTAGCGCAGGCAAATGAGATTGCCGATGCCATGAAAGAGTGGGCCATTGCCAAAGGCGCCACTTATTATACGCATTGGTTTCAGCCGATGACCGGGCTTACCGCGGAAAAACATGACAGTTTTATTTCCATTATCGCTCCGGGTAAAGTGATTGAAAAATTCTCAGGGAATAAGTTGATTCAGGGTGAGCCGGATGCATCGAGTTTTCCTTCAGGAGGAATCCGCGCGACATTCGAAGCCAGAGGTTATACTGCCTGGGATCCTTCCAGCCCGGCTTTTATCGTAGAAAGTCAACTTGGTAAAACCTTGTGTATTCCGACCATTTTTATTTCCTATCACGGCGAGGCGTTAGACAAGAAGCTGCCGCTTTTGCGTTCGGATGAAGCTTTGAATAAAGCAGCCATCGGTTTGTTAAAATTATTCGGGCATAAAGAGGTAAATAAAGTTTTCTCAACCTGCGGAGCAGAGCAGGAATATTTCTTAATTGACAAGAATTATTATAATTTGCGCCAGGATTTAATTATGACCGGCCGGACTTTAATCGGCGCGCCAAGCCCTAAAGGACAGCAGTTGGAAGATCAATATTTCGGTACGATTAAAGAACGCGTAATTAATTTTATGTTTGAAGTAGCCCAAGAGGCTTATAAGGTAGGTATACCGGTGATGACCCGGCATAATGAGGTTGCTCCGCATCAGTATGAATTTGCTCCGGTGTTTGAGGAATCAAACATTGCCGCTGACCATAACCAGCTGCTGATGGAGTTAATGAAAAAAGTGGCTTTAAAACATGATATGGTTTGCCTTTTGCATGAGAAACCATTTGCCGGTATAAATGGGAGCGGAAAACACTTGAATTGGTCGCTGGCGGATAATCTAGGCAATAACCTGCTTAACCCGGGCCAGACCCCGGAAGACAATCTGCAATTTTTAGCGATACTCGCTGCGGTTTTAAGGGCGGTTTATTTGCACGGTGATCTTTTGCGCGCCTCAGTAGCCTTAGCCGGGAATGAGCATCGCCTGGGAGCAAATGAAGCTCCTCCGGCGATAATTAGTGTATTTTTAGGTGAGCAGTTAAACAATATTCTGGAGATGATTGAAAAAGGGGTCAAGTCGAAAGTTTCTAAATCAGATATTATGGATTTTGGAATCGGCCGTTTGCCTAAATTTAGCAAGGATTCCACCGATAGGAACCGTACTTCACCTTTTGCTTTTACCGGGGCCAAGTTTGAGTTTCGCGCTGTCGGATCGTCGCAGAATATCTCCACGCCTATCGCCATAGTCAATACGATTATTGCCGAGAGTTTAGATTATGTCGCGGAACAGATTAAGAAAGCCACCTCTACCGGCAAAGATTTTAATGCCAGTGTATTGCAGGTAATCTCTAAGGTGATTAAAGAGACTAAAGCTATCCGTTTTGAAGGAAACAATTATGCAGAAGAATGGATCAAAGAGGCCAAGAAGCGCGGATTACCGAATATTGCTGCTACCTATGAGTCACTGGAAGCCTTAACTAAAAAAGAAAACATCGCTCTTTTTGAGAGATACAAGGTTTTTTCCAAAGAAGAGTTGGTTGCGCGATATCACATTTGGGTGCATATGTATAATCTTACCCTGGAGATTGAAGCCAATACTTTAAATGAAATGGTTAATGCTTCCGTGGTTCCGGCAGGTTATAAATACGAGAGTTTATTAGCGAACACTTTGGATGAATTATCCAAGTTGCAAAAAAGCGCAGGGCTGAAGATAGAGGCGGCAGCGCTTAAAGATAAAAAAGAACACTTAAGCGATGTAGTTTCTAAGATTTATTATGTGCGCCGTAATGCCAAAGAGATGATTAAGTTATTGGAGAAGGCAAGTAAAGTAAGCAATGATAAGCGCGCTGAACTTTACTTTAAAGAGCTCAAGCCTCTGATGGAACATATTCGCAAGCACGTGGATGCTTTGGAGTGCGTGGTTCCTGATGATACCTGGGATTTACCTAAGTATCGCGAGATGTTATTCATAAAGTAACTTTTAACGGGTTTTGCCAGGCACAGTGTAGTGTCTAAATTATAACGAAAAGAACATAGACGTTCATGATGGCTAAAACTGTTTTTTTGCCAAAGTGAACGTTTTTTTTGTCAGTAATGCGGCCAAAATTAAAAAATTAGGCATTGATGCCGGCAGTTGGAAGGTAACTACATGAAATATACACATTTACCGCAAAAACAAGGTCTATATGACCCGCAGTTTGAGCATGATTCCTGCGGGGTGGGATTTGTTTGTAATATCAAAGGTAAGAAAAGTTATGAAATTGTAAAACAGGGGTTGGAAGTTCTCAGGCGGCTGAGCCATCGGGGCGCAACCGGCGCAGATCCGAAGACAGGTGACGGCGCAGGCATACTTATCCAGTTTCCGCATGATTTATTTGCTGCTGTTTGCGCAGAGGCAAAGATTAAGTTACCCCAAGAAGGCGCATATGCCTCAGGCCTGGTATTTCTTCCTCGAGATGTTACCGAGCGTAAATTTTGCAAAAAGGTTTTTGAGAAAGTTATTCAGGACCAAGCTCAAGCGTTCTTGGGTTGGCGCAGCGTGCCGGTAAATAATCAGGATATCGGGCAAAGCGCAAAAGACAGCCAGCCGCAAATTGAACAGGTTTTTATCGGTTGTAACAAAAAAATAAAGGATGTCCTGGTTTTTGAAAGAAAGCTTTATGTTATTCGTAAACAGGTTGAAAATATTATCCGTGCATCGAAAATAAAACAAAAAACATTTTTTTATATCCCCAGCTTATCCAGCCGCACTTTTATTTATAAAGGCCTGCTTATGCCGCATCAGGTGGAGAATTTTTTCTTGGATTTAAAATCTAAAGAAATAAAAAGCGCTTTGGCGCTGGTGCATTCGCGTTATTCCACCAACACTTTTCCTACTTGGGATTTGTCTCAACCGTTTAGATTTATCGCGCATAACGGAGAAATTAATACCTTAAGAGGCAATATTAACTGGATGCGCAGCCGTCAAAGCCTTTTAAATAGTGAGTTATTCGGCTCAGGTTTAAAGAAAACTTTCCCGGTAATTGTTCCCGGCGGGAGCGATTCTGCGACGATAGATAATGTTTTTGAACTATTGACTTTATCCGGAAGAAGCCTGCCGCATGCTATTTCCATGCTTATACCCAGCGCTTGGGAGCAAAATAATTTGTTGGCGAAAAAAGTGAAGGCTTTTCATAAATATCACACTTGTCTGATTGAGCCCTGGGATGGCCCGGCAGCTATTGTTTTTACTGACGGCCAGCGCATCGGCGCTGTGCTTGACCGTAATGGCTTAAGGCCTTGCCGGTATATTGTCACCAAAAAAGATTTTGTGGTGATGGCTTCGGAAGTGGGAGTTTTGGATATTCCTGCCGAAGAGATATTGTATTGCGGCAGGCTTGAACCGGGAAAAACATTTTTTGTGGACACTCAAGCCGGCTGCATAATCGAAGACAGCCAGATTAAAAAAGAGCTTAGCCAGGCTAAACCTTACGAAAAATGGGTTAAAGAGAATATTGTGGAATTGGATAAGTTAGCCGATCGATTCCCTAAAAGAGATAAAAGTAATACTTTGGCGCAATTAAAAGCTTTTGGCTATACGCGTGAAGATTTAAAAACCATTATTAAGCCGATGGCTTCCGACGCGCAGGAACCGATAGGCTCGATGGGTAATGATACTCCGCAGGCCGTACTTTCCCCTAAGCCGCAGCTTTTGTTCTCTTATTTTAAGCAATTATTCGCTCAGGTAACTAATCCGGCAATCGACCCTATCCGCGAGGAGCTGGTGATGAGTTTAGCCAGTTATTTGGGGCCGGAGAAAAATATCTTAACTGACGGAGAAGACCACTGCCGAAAATTATTAGTTGCCCGTCCAATCCTCAGTGATGTTGAGTTGGAGAAAATACGTAAAATAAAGATAAATGGTTTTAAAACCAAAACTATTTCATTGCTTTTTCCCGCCGCAAAAAAAATAGATTTATCCAAAGAAATTGCCGGTATATCCCGGCAAGCAGAGTTGGCGATAAAAGAAGGGTATACTTTTATCATTCTCAGTGACCGCGGGGTAAATGCAAATTATGCCGGTATTCCCAGCCTTCTGGCAGTCTCCAGCCTGCACCATTATTTAGTGCGGCGTTCATTACGCACCCAGATCAGCATTATCTTAGAGAGTGCTGAGCCGCGCGAAGTCAACCATTTTGCCCTGCTTTTTGGATATGGGTTAGATTGCGTTAACCCCTACCTTGCTTTGAGGGCAGTGGAGAATTTAGTTGCCGACGGGGAATTGAGTATGTCTGTTAAAAAAGCCCAATATAATTATATTAAAGCGATAGATAAGGGAATCTTAAAAGTGCTTTCCAAAATGGGGATATCTACTTTACAGAGTTACCGGGGAGCCCAGATTTTTGAGGCAGTGGGATTAAGCCAGGAGTTGATCGATAACTATTTTAGCGGCACAGTTTCCAGGATTAACGGTGTCTCCTTAGATATTATCGCCCGGGAAACTTTAATCCGTCATCAGGAAGCCTTTCCGCCAAGACCGGTCAAAGAAGATCGTTTAGCCAGTGGAGGGGTTTATCAATGGAAGCGTGACGGAGAATTTCATCTTTGGAATCCGGATACCATTGCCTGCCTGCAGGATGCTGTGCGCAATAATGACGCCAAAAAATACCAGGAGTTTGCCAGTTTAATTAATGATCAGTCAAAGAATCCCACGACTTTAAGAAGCTTGCTGAAATTAAAGGCACAGAAACCAATTCTTCTGGATGAGGTTGAGCCGGTTGAAGAGATTGTAAAGCGATTTGCTACCGGGGCGATGAGCTTTGGTTCGATTAGCCGCGCCACGCACGAAACAATTGCTGTGGCGATGAATAGATTAAAAGGAAGATCCAATACCGGAGAAGGGGGTGAGGATCCCGCGCGTTTTTCTCCACTGCCTAATGGTGATTCTTCCAGAAGCGCAATTAAGCAAGTGGCTTCCGGACGCTTCGGGGTAACGACTAATTATTTAGTTAATGCTGATGAAATCCAGATTAAAATTTCCCAAGGCGCAAAACCCGGTGAAGGCGGCCAGCTTCCCGGACATAAAGTAAGCGCAATTATCGCCAAGACCCGCTACACTACTCCGGGGGTTACCTTAATTTCCCCTCCGCCGCATCATGATATTTATTCTATTGAAGACTTAGCCCAGCTTATTTTTGATTTAAAGAATGTGAATCCGGCCGCGCGCATTAGCGTTAAGTTGGTTTCTGAGATCGGCGTAGGCACCATTGCCGCAGGCGTGGCCAAGGGGCACGCGGAGATGATCCTTATTTCAGGGGGTGACGGAGGAACAGGTGCCTCTCCCTTAAGTTCAATTAAACATGCCGGTTTGCCCTGGGAGCTGGGCCTTTCAGAAACGCATCAAACTTTAGTCTTAAATGACTTAAGGAGCAGGGTGCGCCTGCAAACTGACGGCCAGATGCGCACCGGACGCGACGTAGCCATCGCCGCATTATTGGGTGCCGAAGAATTCGGTTTCTCTACTGCGGTGTTAATCAGTTTAGGATGTGTAATGCTCAGGCATTGTAATTTAAATAATTGTTCAGTAGGCATTGCCACGCAGGATGAAATTTTAGAGAAAAGATTTAGCGGAAAGCCGGAGTATATTATAAATTATTTTACTTTTGTCGCTAGTGAGTTACGTCAGATAATGAGCTCTTTAGGTATACGGAAATTAGATGAGATGGTAGGAAGAACAGATTTGCTGGAGTTAAATCAGGGAATATTACCCTGGAAAGCAAAAGAGATAGATTTTTCTAAAATTCTTTATGCGCCGCAAATGCCGCAATCGGTAATTACGCATTTTTGCAGGCCGCAGGATCACCGGATAAGCGATGTTCTGGATATAAAACTCATAGAATTGGCTCGTCCTGTATTGGAAGCAGAACGAAGTGGACGTTTAAACGTCCGCATCGATGCGAATACCTCTATTGGGGTAAAAATAGAATTACCTATAAATAATATTAACCGTGCCACCGGGGCGATGTTAAGCGGTGAAGTTTGCCGGAGGTTTGGGGAGAGCGGTTTACCGGAGAATACGATTAAATGTAATTTTAAAGGAGTAGCTGGTCAGAGTTTTGGCGCTTTCCTGTCCCAGGGAATAACTTTTGTATTAGAGGGCCTGGCCAATGATTATGTGGGTAAAGGTATCTCCGGAGGTAAAATTATAATTTACCCGGATAAGCAAGCCGGCTATAAGCCGGATGAAAATATCATTATCGGAAATACTACCTTTTACGGAGCGATTAACGGAGAAGCTTATATCCGGGGCCTTGCCGGAGAAAGATTTTGCATTAGAAACTCAGGGCTAAATGCTGTGGTTGAAGGCGTAGGCGATCATGGCTGTGAATATATGACCGGAGGCAAAGTGGTTATTTTAGGTAGAACCGGCAGAAATTTCGCGGCCGGTATGTCCGGAGGAGTAGCTTATTGTTTAGATGTAGATGGTGATTTTAAGAAAAAATGTAACCTGGAAATGGTGGTACTAGAGAAGCTTAATGCTGCAGATATCGAAATAATTAAACAGTTTTTAACCAATCATTATAGGCATACTCAGAGTTTAAAGGCAAAACAGATACTCGATAACTTTTATAAATATGCTCATATTTTTATTAAAGTTATGCCTTTAGAATATAAGCGCATATTAGGAGCAAGCATGTCGGTTAAAAAACCAGATTTAGAGGAATATAGCGATGGGTGATATCAAGGGTTTTTTAAAAGTCAAGAGGCAGCCGG
This sequence comes from Candidatus Omnitrophota bacterium, assembly GCA_018897555.1. GTDB lineage: Bacteria > Omnitrophota > Gorgyraeia > Gygaellales > Profunditerraquicolaceae > UBA6249. The sequence goes on from JAHIKK010000105.1 coordinate 35,750, forward strand.
GTAATTATCGGCCGGTTTGTGAAAGGGTTAAAGATTTTGGCGAAGTTAATCTTTTGTGTTCTGAATCTAAGAGCCAAGAGCAAGCTTCGCGTTGCATGGATTGCGGCACGCCTTTCTGCCATTTCGGTTGCCCCATCGGCAATTATATTCCGGAGTGGAATGATCTTGTTTTTCATGATCATTGGGAAAAAGCCTTAAGTTTACTTAGGGCGACCAACAATCTCCCTGAGATTACAGGGCGTATCTGCCCGGCACCTTGCGAGTATGCCTGTGTTTTAGGGATTAATGATGACCCGGTGACCATCCGGGAAAATGAACTGGGGATAATTGAATATGCTTTTAAGAACGGATTAATTAAACCGCGAATTCCTAGAAAAAGAACCGGCAAGAATATAGCGGTAGTTGGTTCAGGGCCCGCGGGTTTAGCTTGCGCGGATCAACTTAATTCTGCCGGCCACCGAGTTGTGGTTTTTGAAAGGGATGATGCTCTCGGCGGCATTTTGCGCTATGGGATCCCGGAGTTTAAATTAGAAAAGAAGATTATCCGGCGCAGGATTAAGATTTTAGCCAAAGAGGGGATAAAATTTAAGGCCAATGTCAATGTAGGCGCGGATTTACCCGCGCAAAAATTGTTACAGGAATTTGACGCGGTTTGTATTGCCTGCGGTTCGCGCACTCCCCGGGATTTAAATATTGGCGGCCGGAATCTTTCCGGGATCCATTTTGCCATGGATTATCTTATTCAATCTAATCGCCGGGTGCAGGGTGAACGGATTCCTGCTGAAAAATTAATTGATGCTAAGGGCAAGCGGGTGGTGGTGATCGGCGGAGGCGATACCGGGGCAGATTGTGTGGGTGTTGCGCACAGGCAAGGGGCCTCTTGCGTTATGCAGATTGAGATAATGCCTAAACCCCAAACCTGCCGCACCGGGGATTTCCCTTGGCCAAAATACCCTTTATTACTTAAGTCTTCGACTAGCCATGAGGAAGGCGGAGAAAGGGATTGGTCAGTATTAACCAAGAAGTTTGTCGGCTCAGGTTTAAAGTTAACCAAACTCTCTTGCGTGAGGGTAGAATTCAAAAAAGATGCCCAGGGTTGCGCGCTGATGCAGGAGATAGCCGGGTCGGATTTTGAGATTGAGGCGGATTTGGTGATTTTGGCTTTGGGTTTTCTGCATCCTGAGAAAAAAGGGTTAATTCAGGAGCTGGGCCTGGATTTAGGCCAACGGGGCAATGTTAAAACTGATGAGAAATTTATGACTTCGAAGAAAAATGTATTTGCCTGCGGGGATATGCGCCGCGGCCAATCCCTGATTGTCTGGGCGATTGCCGAGGGCCGGCGCGCTGCCTACGCCATAGATAAACATCTGATGAGTAATTCCAGCCTATCGCCGCTATAAAATTCAACTTTTTTAAAAATTTAAGTTAGAAGATAAAGAAGAAGGTATCTAAAGGCTAGAATTTAAATCCCAGTTGTGCTATATTGTTTTCAGATGGAATCTCGGGATTACAGGTTAGTAAGCTAAGGAGGATTTTGGTTATGAATATCTGGCATTTGATTAAAATTGGCGGCGTGACCATGGTGATGCTTTTGGTTTTATCGGTAGTGTCTATAGCCATCATTTTAGAAAGGTATATTTTTTATCATTATAAAGCTAAGTTAAAACGTAAGGATTTTATGTTAAAAATCCGCCAAGAACTTAAAAGAGGAGGGGTGAGACTGGCGTTAGAGATGTGTAAGGCTGCCGACGCTCCTTTTGTCCAGGTAGTTTACGCGGGTTTAAGTTTTTTTGACTGTAGCGAAAAAGAGATCTCCAATAATATGGAGCGGCAGGTTATTATTGAAACCGTCATTCTTGAGCGTTTTACTTCAGTGATTGGTACAATCGGAAGCGTTGCGGTTTACATCGGCCTCTTAGGGACAATTACCGGAATACTCAGGGCGTTTAACGATGTATCCATCAGCGGCTCCGGCGGCATAAGTGTGATTATCGGCGGAATATCGGAGGCATTATCTACTACGGCTGCGGGTTTGACCATAGCGATTCCTGCCGTAGCTGCCTATAATTATGCGATGAAGAAGATCGACGATTTTATTAAGGATATGGAGCTGGCTGCTTCTGAAACCATGGATTTAATTAGCGCGATAAAAAAATGAGAAATCCCGGCCGCCGGCAAAAGCCATTTACCGAAATTAATACTGCTCCGTTCACAGATATAATTTTAGTACTCATGGCTATTTTTATGGTTACTACTCCTTTGGTGATACAGTCAAATATCCAGGTTAATCTGCCCAGTTCAAAAACCGGAGAACCGAACAAGGATGCCCGGCAAATCAGCGTCATGATTACCAGCGAAGGATTAATTTATTTGGATAATAAAATTACTTCCAAGAAAACACTTAAGGCCGAGGTGGCCAAGCTTCATCAGGATAATCCCGGCTTAGAAGTTATTTTATTTTCGGATAAGATGGTTAGATTTAAGGATGTCGTCGGGCTTTTAGATATCTTCAATGAACTGGGGATTAAAAATTTAAATATTGCTACTAAGACAGAATAGTTGGCGATGAGAATCAATGTATCAGAAGTATAAGAGAAAAATATGCTACTGTAGTTGTAATTATGCCCACAACCAAACCGATTTTTAGCCAGTGAAAGAAGCTTATTTTTACGTTGCGGCTTTTTTCCAAAATATCTATAGCAATAATATTGGCGGTAGAACCGACAATAGTAATATTTCCGCCGTAACAGGCCCCGAATAATATTGCCCACCAAAGAGGCTTGATATTTATATTCAAGCCTCCCAAGCTCTGAACAATCGGAATATATGTAGCTACCACTACTGTATTATCAAGTGCAGCTGAAAGAATTGAACTGGAGTAAATAAGCACAGCGGATAAGCTGACAGGATTGCTAAACTTTCCGATTAAATTACGCGCAATTATATCCGAAACCCCGCTGAATTTTACAGCTCCCGCTAGTGCAAAAAGAAATAGAAAAAATAAAACCGAAGTCCATTCCACTTCCCGCTCAACATAATGGCGCATCCTGTCGCGACGATAAAGCAGGGCTATTCCCGCAAACACTATCGGAGTCATCATAAGGATGCTGTTCTCTTGGAGGTTAAAGAATATTTCTATTCTGTGATGGAAAAAAATGCACACAAGCATGGCAGCGAATATGCCTATACTAACTTTAGTCTTGATATCTGTAGATATTGATATGAGCGATATAAAAAAGCTGTTTTCCCTTAATGGCAGGAGTTTTTCAGACATCTTTTTTATAACCTTCCTGTACCAGAGTGAGAGTATTACTAAAGTTACAATAAAAACTATGACGGTGACTGGAAAGGCATTTCTCATGAAATCTTCGAATGTTAAATTTGCGCGTGCAGCGATGAGGATGCCTACAGGGTTTCCAAACAATGTTCCCGAAGAACCAATATTGGTGGCTAAAACGGAAGCTATAATTAAAGGAATCGGATCAATATCTATAAGATGGCATATATCCAGAATTATTTTTGACATGATAATGATGGAAGCAACTTCTCCCATTAAGCCCGATAAGGCTCCGGATAAAAACATAATTAGTATAAAAAGCTTTTCTCCGGTTATGTTTTTGATCCTTAAGAGGCGCGTAACAGTCCAATAGAAAAAACCCGCATCGTTTAACATGCCAACTAAAATCATCGTGCCAATCAAAAACAAAATGACGTCCAAAGACGCAAACTTTATCAGGTTCTCCAAGTCAATTGAACGCGTAAGGAGCATAGCTCCTGCTCCTAAGAAAACAAAGCTAAGCCGGAGCTCCCAGTAAATCAATACCCCCATAATGGAAACGCAGAATATAGACGCTACTATCGCCTGGTGTGAGGATAGCCCGATTCTTGGGCCACCGAAAGCGATAATTAATGCGGTAACGATAATAATGAGTAGTTTTTTCATGCGCACAACTCTTTCTCGGATATACTTAAATATATACTGCTCAGCCTCCAACAATTATTAAAGGAAAAGTATATAGTATTCATTATAAAATAGCAAGAATTATTTGGGTTTTAATTAAAAAAAAACTTAATAAAACGTTTGACAAAAGTTACTTTTGTGATAATATTCACAATATATAAGATTTCGCCCGCAGGTTGATTTTTTAAAAGATGAGGCATAGATGCAACAATTCGTTGTACTAAAAAAAGAAAATTTTGACGCGTTCATCAGCTCTTTAGCGCAAACGCAAAAGGTTGTCGCTCCGGTTAGCCGGGGTTACAATAATTTTTCTTTCCAGGAAGTCATATCCGGAAAAGAGATCTCCCTTAAATATATACCGACGATCTTACCGCCCAAAAAATACTTTCTTCCTCCCCGGGAAACTTTAACTGCTTATAATAAACGGGAGAACGCGTTAAATGCTATTTTAGAATACGAGAAGATGGTTATTTTTGGCGTGCATACCTGCGATCTGGCCGGTATACAATGCCTGAATATGGTTTTTGTGGATAAGCCTAAAGATATTAACTATATTATACGCAAGAATAAAATTGCGATTATTGGCCTGGAGTGTAATGATTATTGTGATGAATATGCCAGTTGTTGTGTTGTGGAAAATCATCTTCCTAATGGCGGTTACGATTTATTTTTTACGGACTTAGGGGATGCTTTTATTGTGCATATTAATACTATGTTGGGGGAGGAGTTAGTAAGTAAGGCGGCAGTTTTTAAGCCCGCAGATGCCAAGACGCTAAAATCGCTTGAATCTTTGCGGCAAATGAAGCGTTCTATTTTTAAAGATGAGGTTAACGTAAAACACGAAAATCTTAAAATCCTTTTTGATTCTGCCTTTGAGAGTAAAGTTTGGGAAGATTTAAATAAGCGTTGTGTTGCCTGTGGTAATTGTACCAATGTTTGCCCGACTTGTTATTGTTTTGATATTATTGATGAGCCAAACCTGGATTTAAATACCGGAGTGCGTTACCGGAATTGGGATTCCTGCCAGAATGAACCGTTTGCTAAGGTCGCGGGTAATGAGAATTTCCGTAAAGAGCGTTCCCAGCGCCAGCGCCATCGTTATATGCGTAAATTTAAATATCCGGTGGATAAATATAGCCGTTATTTTTGTACCGGCTGCGGCAGGTGTTCGCGTACCTGTATGGCGAAGATTAAACTTAAAGAAACAATTAATGATTTAGCGAAGGAAACCAAGTGAAACGTATTGAATTAAAAGAATCCGAATATATTGTGGCTCCGGCTAAGATTCTGGAAGCGCGCATGATGACTGCTCAAGAAAAATATTTCAAGATTGCTTTAGAGGGGGGAGTCAGCCTGGATCATGAGCCGGGGCAGTTTGTGATGGTTTCTCTTTTAGGTATAGGAGAGGCGCCGATATCTATTTCTTCTTCACCGACTAAGCGCAGTTATTTTGAATTGGTAGTGCGTAATGCCGGCAGGGTGACCAATGCTTTGCATAAAATGGAGGCAGGGGATTCCTTGGGGATTCGCGGGCCTTTTGGGCGCGGGTTTCCGGTGCAGATCTTAGAAGGCAACGACCTGCTTTTTGTTGCCGGAGGATTAGGGGTTGTGCCGTTACGTTCGTTGATTAATTTTGTGATTGATAACCGCCGGGATTTCGGCAAGGTGCATATTCTTCTGGGTTGTAAAAAACCCGCGGACCTGCTTTTTGCTAATGAGATAAATGATTGGGGGAAGAGGCTGGATGTTAACTTCTCTTGCACGGTAGATAAAGCTGACCCTGACTGGAAAGGTAATATTGGATTGATCACTTCACTTATTCCCGGAGTGAACCTTAATCCCAAGAGAACCTTTGCCATCGTTGTCGGGCCGCCGATTATGTATAAGTTTGTGCTCCTGGAAATTCTTAAGAAGGAGATTCCGGAAAAACAAATTTATGTGTCTTTAGAGAGGCATATGAAATGCGGTATTGGAAAATGCGGGCATTGCCAGATCGCGCAGTATTATTGTTGTAAAGACGGCCCGGTATTTTCTTACGATCAGATTAAGGGCAATAAAGAGGCGTTGTAATGAGTAAACCTAAAGTTGCATTTTTTGATTTTTCTTGTTGTGAGGGATGCCAGCTGCAAGTGGCTAATTTTGGCGAAGCTCTTCTGGATATCCTCGGCCTTATTGATGTAGTTATGTTTCGCGAGGTGATGAGCGAGAAGAGCGAGGTGTACGACGTAGCTATTGTCGAAGGCAGCATTACTACTACTCATGATGTGGAGAGGATTAAGAAAATTCGCGCTACAGCTAAAGTTTTGATTGCTTATGGTTCCTGCGCCACCATCGGCGGGATCAATGGCATGAAAAATAATTTTGACCTGGAAGATATTAAGCAATATGTCTATAAGCAGGATGCCAAATATTTTGAAACAATTCCTACTCATCCGCTGCACAAAATAGTCAAGGTTGATTATTTTGTGCATGGGTGCCCGGTTTATCAGCCGGAATTCGTAAAAGTTTTGAAATGCGCTTTAGCCGGGTTGTCCTATGTTGTGCCGGATTACGCGGTTTGTGTTGAATGCCGTTTTAATGAAAATGTTTGCATGTTTGATAAAGGTATCAGCTGTATGGGGCCGGTAACGCGCGCAGGATGTAACTCCTGGTGTATTAACAATGGCAATATTTGTTATGGCTGCCGCGGAATGGTAAGTAACCCCGCTAAGAACGGGCAGATGGATATTTTGAAAAAACATAATATTTCCCTAGATTGGGTTGAGAATAAAATGAATATGTATAATAAGCCACGGGAGCTGGATATTGATGAGCAAAAACATAAAGGTTAATGTTGAATATTTGACCCGTGTCGAAGGGCATGGCAATATAGTGGTTAATGTTAAAGATGGAAAATTAGAAGAGTGCCGTCTTGATATTATTGAGAGCCCGCGATTTTTCGAAGGGATGCTGCGCGGCCGTTCAATTTTTGAGGCGCAGCATATTACTTCCCGTATCTGCGGCATCTGCGCTTGCGGCCATACCTTGGCTTCTATACAAGCTGCCGAGGATGCCTTAGGGTTTATTCCTTCAGAACAAACCATTAAGTTGCGCAAGCTTCTTTTGCATTTGGAGAATTTGGATAGCCATATTTTACATATTTATTTATTAGTTGCTCCGGATATTTTAGGGGTAAAGAGCTTTGTTCCTTTAATCCAAACGCATAATGTAGTTGTGCGCAGGGCGCTGCGGATGAAGAAGGCTTGTAATGATGCCTGCGATATCCTGGTGGGCAGGCACGTGCATCCGATCTCTTGTATTGTCGGTGGTTTTACTAAGCTTCCGCGAGAAAAAGAATTAAATCGTATGCTGGAAATCTTAAATGGTTTGCGGCCGGATATGGAAGCAACTGTAGAATTAGCTAAAACTTTTGCCTTTCCGCAATTTAGCCGCGAAACCGAGTATGTAGGATTAGTTAATGATCATGGTGAATTCCCTATGTTATCAGGGGAAATAGGCTCAACGGATGGCTTACGTTTAAACAAAAAAGATTACCTCAAGCTTACTAATGAGTTTGTCGTCAGCCACTCCAGCGCTAAGTTTACTAAGGCCAGCCGGCAGTCTTATGCGGTGGGGGCGCTGGCGCGTTTTAATCTTAATTGCGATAAACTTCATCCTCAGGCTAAAGAATTAGCTAAAGTATTAGGAATGAAGCCTATAGTAGATAATCCTTATTTAAATACTGTTGCTCAGCTAATTGAGTGCGTGCATTCACTGGAGGAATCCATTGAGATTTTACAGGAATTTAAAACCAAAGGCGTTGATTGTTCCCAGGAGATTGTCGTTGGCCTTAATGAAAAGGGCACTATCCCGGTTAAAGCGGGCAATGGCGTTGGCGCAGTTGAGGTTCCCAGAGGGATTTTATTTCATAACTATGAAATTGATAATAAAGGTAAAATTGTGAACGCGAATTGCATTATTCCTACCGGGCAAAATTTAAATAATATCGAACTGGATATGGCGGCACTTGTTCCTCAGATTCTTGATAAGAGCCAAGAAGAGATCACTCTCCTTATGGAGATGCTTGTACGCGCCTACGATCCGTGTATTTCCTGCTCCGCGCATTTCCTAAATGTTAAATTTGTTGGACGCTAGTTTAGCGAATTTCCTGACTCCCAAAGAATTTCCGCGCACGCTGATTATAACCGTAGGTAATTTTTCTCGCGCTGATGATGGCGTTGGCCCGTATATTGCCTCTGGTTTGAGGCAGAGTTCTCGGCTATCCGTGATTGACGCTGGATATACTCCGGAAAATATAATTGATGATGCGGTAAAGTTATCCGCGCAGAGGATTATTTTTATTGATGCCGCTGATTTTGGCGGCGCTTGCGGTGAGATACGCCTTATTGATGGCGAGCATATTCCGGGGGTTTCTTTGAGCACACATAGCATTCCCTTGCCGGTGGTCAGCCGTATTTTGTATGAAGATACTAAGGCGAAGATTTATTTTATCGGTATTCAGCCTAAGAGCGTAGAATATAAAGAAGGGCTTTCTGGCGAAGTAAAGTCTGCTGCCGATGCGCTGATTAGACATATTAATGAGGAATTTAAAGATGCATGAGATTCATTTTCTTGAGGATTTATTTAAGGATATCACACATCATCTTAAGCTGCATAATGCCAGGAATGTAACACGGGTATTTTTGGAATTAGGGGAATGGACTGAAATTAATGAGGAATCTCTGAAGTTTTTCTTTAAAGAAAAGGCTAAAAATTCGCCGCTTCAAGAGGCTGAATTCTGCATAAAACATATCCCAGAGCAGCGCGTTTTACGCCTGGTTTCTTTTGATTGTGATTAAGTTGGCAACTTTCTCTAACTACTATTTGTATGTGTTATGCTATTCCGGGAAAAATAGAGGCGTTTGATAATAAGCTGGTGGTGGTAGACTACTTCGGCGAGAAGAGGAAGGCCTATAACGAACTGGATGGTTTGTCTATCGGTGATTATATCTATGCCCAGGGCGGTTATGCAATTGCGAAAATTCCGGAAGATGAGGCCAAAAGCATTCTGGCTGTTTGGAAGGAGACTTTTTTTGATCTGCAGGAGGTTGACCTCAAACTTTCCCGCCTTAACCTTAATCAGGAATCTGTTTCTAAGGAATTTTTGAGGATATTGGATAATGCCGCAGAAGGCAGGGAGCTCTCCCGGGAGGATCTGCGGGTTCTGATTAAAGAAAAAAATAAACCGGCCTTAGAACTTCTTTTTAAAACAGCTAATTTCTTGCGCCAGAAACATCATAAGAACTCTTGCTGCGTGCACGGGATTATCGAGATTTCAAATTATTGCCGCTGTGCTTGCGCTTATTGCGGTATTGCTGAGGGCAATAAGCAGATTACCCGCTACCGGATGAGCCAAAAAGAAATTCTTGAAGCTGCGCGCCAAGCAATAGAAGAGCACGGTTTTAAGACGCTTTTATTGCAGTCCGGTGAAGATAGCGGTTATAGGATAGAAGAACTTGCCGAGATTGTGCGTCAGATTAAAGCAAATTGGCCGGCTCTAATTTTTATTAGTTTTGGAGAAGTAGGGTTGGATAACCTTAAACTTCTCTATGCTGCCGGCGCGCGGGGATTGCTTTTGCGGTTTGAAACATCCAACCCCAAGCTCTATAAACAGGTCACTGCAGGTAAAGATCTTTCCAGCCGGATCGCGCATTTAAAGGAAGCTTACGCATTGGGTTATATGATTGTTACCGGCAGCCTGATCGGGTTACCGCAACAAAGCGAAGAAGATATTTTAAATGACATTCTTTTGGCTAAAGAATTACATGCCGAAATGTATAGCTTCGGCCCGTTTATCAGCCATCCGCAAACGCCGTTTGCCAATAACCCATCCGCCTCAGCAGAAATTATCCTTAAAGTTATTGCTCTGACGCGTATAATTGACCCCGCTCATGCTAAAATTCTGGTGACTACGGCTTTAGAGACAATTAATCCTGATGCCAGGAGAGAGGCGCTTCTTGCCGGAGCAAATTCAGTGATGTTAAATGTAACTCCGGTTAAATATCGCCCATTTTATAGTATTTATCCTTCACGCGCTCATGAAAAAGAGAGCATCGAAGTTCAAATTAAAGATACTATCGGGCTGCTTATGTCTTTAGGCCGTTCACCTGCGGATTTAAGTGTATAAATACAGCAGAGAGCAGTTAGTAGGCAGGTAGTTAGAATTTAGGAAAAATATGAAAACGAATAAACTTTGTATAATGCGGCTTTCTAAATACAAGAGCGCGCTTTATCGCCTTAAGTCACTGGGTTTCGTGCGGATTTTTTCGGATAATTTAGCTGATGCCGTAGAGGTAACTTCCTCTCAGGTGCGCAAGGATTTTTCTATTTTTGATATTTCGGGAAATAAGCGCGGCGGCTATAAGATTGATGAGCTGATTGAAAAGATCAATACTATTCTGGGCAAAGATGAATTGCAGAAAGTGGTGATTATCGGCGTAGGCAAGCTGGGATCCGCTCTGATGCATTATCCGGGTTTTGAAAAAGAAGGAATAAAAATTGTCGCGGCTTTTGATATAGACGCGTTAAAATTCAAACATAAAGAGAAAACTCCTGTTCTTCCTTTAGAGGAACTGCCGGAGTTTGTGCGTAAGAACAATATTAAGATCGGGATTATTACGGTTCCGGCTACCTCCGCCCAGCAGGTAGTTGAGATTATGCTCTCGGCAGGGATTAAGGGTGTATTAAATTTTGCCCCGATACAACTGCGGGGAAACGATGATTGCCAGATAAACAATGTGAATCTGGAGGTAGAACTGGAAAACCTTATTTATTTCGTGAATGTCTTAATTAAGACCAAAGGAAAATAAGCAGTAAAGAGCCTAAAATGAAGCAGATTAATGCAGAGAAAATTCATAACTTATTATTGCCCGCCGCAGAAGCGGATCGCCGCAAAATTGACGGGATTATCAATAAAAGCAAATCCTTAAAAAGGCTTACGCTGGAAGAATCCGCAACCCTGCTGGCAGTTCAGGATGTCGGTTCTCTGGAAAAAATATTTGCCGCGGCTAGTTTTGTGAAAGAGAAAATTTATGGTAAGCGGGTAGTTTTATTTGCTCCGCTTTACATCAGTAATTTCTGCTGTAATAATTGTGCCTATTGTTCTTTTAAATCCGATAATCAAGCACTCCAGCGTAAGGCCTTGGATCCCGGCGAAATTAAACAGCAGGCTGAATGGCTGCTTGCGCGCGGGCACAAACGCATACTCATGGTTGCCGGAGAAAGCGCGCCGGATGAAAAAAGTAATATTGATTATTATACTGAAAGTATTGCTTCAATTTACGCCGCGGATTTTAAGGGCAATAAAATTAAGCGGGTTAATGTTAACTGCGCGCCGTTGAGTGAGAGCGAATTCAAGGAACTTAAAAATTCCGGCATAGGGACTTACCAGCTTTTTCAGGAAACCTATCATGAAGAAACTTATCGCCAAGTGCATCCTAGCGGCCCCAAGAGCGATCCGGACAATAGGCTTGATGCCCTTAACCGCGCTTTTTCCGCCGGCATTGACGATATCGGTATCGGCGTTCTTTACGGCCTCTATGATTATAAATTCGAGACTCTGGCGATGCTGAGCCATATTCAATATCTGGAAAAAAGATTCAATGTCGGGCCGCATACAATTTCGGTGCCGCGGATTGAACCGGCAGGAGGCGCGGAATTTTCGCTTCATCCGCCGCATCAATTAAGTGATAATGATTTTAAAAAATTAATAGCGGTGCTGCGGCTTTCTGTGCCTTACACCGGGATAATTCTATCCACCCGGGAAGAGGCGTTCTTGCGGGATGAGCTTTTATCATTGGGGGTTTCTCAGATCAGCGCTGAATCCCATACTGCGCCCGGAGGGTATGCATCGGGAACACCCCGCGCTAAACGGAATTGCGCGGGTGTTCCGCATCCTGCGGAAGAAAGTAGGCAAAATAGCGCGACACAGTTTGATGTCGCGGATCACCGGAGCCTGGATGAGGTTGTCGCGGCTTTGATTGAAAAGGGCTTTATTCCCAGTTTTTGCGCTGCTTGTTATCGCAAACAGAGGACGGGTGAGGCTTTTATGAATTTGGCCAAGCCCGGGACGATTAAGGGAAAATGCAGCTTAAACGCTCTGGTGACTTTGCAGGAATACCTGTTAGATTTCGCGTCGGATAAAGTCAAGGTATCCGGAGAACGCTTGATTAATCGATTAAGCCGGGAATTAAGCGCAAACGATCAAGAGCTGCTTAAAAATATTTTCACGCATATTGATTGCGGGGCGCGGGATGAATTTGTTTGATTTTATTTGGGATTATTGTTTTAAGGGATTATAATGATTAGACGATGAAGATATTAGGGAAAAGTATATTAGCGGATGCCGGCGGTTTAAGGATCATCAGTTTGGATATTTTTGCTCCTGAAATTGCGCTTAAGGTTAAAGCCGGGCAATTTGTTGTGCTCATTCCCACGGCTAAAGGGGAAAGGATACCTTTAACCGTTGTAAATAGCGATAAACAAAGCGGCAAGATTAGTTTAGTCTTCCAGGAAACAGGATTAACTACCAGAATTTTAGGGGCCATGGAGCCGGGGGATGTGCTTTATGCTTTAGCCGGGCCCCTGGGCCAGCCCACCCGGATTAGTAATTTTGGAAAAGTAATACTGGTGGGCGGGGGCGTGGGGATCGCGGAGATTTATCCTGTTGCCTGCGCAATGCGGGAAGCGGGGAATAATCTTACGGTGATCCTGGGCGCGAAAAATAAAAACTTTTTGATACTCGCGTCAGAAATTAAGGCCATAGCCCAGGATTATTACTGCCTGACTGATGATGGCTCAAGCGGTGAACAAGGCTTAACTACCGATAAACTTAACGCTTTGCTGAGTAAGGGTAAATATGATTTGGTTTATGCGGTGGGGCCGATACCGATGATGAGAGAAGCAGCCCGGATCACGCGGGATTTTTCCGTAAACACCGTAGTTTCGCTTAACGCGTTAATGGTTGACGCCACCGGTATGTGCGGTTGTTGCCGGGTAACAGTTGCCGGAGGAGTAAAATTTAGTTGTATTGACGGCCCGGAGTTTCCGGCAAATGATATTGATTGGGATGAACTGGAAAAAAGAAATTCCATGTATCTGGATAAAGAGAAGCATATCTGTAAATTGAAGAATGTTTCTTAATTGTCACTCCCGCGGAAGCGGGAGTCTTAGATCCCCGTTTTCACGGGGATGACCCTGATTATGAAAAAAGAACCCATTGAAGCAAAAGAGTTAGCTGTTGATAAAAGGATAAGCGGATTCGAGGAAGTAGTATTAGGATATTCGGAAAAGGAGGCTTTAGCTGAGAGCTTCCGTTGTATCCAATGTAAAAATCCCACCTGTATTTCGGGTTGCCCGGTAAATATCAATATTAAAGAGTTTATCCTTCAGGTTACCCGGAAAGATTATGCCGGGGCTTATTTTACTATCCGTAAAACGAATAATTTTCCTTCGATCTGCGGCCGGGTCTGCCCGGCGGAATACCAATGCCGCAAGGCTTGTGTGTTGGATAAAAGCAAATTCGCCTATTGCAGCCCCGAGGCAATCAATATCCATTTTTTGGAGAGGTTTGTCGGCGACTATGGAATGCGCAATAACTTAGAGGCACCGATAGAAAAAGATACCAAGTCATCAAAGACAAAAGTAGCGGTGGTTGGCAGCGGACCGGCAGGGTTATGCTATGCTGGTGAATTAGCCAGAAAAGGGGCAGCGGTAGTTGTTTTTGAAGGCCTGCAGAGTTGCGGCGGAGTTTTAAGGTATGGCATCCCGAATTTTCGCTTGCCGCGGGAAATCCTTGATTATGAAATTAATTATTTGGCTAAGTTAGGGGTAGAATTTAAAACTAATGTTCTGGTAGGTAAGACCGTCTCTCTGGATGAATTATTTCAACAGGGGTTTAGCCGGATCTTCCTGGGGTTAGGAGCCGGAGTGCCGTCATTTTTGGGTATCAAGGGAGAGAACCTCTGCAATGTTTATTCGGCTAATGAATTTTTAACCCGGATTAACTTAATGTCCGCGCATAAATTTCCGGAGTATCATACTCCGGTAAATATCGGAGAACATATTTTGATTATCGGAGGAGGAAATACGGCGATGGATGCCGCGCGCAGCGCTTTACGTTTGCAGAATATGCGCGGCTTAAAACCTGATGTCCGCATAATTTATCGGCGTACAGAATTAGAGCTTCCGGCGCGCAGGCTGGAGATTGAACATGCCAAAGAAGAAGGGATAAAATTTGAGTTTTTAGCCCAGCCCAAAGAATTTAAGGGGAATGATCAGGGGTTTGTCCGAAAATTAATTTGCCTTAGATCTGAGCTGGCAGAACCGGATAGCTCAGGCAGAAGAAGGCCGGTAGTGATTAAAGAAAGTGAATTTGAACTTGATTGTGATTTATGCGTGATGGCCGTGGGCTTAAAAGCAAATCAGCTTTTAATTAAGGCTACGCCTGAGTTGAAAACAAACCAGGATGCGGATATTATCGTTAATCCTGAAAGTATGGAGAGTTCAATTAAAGGGGTTTATGCGGGCGGGGATATTGTCGGGGGAGAAGGTACAATTATTGAGGCGATGGGCATGGCCAAGAAAGCCGCCCGGTCGATTATTGATAATACTTGACATTTTTGTTTTGAGTATTATTATGATAATCATACAATTTAGACACTCCATAAAGCCCGGCAAAGATGCCGGGTAAAGATTTTATAAAAAAAGGTTAAAGACAAAGACGTCTGGAAACTTAATGCGGACGTCTATTTTTTTTAAAGCTATCTGCCTTATTTTTAGGCATAATCTGATTAATTTTAGAGAAAGGAAGCTGATCCATGATCCAGTGGCCGAAAACAAATGATGCTTTAGGAACAGTGAATAGGGGGAACCCCTGTGAAAGTGGGTTGTGTACTCTTTGCCGCGTAGATTGTATGGGTAAGTGTGAGACCTGGCTTTCAAGTTTAAAAGGAAGAAAACTCCTCTACCCCAGGGATTACAGTTTTACAACTGCCGGAAGCGCAAATACGACCCATGTCGGAGTCGCTTATAATTCTCTGCGGATTAATGGTTATAATTATGGTGCTACCGGGCTGCCTAAGGGCCTCTCAAATTCTGAAGATGATTGCATTTTTCCCAATGTCAACATTGAAGGGGAGTTTGGCCAGGCAGTCAAAACTAAGTTTAGGGTACCGATGATGACCGGTGCTCTGGGCTCTACTTTTGTGGCCGCTAAATATTGGGAATCTTTCGCTACCGGAGCAGCTCTGGTAGGTATTCCGATTGTGGTTGGCGAGAACGTAGTCGGTATTGATAAACAGGCGGAGATTAAAAACGGCAAGATTATTAAAGCTCCGGAATTAGACCGGAGAATCGAGACATTCCTGCGCTATTATGACGGATACGGGGCAATTATTGTGCAGATGAATGTTGAGGATACCCGTAACGGAGTTGCCGAGTACGTAATCGGAAAGTATGGGGATAAGGTAGTCATAGAATTAAAGTGGGGACAGGGGGCTAAATGTATCGGCGGAGAAATACAGGTCACTAGCCTGGAGTATGCCCAGTTCCTTAAAAAACGAGGCTATGTGGTTGATCCTGATCCTACATTGCCTGAGGTCCAGGATGCTTTTAAGTCCGGCTCGATTAAATCTATTGCCCGTCACAGCCGCTTAGGTTATACCAGCCTTTCTTCGGAGAGCCAGGTTGAGGCGGATTTTATGAAAGCGGTTAAGTATCTGCGTAAAATCGGTTATAAAAGAATATCATTAAAAACCGGTTCATACGGGATGGAAGCTTTAGCCATGTCTATCAAATACGCTTCTGAGGCTAAGCTTGATTTGTTGACTATTGATGGATCAGGCGGCGGCACAGGAATGAGCCCCTGGAATATGATGGAAACTTGGGGTGTTCCGTCCATACTCTTACATGCTAAAGCCTATGAGTACGCGCAGATCTTGGCTAAAGCAGGTAAAAAGGTGGTGGATATGGCTTTTGCCGGAGGACTAGCCCGCGAGGACCATATATTCAAAGCATTGGCATTAGGCGCTCCCTACACGAAATTAGTCTGCATGGGCCGCGCGTTGATGATTCCTGCGTATCTTGGTTCGAATATTGAAGGGGTTTTAAATCCAGCAGTGAAAGCCAAGGTCAGCGGAAGTTGGGATAAAATTCCCGCCTCCGTAGCAGAACTTGGTACAACGGCCGAGGAGCTTAAGGATTATCTTATCAACACAGCGCGGAGTTTCATTTATACAACGGCTCACCCGCCATCTGTTCCAGCGGCAGCCATGGAAGCTATCAGGATGATACAGGATGAACCCCAG
>JAHIKK010000106.1 GCA_018897555.1 Candidatus Omnitrophota bacterium
CACGCGCCTGCAGGGAGCGAGTAATCTTGCCGGCCAATTGCCCTGGCTTATCGCTCCTTGGTGCTGGGCAATTATGCATAACCGGGTGTGGTTTACGGATATTGTTGAAGGAGGCCGGTTTCTTTCTATTATCATCGGGAGCATTGTTATCGGTTGCGGAATTTTGCCAGCCATCTTTAATCGTGAATATTTTAATAAATTGCCAAAACCAGATGTGAGAGGTCCTTTGAATGTGACTAAAGACTTTTTTAATGGTGCGGCGATAACGCTAAAATGCAAACCTTTTGTTAAGTTATGTACGGCAACTTTATTGATTTTCGGTGGATTTATGTTGGCATCTGCTTTTACGATTTACGTGGTTTTCTTTTATGTTTTTAAAAATGCAGGCATACTAGACAATGCTTATGCCGGTGGTGGTCAGTTACTGGGCTGGTATGGCACCTTCAGCGCTGTTTGTACGGTGGGCGTTATTTATTTGACCACTTGGCTTTCGACTAAAATCGGAAAAAGAAATACTTTTTTTATTACGATTCCGCTTTCGATTATTGGTTATGCTTTGAAATGGATAGGATATAACCCTGATCAGCCTTATTTGTTGCTGATTGCCGCACCTTTTATTGCGTTTGGTTTAGGATCACTTTTTACGCTGATGAATTCCATGGTCGCTGATGTTTGCGATCTAGATGAGCTCACTACTGAGACCCGCAGGGAAGGCATGTTTGGCGCGGTCTATTGGTGGATGGTAAAATTGGGGATAGCATTGGCATCAATTATTTCCGGATTTTTGATTAATTTTACAGGCTTTCATCAGGAATTAGGATTGGCCCAAACGCCGCATACCTTATTGTGGCTAAGATTATTTGATGTTTGTATTCCGACTATAACTTCGATTGCTGCGCTTTTTGTAATTAAGACTTTTGAAATTTCCGAAGATGGTGCGTATGAGATTCGGGGTAAGGTGGAAAAACGCAGAGAAGAAAGACGACAAGAACAAGTACGAGTTGATGAAGAAAAACGCAGAGGAGAAAGAAGAGGGCAGGTTTAGGATGAAAATTTTAAAATAGTAAAGTGGTTTAAAAATAGGAGGTTTTATGCGGGGAAATATATTACAAAATCTAGGAGTGATTTTACTTGCGATTGTTGTTTCGGTAGTTATTTATTTTATAAATAATAGAAAAATAAGAAGCAAAAAGCAAGATTAAATAAGGCATAGATAGGATAGGGGATTAAAATGACTATAAACTTAGCTAGAGATTGGTCAGGGATTCTTATTTGGGGCTTGGCAGTACTTAGTCTTATTGTTTTTTTTATTTTGTGGAAAATAAGTTAAAAATAGAAAAGATCGATTAAATAATGTGAAAGAGTAAAAATGAATCTAGGGCAGTTTTTAACTATTTTTATCTCGGCAGTTTTTGTTAATAATGTTATCCTGTCGCGTTTTCTGGGGTTGTGCCCTTTTGTCGCTATATCCAAAGACACAAGACAGGCATTTGCCATGAGTATGGCAATTACGTTTGTAACTACAATATCCTCTACTATAACATGGTTAGTCTATAGATTTCTTTTGGTTCCGTTTAATTTGACATATTTACGCACCTTAGTCTTTATCTTAATCATTGCTGCTTTTGTGCAATTGGTGGAAATGATAATAAGAAAGACTAGCCCGGCTCTTTATCGTGCCTTTGGCATTTATCTTGTTCTGATTACGACAAATTGCGCTGTATTAGGCGTAGCGGTTTTAAATATCGATATGTTTTTTGTAAACAGTAAGGCAATATCTGGAAGTTTCATATTTTCGATATTCCATGGGTTATGCGTTGGAATTGGCTATACCTTAGCTATGCTTTTAATGTCAGGTATAAGGGAGCGGCTTGAACTATGCAATCCTCCCAAGGCATTGAAGAATTTACCTTTGGCATTTATCGTCGCTTCTATAATGTGCCTTGCATTCATGGGGTTTAGTGGGTTTAAATTCTAAAACAAAGTTTTTCCAATTAAGAAAAGGCAAAAATTGTACGATATCATGCGTTTTTGAGCACCTATTATTGTTGCTTTCATAGTTATAATTTTCTTTGTAATTTTTTCACAGAAGATCAAAGAAGAAAGCAATCGTGATAAAGAAGATAGAAGTTATGGAAAGGAGAAATAAAGATGTTAGAAAATCTTGCACAAAATTGGCCGGTATATCTATTAGGGGGTGCGTTTATTATTTTTGTTGGTGTTGCTATAAATAATAGCAGGCAGGTAGAAAAAGAAAAAAAAGAAGAGAAGAAGACCCCATCTTTAGATAAGGTTAATAAATAGGAATGGATAGAAACATTATTTCACTTATTCTATTTGTTTTGGCTTACGTTTTGTTCGTGGTATTTCCCGGAAGAAGGTCTCTGGTTGCGGTCAGTGCAGCGGGATTACTCTTAGTAACCGGGGTGTTGTCATTTCCTGAGGCTTTTTATTCAGTGAATTGGAATGTTATGGGTATTTTTGTGGGGACATTAGCCGTAGCGGATGTTTTTATGAAGAGCAGGGTGCCTGCCGTTATTGCTGAGATTATTGTAGATCGGGCAAAGAATACTGCTTGGGCGATTCTGCTTATGTGCGCTCTTGCTGGTTTTATTTCTGCATTTGTGGAGAATGTGGCAACGGTTCTTATTATTGCTCCGATTGCTTTGACGCTTGCTCGTAAAATCAACCTAAACCCGATAAAAATGATGATTGCGATTGCGATATCGAGCAATCTACAAGGCGCGGCAACATTGATTGGGGATCCCCCTAGTATGCTTTTGGCAGGTTTTACGAAAATGAATTTCGGTGATTTTTTTATTTATAGAGGAAAGCCGAGTATATTTTTCGCGGTGGAATTGGGTGCTTTTGTTTCGTTTTTTGTTCTGATGTTTTTGTTTCGCAAGGAGAAGCATAAGGTTAAAGTCATACCTGTAGAAAAAGTACATTCATGGGTTCCTACTATTTTGCTCGTAGTGCTGATAGTTTTGCTTGCAGCTTCCTCTTTCTTTGATGCTGGGTTTACTTCTGCTGCGGGAATTATCTGTATGATTATCGGGGTTATTTCAGTAGTGTGGGAGAAAGTATCAAATAGGGGAAGAGTATCTGAACTGATTAAATCACTGGATTGGGATACGGCGTTATTCCTAGTAGGTATATTCATTCTAGTTGGAAGCCTTACTTTAACCGGATGGACAGATAACCTTGCTCAATCTTTATCAAATATAATCGGAGGAAATATTTTCTTTGGTTACACATTACTCGTATTTATTTCCGTGATTATCTCTGCGTTTGTAGATAATGTTCCTTTTTTAGCGGCTATGCTTCCTGTCGTAGGTCAAATGGCTTATAAGTTGGATGTAAACCCTTCATTGTTTCTTTTCGGCCTACTTATTGGTGCAAGTTTGGGAGGTAATATTACCCCAATTGGCGCCTCAGCCAATATTGTTTCCTGTGGTTTGCTTAAAAAAGAGGGGTATAAAGTTAGGTTTAAAGATTTTATGAAAATCGGAATTCCCTTTACTTTTGCAGCAGTGGCTGCTTCTTATTTGTTTGTTTGGTTGATTTGGAGTAAATAATCTTAATGTTCGTCTTTTTGAGTTGGATAATGCCCAAGTAGAACAAGGAATTATTCAAGCAGTAAAGAATAAACTATAAGGCGATTAAAACACTAAAAAGGAGAAATAGAATGAGTAAAGAAGAATTAACTCAGCAAAAGGAAGAGATGGGGCAGCTAAAGCGAACAGATAAGATTGTTATAGGGTTAATTTTAGTGGCGGTTTATTCAGTATTTGTATATTTATTTTTTCATGCCAAATAGTAATGATTTATCTCCAGACAAGCCTAAAATTTTGACAACAAAGTAACTCTTGGGCGATTAGAACGTTGAAGGAGAAAAGAGATAAAAAAGTACCGAAATGTGCCCGATCAATACACGAAAGACATGTATGAGATTATCAAAGAGAGCGATAAGGTCGTAACATTTTAAAATGTCCGGTGCTTTGAACTGGACAAGCTGTAACTCTCAAAATTTAATAGAGATAGGAGATTTTGGGACAAAAAAGACCGGACAAAACGGACAAATTTCGCGAGGAAATAGTCTCTCTCCCCTACTGTTGAAACGTTTTCTTTTGACACAACCCTAAATATACTATATAATTACTAAACTATGGATATTCATGAGATTATACAACAGAGAACGGCTAAACTGGAAGCACTGGGAAGCAAAAATGTGGTTTTGTATCCCGCAAATGTGCCTGCCCATATCACGATTACGCAGGCTTTGAGCAGCTTCCAAGAAGGTAAACAAGTTACTCTCTGCGGCAGGGTTATGGCTAATCGGGCGCACGGTAAAGTCAATTTTATGGATCTTCGGGATACTACCGGTAAGATCCAGCTTTATATTAAGCGGGATGTTGTGGGCCAAGAGAAGGCGGCATTGCTTGAGCAATTGGATATCGCCGATATCTTAAGCGTCAGCGGTGAACTTTTTATGACGCATACGCAAGAATTTACAGTTAAGGTCCAGGATTTTACGATACTGGCTAAGGCTTTACGGCCTCTGCCTGAGAAATGGCACGGCCTAAAGGATGTCGAGCTGCGTTATCGGCAGCGTTATCTGGATTTACTTTCCAACGAAGATGTAAAAAAGGTGTTTTTATTACGCGCAAAAATTATTCAGGCGATCCGGAGTTTTTTAGACGCCAGGGGGTTCTTGGAAGTGGAAACTCCCATGATGCATGATATCGCCGGAGGCGCGGCAGGCAGGCCTTTTAAGACCTTTCATAATGAATACAGCATGGATTTATATTTAAGGATTGCCCCGGAACTCTACTTAAAACGCCTCTTGGTAGGCGGCCTTGACCGGGTCTATGAGATTAACCGTTCTTTCCGCAATGAAGGCGTATCCACCCGGCATAATCCGGAGTTTAC
Source organism: Candidatus Omnitrophota bacterium (assembly GCA_018897555.1). Lineage (GTDB taxonomy): Bacteria > Omnitrophota > Gorgyraeia > Gygaellales > Profunditerraquicolaceae > UBA6249. The sequence goes on from JAHIKK010000106.1 coordinate 4,933, forward strand.
CATGTTGGAAGTTTATCAGGCTTATGCCGGCTATGAAGACATGGTTAATTTAACGCAGGATTTAATTTGCCATCTGGCCAGGGAAGTTTTAGGCAAAGAGGAGTTGTCTTATCAGGGCAAAGCTATTAATCTTAAAACTCCTTGGAATAGACAGTCATTTGCCGGCCTGGTTAAAGATAAGTTTGGCATAGAGCCGCAGGATGATCCAGCGGTAATGTTGGATAAATTGCAGGCTAAGGGATTGGCGAAGGATAAAAACCGCTTGAGCCGTTCTCAGATAAATAAGATCGTGGAAGATGCGCTGGAGCAGGACCTGCAGACGAATCCGGTATTTATTACGGATTATTTTACCAGTCTTTGCCCTTTAGCCAAGGCTAAAAAAGATAATCCTTTGATTTCTGAAAGGTTTGAACTTTATCTGGCAGGGATGGAAATTGCCAATGCCTATTCTGAGTTAAATGATCCTCTGGAACAACGCCGGCGTTTCCAGGAAGAGATTAAGGGCCTTAATACTGAGGAAAAGAAGAACGTGGATGAAGAGTACCTCCTGGCTTTAGAGCATGGTATGCCTCCGGCCGGAGGATTGGGTATCGGTATTGACCGGTTGGTGATGCTGCTTACCGACCAGCCGTCAATCAGGGACGTAATTTTATTTCCTCTCCTGCGCGCGCAAGCAGAGAATAAGGCGTGATATGTTTTCAGAATTATGGCTTAGCCAGAGATATCTGCGGGCAGGTAAGAAAGAGAAAATTATCTCGATTACGGCGTTAATCTCTATCGTCGGGATTGCGATCGGGGTAATGGTCTTAATCGTGGTGATTTCGGTGATGAGCGGGTTTGACCGGTTCCTCGAGGAAAAGATGGTGGGTACGAATGCTCATCTGTCGCTGGAGTTTGATAACGGCGCCAAGGATTCAGCCGGGGTAATTAACAAATTAAAAACTTTTTCTTATGTTCAGGGCGCGTCTCCTTTTATCGATGGACAGGCTTTGGTTAAGTCCGCCAAATCTTTTTTTGGAGTTCAGGTGCGCGGTATCGACTCCAAACTGCAAACAGAAACATCTAAGATTAATGAATATTTAAAATTAGGGAGCTATTTTCTGGCGGGTAATGAGGTGGCTTTAGGCAGTGAACTTGCTTTGCGCCTGGGCCTGGAGGTGGGAGGGGTTTTGAGCCTGATTTCCCCGGTTACTTTAGCTAAAACTGATTTTTATGTTAAAGGAATTTTTAATAGCGGAATGTACCTGTATGATTCCAGCTTAGTCTTAACGAGTATTCAGGGGGCGCAGGATTTTTACAAAATGCCCGGCGTAGTCAGCGGTATTGCTGTTCGTGTCCGGGATGTTTATAAAGTCGAAAGTATCAAGGAGAAATTATACCGGGACTTATCGGGTTTTGGCCCTTACCAGGTACGTACCTGGATAGACGCGAATAAGAATTTTCTCGAAGCTTTAAAACTTGAGAAGATCGTTATGTTTATCGTGGTGACCATGACCACGGTGGTGGCGGCATTCGGTATCGTGAGCACTTTAATTATGTCGGTAATGAGCCGGATTAAGGATATCGGTATCTTACGTTCTGTGGGGGCCAAGACCAAGAGCATCTTGCAGATTTTTATTTTTCAAGGCATGGCCATTGGCATTACCGGTATTTTTCTGGGCCTGGCTGCCGGGGTCAGCCTGGCGTTTTCATTAGATAAGGTGGTAGAAATTATCTCTAAGCTTATCGGCAGAAGCCTGATTCCAAAAGATATTTATTATTTTGATCGTATTCCGGTGAATATTAATATGAGTGACGTAACCTTAATCGTAATTTCTGCTTTGGTGATAACTTTAGCGGCCAGTATTTACCCGGCATATTATGCCAGCCGCATCATTCCGAGTGAGGCGGTCAGGCATGAGTAACCCGATAGTCAAAGCCAGCGCGATTGGTAAAAGCTACCGCGATAATTCCAGTAACCTGGAAGTATTAAAAGATATAAATTTTACCGTTGCCCAGGGTGAATTTTTAGTGATTCAAGGCCCTTCGGGGGCAGGTAAATCAACGCTCCTGCATATTTTAGGGGGCCTGGATAATCCGACAAGCGGCGCGGTTTATTTTCAAGGGACGGATATCTATACCTTAGACGAAAATGCCCGGAGCGCTTTTCGTAATCAACAGGTAGGTTTTGTTTTTCAGTTTTTCCATCTTTTGCCGGAATTAAATGCCCTGGAAAATGTTTTATTACCGGGAATTTTGAAATCCTGGTGGGAAAGAAAAAAAAGTTTAGGGGCGGCGCTTGAGCTTTTAGAAAGATTAGGATTATCAGGAAGGCTTAAACACCGGCCAAGCGCCTTAAGCGGAGGAGAACAGCAAAGGGTGGCACTTGCCCGGGCATTGATTAATCATCCGCAGCTTTTGCTCTGCGATGAGCCGACAGGAAATCTGGATTCGGAAAACGGCAAAAAGATTTTGCAGCTTTTAATCGAGCTTAATCGGAGTCAGAAGCTTACGATTATCATGGTTACTCATGACCAGGAGATTGCCAGTGGCGCTGCCAGGGTGATGCGCTTGAAGGATGGGCTTATTTTAAATTAGTAGATACTATAAATATGTCATTCTGAAGGAGCGAAGCGACTGAAGAATCTAGATCCTTCGGGCCTTCGGCCCTCAGGATGACGGAAAATAGGGAGGAATTTATGAAGATTTATATTAACGGAAAATTTTATGATAAAAAGGACGCTAATATTTCTGTGTTTGACCATGGCCTGCTTTATGGCGACGGGGTTTTTGAAGGAATCCGTTCCTATAATTGCCGCGTGTTTAAATTGCAGGAACATATTGACCGGCTTTTTGAATCTGCCCAGAGTATTATGTTAAAGATCCCTCTGTCCAAAGAGCAGATGATTAAGGCGGTTATTTCGACGCTGAAGGCGAATAAATTAGACAATGCTTATATCCGCCTGATAGTTACTCGCGGAGAAGGCGACCTGGGCCTTGATCCGCGGAAATGTAATCAGGGCTCAACAATTATTATTATCGCTGATAAAATTGCTTTGTATCCGCAGAAGCTTTATCATGAAGGATTAACGATTGTTACCGTGCCTACGGTGCGTAATTTACCGGAAGCGCTTAACCCGCAGATCAAGTCTTTGAATTATTTAAATAATATTCTGGCTAAAATTGAGGCAGCCAATGCCGGCTGCGATGAAGCAATTATGCTGGATTCTTTAGGGTATGTGGCGGAGTGCACCGGAGATAATATTTTTGTGGTCAAAAATGGGCATCTTTATACTCCTCCGCAGTGCATGGGGACCTTACGCGGGATTACCCGCGATTCCATTTTAGAAATTGCCCGAAAGCATAAGCTTCCGGCGCACGAACATGTAATTACGCGCCATGAAGTTTACATTTCGGACGAGTGTTTTCTTACCGGTACCGCCGCCGAGGTTATTCCCGTAGTCAAAGTGGATGGCCGGGTTATTGGCCAGGGCAAACCGGGGAAAATTACCTTGAACCTGATGCGGAAATTTAAAGAGCTCACTGCGAAAAATGGAGTAAAATACTAATGCTTTGCGATGTTTGCGGTAAAAATCCGGCCACCGTGCATTTGACTGAGATCATTGATGAGCAGATGAATGAGCTGCATTTATGTGAAGACTGCGCCAGGCATAAAAGCGCGGCTATGGAACAGCAGTTTGGTTTAAGTGACCTGTTGGCGGGTATGGCGGATTTCGAGAAGCCTTCCAGTAAAGAAGAAGAGATGGTTACGATGAAATGCCATAGCTGCGGCTTGACCTACGCGGATTTTAAAAAGATCGGCCGGCTGGGTTGCGGGGAGTGTTACAATGTTTTTCGCAGATACCTGGCCCCTTTGTTAAAACGTATACACGGCTCAAATCAGCATATTGGTAAAAATCCGGCTAAGACAAAAGTTGTTACTAAGCTTTATAAAAAGAAAGCCGGCTTGGAAGAATTAAAAAACCAATTGCAAAAAGCCATTCGCCAAGAGGCTTTTGAAGAGGCAGCGCGCCTGCGCGATCAAATCAAAGAAATGGAAGGCAAGAAGGAAAAAGAATAATAATATGCAAATTAATGATTTAATCAATCATACCAGCGAATGGCTTAAGGGGACAGGGCCGCATTCGGATGTGGTTATCTCCAGTAGAATACGCCTGGCCAGGAATCTCAATAAATTTCCTTTTCCGCATTGGGCATCTAAGGCGCAGTTAAATGCGATTATGGAAAAAATCAGCCAGGCAATAGAAAAAGTCCCGCTGCTTAAGAACTCCACGCTTTTTGTCCTGGCAAATTTAGACAGTATTGATAAGCAGTTTTTAGTCGAAAGACACCTGATGTCTATTGAGCATACTCAGAAGACAGAGCAGAAAGCGGTATTGGTTAATGATGAAGAAAATATCGCCGTAATGATCAATGAAGAGGATCATTTACGGATTCAACTTATGCAGTCGGGTTTTAATCTTTTCGAGGCCTGGGAGATTATTAATGGTATTGATGATGCTTTAGCTAAGTTTCTGGATTACGCGTATCTGGCGGATTTCGGTTATCTTACGGCTTGCCCGACGAACACCGGCACGGGTATGCGCGGGAGCGTGATGCTGCATTTACCGGCACTGGTGATGAGCCGGCAGATCGAGCGGGTATTGGCCGCCATCGCCAAATTGAGTTTTACCACGCGCGGCCTTTATGGAGAAGGGACACAGGCCAGCGGCAATTTTTTTCAGATTTCTAATCAGGTTTCTTTAGGCCATAGCGAAACTGAGATTATCGAGAATATTAATGGCTTAATCCGGCAGATTATTGAACAAGAGACACAGGCCAGGGAGATTATGCTGGCTAAAAGCAAAGAGATCTTAGAGGACAGGATTAATCGTTCCCTGGGTATTTTAAAAAGCGCCCGGATTATTACCAGCCAGGAGACGATTGAATTGTTGTCCATGGTGAGATTAGGAAGTGATTTGGGCATGGTCAAAGATATCGACCGGCGCACGATTAATGAACTTTTTATTATTACTCAACCGGCGCATTTGCAGAAGCTGGAGAATGTAAAACTTTCATCAGATCAGCGGGATTTAAAAAGGGCGGAGTTGATTCGTAAGAAATTAAATTTATTATAGTTAATGCTGAAAATACTTTTTCCGTCATCCTGAGAAGCGAAGCGACGAAGGATCTCAAGAGATTCTTCGTCAGCCGCCCGTGGCGGCTTCCTCAGAATGACAGTAGGCGGGAAAGTGGGTTTTTAGTGATAACTACTATAACCTTGGAGAAAAAACATGTTTAATCGTTTTACGGAGAGGGCAAGAAAAGTAATTATTTTAGCTAAGGAAGAGGCCAGGCGTTTTAATCATGATTATATCGACACCGAACATATACTTTTGGGGTTAATTCGGGAAGGAGAAGGGGTGGCGGCTGCGGTATTGCAGAAGCTGGAGGTTTCACTTGAGAATATCAGGCTGGAGATTGAAAAATTAGTACAGCCTGGGCCGACTACTCAGATTATCGGGGATATTCCTTTTACCCCGCGTGCCAAAAAAGCTTTAGAGTTGGCGGCGGAGGAAGCGCGTTCCCTGGGGCATAATTATATCGGTACGGAACATCTTTTGCTTGGGCTTATCCGCGAAGGCGAAGGTATTGCCTCGCAGGTGTTGTTGAATTTGGGCATGGATTTAAATTCTGTGCGTAATGAGGTAATGAGCCTTTTGGGGTCGGCTTTGCCGGGGATGAGCCCGCAAGGGGGCCAAGCCACAAAATCCAAGACTCCGGCTCTGGATGCTTTTGGCAGGGATCTTACGGCGTTGGCTCGTGAAAATAAATTGGACCCGGTCATTAATCGCGCGCAGGAGATTGAGCGGGTAGTTCAGATTTTAAGCCGGCGGACTAAAAATAATCCGGTGCTTTTAGGGGAAGCCGGAGTAGGTAAAACTGCGATTGTGGAAGGATTGGCGCAATTAATCATCGCCGGCAATATTCCGGAAGTTTTAAGAGGGAAACGGATCGTGGTCCTGGATTTAGCCTTGATGGTTGCCGGGACTAAATACCGCGGCCAGTTTGAGGAAAGAATTAAGGCGATTATGGAGGAGATTAAACGTTCCCAGGATGTAATTATTTTTATTGATGAGTTGCATACCTTAGTGGGCGCGGGTGCTGCCGAAGGCGCGATCGATGCCTCTAATATTATGAAACCTTCACTCTCCCGGGGGGAGATGCAATGCATTGGGGCGACGACCATTAATGAATACCGTAAATATATCGAGAAGGATGCGGCTTTAGAGCGCCGTTTCCAGACGATTATGGTGGAACCGCCTACTATAGAGCAGACCATCGCCATTTTAAAAGGCCTGCGCGATAGATACGAAGCGCATCACCGGGTTACTTTTAAAGATGAAGCGCTGGAGGCGGCGGCAGTATTAAGCGACCGCTATATCACCGGAAGGTTTATGCCGGATAAGGCGATTGATTTAATTGATGAAGCTGGCTCCCGGAGCCGCTTAAATGCCCTGATTGTTCCGGAGAATATCAAGAGTATTGAGGCGAATGTGGATTCATTAAGAAAAGAAAAAGAAGCTTATATTAAGAGCCAGGATTTTGAAAGAGCCGCTTCTTTAAGGGATCAGGAGCGTTCCGCGCGTCAGGAGCTGGAAAGGTTAAATAAAGAGTGGAGCCAGGCTAAAGATAAAATGCGCCCGGAGGTAACCGCTGAAGATATTGCTAAAATTTTAGCGCAGTGGACGGGTATTCCTGTTTTTAGATTAGAAGAGAAAGAGTCTGAGAAGCTGCTTAAGATTGAAGAGGAGCTGCATAAGCGCGTGGTGGGGCAGAATGAAGCGATTGAAGCGATTGCCCACGCGGTAAGGCGGTCGCGGGCCGGGATTAAAGATCCTAAGCGGCCGATTGGTTCATTTATATTTTTAGGCCCAACCGGTGTTGGCAAAACCCTGCTCGCCCGGGCATTGGCGGAGTTTATGTTCGGCGACGAGGAGGCATTGCTGCAGCTGGATATGTCAGAGTATATGGAGAAGTTTAATGTTTCGCGGCTGATTGGCGCTCCTCCGGGATATGTGGGATATGAGGAGGGCGGCCAGCTTACCGAGCGCGTACGCCGCAGGCCTTATGCGGTTATACTTCTGGATGAGATTGAAAAAGCGCATCCGGATGTTTTTAATTTACTGTTGCAGGTCTTTGAAGAAGGCCGGCTTACCGATAGCTTTGGCCGCAAGGTGAGTTTTAAGAATACGATTATTATTATGACCTCTAATGTCGGCGCGGAATTGATCCGCAAGACCGGTTCACTGGGTTTTAAGTCGCAGAAAGAAGAGGGTACTTATCAGGATATGAAAGATAAACTTCTGGAAGCAGTTAAACATGCCTTTAAACCGGAGTTTTTAAATCGTATCGATGATATTATTGTCTTCAGGCAATTAATCCGGGAGGACCTGACAAAAATCATTGATATTGAAATTGGTTATGTGATCGGCCGTCTGAAGGAACAAAAGATCATTCTGGAGGTCAGCCAGGAGGCCAAGGATCTTTTGATTGAAAAGGGGTTTGATCCGGTTTTTGGCGCCCGGCCCTTAAAAAGAACGATCCAGAGATTCATGGAAGATTCTCTCGCCAATGAGATTATTTCCAAGAAATATAAGGAGGGCTCTTTGATTAAAGTAACGCGTAAGAACGAAGAGCTTGTTTTCGAATAATGTTTACTCTATTTTTTATAGACCTGGGCCGGAAGATACTTTCTTTTATGTATTTTTTCGGCGGTTTAACCAATTTAACGGCACAGACTATATATCAGACATTTAAGCCGCCTTATAAATACGGCCATATCCTTGAGCAATCCGGGAAAGCCGGTTCTGACAGCCTGCCGATTGTTTCGGTGGTGGCTTTGTTCATTGGTTTTATTTTTGCCCTGCAGTTTGGTTATTTTATGCAGCGTATCGGCTCGGAGATGTACATCGCCAGCTTAGTAGCTTTAGCGATCGTGCGGGAATTAGGCCCGGTAATTACTGCTTTGATCGTTGCCGGAAGAGTCGGGGCGGCCAATACCGCGGAGTTAGGCTCGATGCAGGTTACCGAGCAGATTGATGCTTTGGAAACCATGGCTACTAATCCCGTAAAATATTTAGTGGTGCCGCGTTTCGTCGCTCTAAGTATTATGCTTCCTTTGCTTACATTATATGCCAATATTATCGGCATCTTCGGCAGTTATCTTATCTGTGTAGTAAAATTGGGGATTACCAGCAATATGTATATGAATATGACCTTTTCCGCCCTGTTTTATAAAGATCTATTCACGGGATTATTTAAAGCTTGGATTTTTGGCATGGTGATCGCCTTAGTCAGCTGCTATGAAGGTTTTAATGTTGAAGGCGGAGCAGTGGGGGTAGGCCGAGCCACTACGCGTTCAGTAGTCTTTAGCTTTCTGATGATTATTGCCGCGGATTGTTTATTCACCGCCCTGTTTTATTTTATTTTTCGTTAACCAAAATGATTGAAATACAGCGTTTAAGTAAAAAATTTAATAATAACTTAGTTTTGGATGAATTAAGTTTAAACGTGCAAACCGGGCAAACCTGCGTAATTATCGGCAGGAGCGGCTGCGGGAAATCGGTTTTACTTAAACATATCGTCGGTTTATTAAGGCCGGATAGCGGCCGGGTCTTAGTTGAGTCTAAAGAAGTAGCCGGTTTAGAAGAATTAGAATTAGTTGCTTTGCGCGCGAAAATCAGCATGGTTTTCCAGGGAGGCGCTCTTTTTGATTCGATGGATGTAAGTGAAAATGTGGGTTTTAGCCTGCTGGAGCATACCCGCTTGAGCCAAACAGAGATCTTAGGGCGCGTAGAGGAGTCTTTATCTTTAGTCGGCTTGAGCGGTATTGGTAATCTTATGCCGTCAGAATTAAGCGGAGGGATGAAGAAGCGCGTGGCTTTAGCGCGGGCAATTTGCATAAAACCTGAGATTATTCTTTATGATGAACCGACTACGGGAGTGGATCCGATCACCGGCGATAGTATTAATGAGCTGATCCGTTCATTGCACGATAAATTAAAAGTTACCTCTTTGGTGGTTACTCATGATATGAAAAGCGCCTATCACATTGCCGATAAGATCGCCATGTTGTATAAAGGAAGAATAATTCTAGAGGGTACTCCTAAACAGATCCAGGAGACACGCGATCCGGTAGTCCACCAGTTTATTAACGGGCTTTCTAAAGGGCCGATAACCGAAGCAATGGATACTTTTAATAAACGGAGGTTTAAATGATTTTCGGTAAAACTAAATTAGAGTTGAAGGTGGGTATTTTTGTTTTTATCGGTTTAATTATTTTAGTTGTTTTTATATTATCGATCGGCGGATTGAAGACCTGGAGTTCAGGTTATCGGATTAATCTTAACTTTAATTTTATCAACGGAGTAAAGATCGGGGCGCCGGTGCGTTTTGCCGGATTGGATGTGGGAGAGGTAAAGAAAATTGGTTTGCAGTTTATACCTCAGGAAAATCGTTCGGTTGTGCGCCTGGAGGCCTGGGTCAGGGATATTGTTCGCATCCCCGCTGATTCCACGGTTTGGGTGAATACTCTGGGCCTGTTGGGTGAGAAATACGTAGAGATTATCCCGGGAAAGGATTATGCTAATTTTCTTAAAGATAATCAATCTTTGATTGGAGTCGATCCTTTGCCGATACATGAGATATTTAATCGGGCCGAAAGTATCTTACGTAATTTAGATGACGGGATTATGAAGATCAGGGATAAAGAGGGTTCTTTAGGCAAGCTGCTTTATGATGACGCGGTTTATAATGAACTGGAAGCCCTGCTCACCGATGTGCGCAAGAATCCTTGGAAGTTACTGATTAAAACCAAAGAAAAGAAATAATGAAGATCAGGTCGGTTTTTAGCTGCTCAAGCTGTGGTTATCAGTCCCCTAAATGGTTAGGCCGGTGCCCGGACTGTAACAGTTGGAACTCTTTTAATGAAGAGGATTATACTCCTGTTTCCTCAGGCGCCAAAGAGAGGGTTAGTTTGTATAAAGACGGCCCGGTTCTCCTGAAGGATGTAGTGGCTAGGGATGAGGATAGGTTAAAAACCAATATTCTGGAGCTGGACCGGGTTTTAGGCGGAGGGATTGTTAAGGGGTCAGTGATTTTAATCGGCGGCGATCCCGGGGTGGGAAAATCTACGATCTCTTTGCAGGTCTCCAATCATTTAACTCAGCAGGGAATCCGCGTGCTTTATGTCAGCGGCGAAGAATCCGTGGCCCAAACTAAATTACGCGCGAAACGCTTGGGTGAGTCAGGATCAGATAACCTGTATATCGTTAACCAGACAGACCTATCTTTAATTATTGAATATATAAAAAAATTAAAGCCCCAGGTGGTAGTGATTGATTCCATTCAGGTTATTTTTGATCCCGGGATTAGTTCTTCGCCCGGCAGTGTCAGCCAGGTAAGAGAATGCGCCGGAGCGCTTACGCAGTTAGCTAAAACTACCGGGACTTCAATTTTTATCATCGGCCATGTTACTAAGGAAGGGACCTTGGCCGGCCCGCGCGTTTTAGAGCATATTGTGGATACGGTGCTGTATTTTGAAGGTGATCGTTTCGCGATCTATAGAATATTACGGGCAGTGAAAAACAGGTTTGGCTCAACCAATGAAATCGGGGTATTTGAAATGGCCTCGATAGGTTTAGTGGAAGTAAAGAATCCTTCCGAGATTTTTCTTGCTGAGCGGCCCAGTAATGTTTCCGGCACAATCGTAACGTCGATTCTGGAAGGCTCGCGGCCTCTTTTGGTAGAGATCCAATCGCTGGTTTCCAGAAGCAGCTTTGGTTATGCCCGGCGCCGGGCACAGGGGTTTGATTTTAACCGGCTTTCTTTATTGGTGGCGGTTTTAGAGAAGCGCATGGGTTTGGCTTTGGAAGCTGAAGATATATTTATTAACGTTGCCGGAGGCATAAAAATAGAAGACCCGGCAGCGGACTTAGCGGTATGCGCGGTGATTGCCTCTAGCTTCCGTGATCAGGAAGTGATACCTCGGTCGGTAGTTTTAGGAGAAGTAGGTTTAAGCGGTGAAATCAGAAGTATCTCCCAGGTGCTTACGCGCGTAAATGAAGCAGAGAAGTTAGGTTTTAAGCAGTGCATCTTACCAAAAAACAGCATCAAGAATCTTAAATTCAAAAAATCAGAGATGGAGATTATTGCCGTTTCTACTTTAAAGGAAGCTTTAGATATTATACTCGGGTCGTCATTGAAGGAGGTGGGAAAATGAATTTATTATTAGCGCGGCTTTTATTTATCTTAGGGAGCATGTTTATCGGCTACCAGACGGCAACCTCAGGAGGCAGTAGTTTTATCGGTATATCTGTGGGAGCCCTGGCAGCGATAATTATGATTCTTCTGGAAGCAGGTTTACGTAAAGTTTCGGTAAGCGGTTTATCCAGCGCGGTATTTGGATTAATCTTAGGGTTGATTATGGCCAAGCTGGTGGGCGATGCTTTTAGCCTTGCTCCTGTGGATGCCGGTTTGCTTTCCAGGATCAGGGTAGGGTTAACTTTGATTTTTTGCTATTTGGGCATGGTGATGGCTTTACGCGGGAAAGACGAATTCAATATTATTATTCCTTATGTGCGCCTGCGCCGGCAGGACCAGGCGCAGGATGTAGTACTCCTGGATACCAGCGTAATTATCGACGGCAGGATTGTGGATCTTTGTAAAACCCGTTTTTTAGGCGGGAAAATTATTATTCCAAAATTTGTGCTCAGGGAATTGCAGCAGATTGCTGATTCCACTGATCCGATTAAACGCCAAAGAGGCAGGCGGGGTTTAGAGATACTGAATCACTCGTGTCCAAATTATGATTGAAAAAGCCTAACCGAATCCTTATGATGGTGATAGTCACCAACCATCACCAATACCGATATCCGTCGGCAAATAAGGAGGGCTAGGCTATGCACCATTATAATACAATTTTAAGTCA
>JAHIKK010000107.1 GCA_018897555.1 Candidatus Omnitrophota bacterium
ACTAAAGATGAATTGGCACCTGGTGCAACAGCAGGCTCAAGGGTTGCTTAAAAATTTCGGCTGGGCTAAATTTTTTAGGCTTTCCTTTTTAGAAGTGCTTTTGCCGGTAATGGTAGGGTATCTGGTTATAGGTTTAGTTTTAGGCGCGTTTAGCTACGGCTTAACCTTGCTCATAATCAGAAGTAATTTTTACGGTAATAAAGCAGCGCATCAATAATTTTTAAAAAAAGTTAAGCGGAGACCTGATGAAGAAACTAGTCTTATTAAGGCATGGAGAAAGCATCTGGAATAAAGAAAATCGTTTTACCGGTTGGACCGATGTAGATTTATCGGAAAAAGGAGTGCAGGAGGCCAGGCAGGCCGGGGAGCTGCTTAAACGGGAAGGTTTTGTGTTTGATCTAGCCTATACTTCAGTGTTAAAAAGGGCGATCCGCACGCTTTGGCTAACTCTGGATGAAATGGATTTAATGTGGATACCGGTTTATAATTCCTGGCGGCTTAATGAAAGGCATTACGGAGCTCTACAAGGCTTGAATAAATCGGAGACGTCCTTAAAATATGGAGAAGAGCAGGTTCTGATTTGGAGGAGAAGTTACGATATTGCTCCGCTGGCTTTGGAAAAAAATGACCCGCGTTATCCGGCTCATGAGGCGCGGTATAAGGATCTTAAGCCTGAAGAATTACCCCTTACTGAATGCTTAAAAGATACGGTGGCTAGATTTTTGCCCTTTTGGCATGAAACAATTGTCCCGGCGGTAAAAAGCGATAAACGCGTTATTATTGCCGCGCATGGAAATTCATTGCGCGCTTTGGTAATGTATCTTGATAATATTTCCGAGGCCAAAATTGTAAATTTAAATATTCCCACCGGGCTACCCCTGGTCTATGAGTTAAATGATAATTTAGAACCCATTAAAAGTTATTATTTAGGTGATGCGGAGCAAGTAAGGAAAGCGACGGAAGCGGTGGCTAATCAGGGTAAGGTAAAATAGGGGAGTTAAAAATGAGTAAATCCATTAAGGGTAGTAAAACAGAGCAAAATTTATTAAAGGCATTTGCCGGTGAGTCGCAGGCGCGTAATCGTTATACTTATTTTGCCTCGGTTGCCAAGAAAGCGGGATTTGAGCAGATAGCTAATATTTTTACTGAAACCGCGGAGAATGAAAAGGAGCACGCCAAGATATTTTTTAAATACTTAGAGGGTGGGGATGTAGAGATTACGGTTAGTTATCCTGCTGGGGTAATTAGTGACACCAAGGCTAATTTAGAAAAGGCTGCTGCCGGAGAAAATATGGAGTGGACCACGCTTTATGCAGATTTTGCCAAAACTGCCAAAGACGAAGGATTTACTGATGTAGCGCGCTCTTTTGAACAGGTGGCTAAGGTGGAGAAATTTCATGAAGCACGCTATCGGAAGTTAATTAATAATGTTGGCAATAGCGAAGTGTTTAAGAAGAAGGCAAGCGTAAAATGGCATTGCCTTAACTGTGGTTATGTTATTGAGGGAACTGAGGCGCCGAAAGAGTGTCCTGCCTGTAAACATCCACAGGCTTATTTTGAAGTTTTAGCAGAAAATTATTAAAAGGAGGATCTATGCAAAAAATGTTTCTGGTGTTTAGTCTCAGTGTTTTCTGTTTTTTTCTGAGTGGTCTTGGTAAAATACAAGCTGAGGACGAAGCGGCATCTGATGCTAATTGGAAGCAAGAGTTAAGATCTGATAAACAGCAGATTCAGGAGCAAAGACAAGGGATGTCGCAAGATACTCAGGCAGCAAGAGAAGAAGAAGCTCAATTAAGACAACAAATAAAAGCTGCATTTGATGCAGGTGATATACAAACGGTTCAAAAGCTTAAAGATCAGCTTAGGTCTATGCATAAGGCAAATTTACAGGAAAAGATGCAAGATAAACAGGAAATGCAAGAGGCTAAGCAAAATTTTAGAAGTGATATTAAAGAAGCGCATCAGGAAGGCTATCTAAACCCTAAGAAAGATTGGGATAACAATCCACCCGGACCAAAAGGTGGAGAAGGAACAAACTGGGAAAACAAGCCCGGGCCTAGAGGCGGACCAGGAACAAGCCCGGATAGAAGGCCAAACAGTGGAGCAGGTGGCAGGCCCCATCACAGCGGACGAAAGTAACTTTTATTAACTGCCAGTATATAATTAACCGTCCCCCTTATTTAAAAAACTAAATTATGATTTCCGTAAGCAATGTATCCTTAGAGTTCGGGCAGCGTAAGCTTTTCACTCAAGTAAATATCGTTTTTTCACCGGGAAACTGTTACGGTTTAATCGGCGCCAATGGCTCGGGTAAATCTACTTTTTTAAAGATCCTTTCCGGAGAGATTGAATCTTCTGCCGGAGAAGTAATTATTCCCGCAGGCAAGCGGCTTTCTGTTTTAAAACAGGATCAGTTTGCTTTTGACCAGTATACGGTTTTGACTACCGTAATTATGGGGCATAAGCGGCTTTATGAAATCATGACGGAAAAGGAGTTAATTTATGCCAAAACTCCTTTTACCGATGAGGATGGAATGCACGCCTCAAAGCTTGAGGAGGAGTTTAGCGAGTTAGGCGGCTGGAACGCTGAGTCGGATGCCGCCAAACTTTTAAGTGATCTGGGTATTGAGGAGTCAGTGCATAGCGCGCAGATGGCTCAACTGGAAGCCGGGCAAAAAGTGCGCGTATTATTAGCACAGGCATTATTCGGAAATCCGGATATCCTGCTTTTGGATGAGCCGACTAACCATTTAGATGTGGAATCTTGCATGTGGCTGGAGGAGTTTCTTTGTGAATTCCAGAATACGGCGATTGTGGTTTCGCATGACCGGCATTTTCTGGATAAAGTCTGCACGCATATTGCGGATATCGATTATTGTAAGATCCGGCTTTACCCGGGTAATTACACTTTTTGGTCAGAAGCCAGCCAGCTTGCCGCCCGGCAGCGCAGCGAATCTAACAAGAAAATCGAAGAGCAGCGTAAAGATTTAAAAGATTTTATCATGCGTTTTGCTAATAACGCTTCTAAAGCCCGTCAGGCTACCAGCCGTAAAAAAATTCTGGAAAAACTTACTTTAGATGATATCGGGCCTTCTTCGCGAAAATACCCTTATATAAATTTTGAACCGGAGCGCGAGGCCGGCAATGATCTTTTAAGTATAAATAATTTATTTAAGAAACTGGATTCAGAAGTAATGTTTGAACGGCTTAATATTACCATTCATAAGGGGGATAAGGTGGCTTTTGTGGGGCCCAATGACCTGGCCAAGACCATGCTTTTTGGAATCCTGATGAATGAATCTAGCGCGGATAGCGGAACTTTTAAATGGGGTGTTTCTACCCGCCGGGCGTATTATCCCAGGGATAACTCCGCATTTTTTAATTCCTCCGAGCGCATAGCGGATTGGCTCAGGCAATTTTCAAGCAACACCGAAAATGAATTTATTCACGCCTTTTTAGGCCGCATGCTTTTTTCAGGGGAAGAATCATTAAAGCCGGTGAATGTCTTATCCGGAGGAGAGAAGGCGCGTTGCATGTTTACCCGCATGATGGTTACCCAGCCCAATGTGCTGATCTTAGATGAACCGACTAACCATTTGGATCTGGAGTCGATTACCGCTTTAAACCGCGGCCTGGATAAATTTCCGGGGACAATCTTGTTTTCTTCTCATGACCATGCGCTAGTTCAGACGGTAGCCAACCGGATTATTGAAATCACCCCCCGGGGATATATTGATCGCATCAGCACCACCTTTGATGAATATTTAGCTAATGAGCAGATCAAAGAGCAGCGCCACCAGTTATATAAAATTACGCATAAACATGGGGGCTAAAGAATGAAAGTGATTGCATTTAACACCAGCGCTCGTAAGGATGGGAATACCGCAATTCTGATCAAACAAGTTTTTAAAGAGCTGGAAAGCTTAAACATTGAAACTGAGCTTATTCAGCTGGCCGGGCAAAGAATCTGCGGGTGTATGGGTTGCGGCCAATGTTTAATTGCTAAAAATAACAAATGCGCGGTAACGGATGATCCGGTTAATGATTAAAAAAATTAATACTTGATTTTTTTTCGACAAAGTCCTATAATTATTTAATGGAATAAGTTTTATTTAAGCAGCAAAAAGGAGGAAGTATGGCATATCAGCAAGGTGGTGGATTTGGCGGGGGTCCCCGGGAAATGCATAAGGCAATCTGCGGTGAATGCAAAAAAGAATGTGAAGTACCTTTTAAGCCCAGAGAAGACCGTCCAATATACTGTAAAGAGTGTTATTCTAAGCGTAAAAACGAAGGCCGTTAATTAATAAAACCCGGGGACGGTTCTATTTTTTAAAAAATAGAACCGTCCCTAGTTTTTTAATAGGAGGATAGAATATGACGGTTAAAAAAAAGAATAAGCAGTCCGGGTCAGCTCTGATGTTTGGTGAAAGTGTTTCCGATAAGATTCGTAAACGTGCCCAGAAGCTTTTTGAAAAACGGGGGAGTGCTCCGGGAGATGCCCTGAGGGATTGGCTGGAAGCAGAAAAACAAATAAAAGCTGAATTAAAAAAGTAATTAATTAAAAAAAAATTATTATTTGCAGAATAAATAAAGGACTAGGCAACAGGAGTAGTCCTTTATTGCTTATTGGAATTAGACACCCGGCGCTAAGCGGAATTGCGCCGGTGTTGTGTCACTACACAAGGAGAATAACTTTGGTAAATAAAATAAAGATTAATTTCGGCGGAGAAGAGGTCGAGGCTTGGCCTATTGATATTAATCAGACAAGCGAATATTGGAACCAGTATTTATTGGATGATGGGACAGTGATTAAGATGAAGTTGGTAGCGACTAAAGCGCTGCGCGTAGATAACAAGTATGACCAGGAAGGCAATCCGTTATATATCATTCAATCAACGAATATTACTTCCGTTAATGCGCCTGATAATTTGAAGAAAAAAGGCTAATGGAGCAAATTCCAAGTTAGAAATTCAATAAAGCGCAGTAAATAACAGGAGGATTCAATGTTTAGAGAGAAGATTAAAGTCCTGGATTGTACGATTAGGGACGGCGGCCTGATGAATAATCATAATTTTGACCTGCGTTTTGTGCGCGAAGTTTACAAAGCACTTTCGGAGGCAGGTATAGATTATATGGAGGTGGGTTATAAAAATTCCCAGCGGCTTTTTAGTCCCAAAGAATACGGTAAATGGAAATTCTGTAATGATCAGGATATCCGGGAAATGACCCAGGGAATTGAATCGGCGACTAAGATTTCAGTGATGGTCGATGTGGACAGGGTGGATGTGGGTGATGTTTTGCCGAAGCAGGATAGCCCGGTGGATATGATTAGGGTGGCCACTTATGTGAAGGATGTGGATAAGGCGATCTATCTGGTTAATCATTTCGCGGATAAAGGCTATGAAACCGCGGTAAATATTATGGCCATATCCAGGGCCCTGGATAACGAACTTACAGAGTGTCTGCAGCAGCTTGAAAAAGAATGCAAGGCCAGGATAATTAATATCGTGGATAGTTTCGGCTCATTGTATCAGGAAACCACGGAATTTTTAATTAAGAAGGCAAAAAGTATCTTGAAAACTAAAGAAATTGGGATGCACGCGCACAATAATCAGCAGCTTGCGTTTGCCAATACCATCGAAGCCATTATTCATGACGCGAATTACGTGGATACAACTATTTTTGGTTTAGGCCGGGCGGCAGGAAATTGCCCTACGGAGTTAATCCTGGGATTCCTGAAGAATCCCAAATATGATATCCGGCCGATTCTGGATGTAATCTCCAAGGAGTTTATTCCTTTACAAAAAAAAATCGAATGGGGATATTTTATTCCTTACGCGATTACCGGGATTCTGGATGAGCATCCGCGCACCGCGATTGCTCTGCGGGAGAGTGACCGAAAAGAAAATTACCGTGAGTTTTATGAGAGCCTGGTGGGCGAGGTTGAGGAGTAATATGAATGTAATAAATTTTAAGGAAAAACCGATTCTTGGGATCTTAAGAGGAGCAGATGGAAGCATCATTGAGCCGTTGGTAGAGACGGTAATTGAGGCGGGGCTTGGCGCCTTAGAGATTACCATGAATACTGCGGGTGCCCCGGAACTAATCCGGAAAACTAAACAGATTGCCGCAGGCAGGCTTACCTTAGGCGCCGGAACAGTACTTTCAATGCCAGATTTAAAATTAGCGCTTAAAAGCGGAGCAACTTTCATCGTTATGCCGGTTTTAGTTAAAGAGGTTATGGCATTCTGCGTAAAAAAGAAGATTCCTGTATTTCCCGGAGCGCTCACACCCGGGGAGATCTATCAGGCCTGGAATGCCGGTGCGACCATGGTGAAAGTGTTTCCGGCAAAGTTTTTTGGGCCGGAATATTTTCGCGAACTCAAAGGCCCGTTTAATAAAATCGAGCTTTTGGCTTGCGGCGGAGTAACTTCTGAGAATTTAAAAAATTATTTTGTTTCCGGAGCTAGCGCGGTATCTTTCGGCGCCAGCATTTTTAGGAAAGATTGGCTGGGGAATAAAGATTTTAAAGCTATTGGCCGGGCAGTTAAGGATTTTATTGATACCTATGGAAGTAAAAATAATTCGTAGTCCAAGGCGCCGGCGTTGCGTAAGCGCGCGAATAGTCAATGATTTGCTTTTGGTGAATGCCCCTTTAATGCTTTCGCAAGAGCGCCTGGATAAGATTATCAGCGGCTTTAAATTAAAATTCGCCGCCAAAAAACTAAAAAACGAACTGGATAAAGAAAAAAATCTCTCGCATTTAGCCAACGCGCTCAATGAGAAATATTTTGACAATAAACTAAAAATAGAGTCAATAGAATATTCTACTAATCAGAATAGCCGGCTGGGTTGTTGCAATTATCGCACCGCTAAAATTCGCATCTCGCATAAAATAGGATTGATGCCGAGTTGGGTTAGAAAGTATGTGCTCATCCATGAAATGGCGCATTTAATCGAGCCAAATCATAGCAGGGCATTCTGGGATATTGTTTCGCGTTATAAATTGACTGAGAGGGCAAGGGGTTATCTTATGGCTGCCAGTATCAGTATGAGGGGAGGGGGTCAAAGAGGAGTATGAATATTGGTTAAAAAAAGGCTGGCTATAAGTGTTCTTTCTTTACGGGATTTAAATTTTGTGCTACATTATTTTAAAGGCTAATATTTAACCAGGAGGTAAAGATGAGCTGCGGAAGCTGTAAGAAACCCAAGAAAAAAGCTAAGAAGAAAAAGAAATAAGTTTGTAATGTTTACCGTTATTTTTATCATCTCTTGCTTGATTTTCGGGCTGGCTTATCTAAAGTATGGTAAATTCCTGACCCGGCTTTTTGAGTTGGATAACCGCAATAAAACTCCCGCTCATTCCATGTATACGGGGACGTTCCCCAAGGGGACAGGCTTAATGTTAGTAACTATTTGTTCTCTTTTGGTGTAGGGGGTAGTCTTTCATGACCACATTCGCCGCGAGGGTTTATCGGGTAGTTTCAACTATACCGCTGGGTACGGTGCGTTCTTAATCCATTAGTAATCCCTTGCCATCGTGTGGTGAGAAGCGATAAAAAAATAGGCGGTTATGTATTTGGGAGCAGGAAGAAGAAAATGATTTTAGATCTAGAGAAAGAAATTTTGATCATGGCGATGAAAAGATGATTTTTTTCTTGACAAACCACACAAATGTGTGGTAATATGTTTTTGGAGAAATTGAAGAATCTAGGTTTTAAACTGGTCGAATTCGACCAGTTTAAAAATGAAGCTGGGGACAGAGAAAAGATAGCTGTAGTTAAAAAAGGAGCGGATTAATGGAAAGCAAGGGAGAGATAATACTATGAAAACAAAAATAGCGGTATTTAAAGGACAAGGGATACGAAAAATAATTTATAATAATGAATGGTGGTTTTCGGCCGTGGACGTTGTAGCGGTTTTAACAGATAGTAATAATCCCCGCGTTTATTGGAACGCTATGAAAACTCGTGTAAAAAGTGATGATGGGCTTCAGTTATCTACAATTTGTAGACAACTGAAATTGGAGGCTTCTGACGGTAAAAAATATGAGACTGACTGCGCTAATACAGAGGGAATGTTTAGGATAGTTCAATCTATTCCATCTCCAAAAGCTGAGCCACTAAAGCGTTGGCTGGCAAAGGTTGGTTATGAGCGGATCCAGGAGATAGAAAATCCAGAACTTGGGATGCGCCGGACCAAGTCGCTTTATGAGAAAAAAGGTTACCCTAAGGATTGGATAGAAAAGCGTCTGCGAGGTATTGCTGTTAGGCAGAAGCTGACTGATGAATGGGATACGCGCGGAGCAGAGAAAGATTTGGAATATGCGATTCTTACTAATGAAATTATGCAAGGCGCGTTTGAAATGGATGTGGATAATTATAAAAAGCATAAAGGACTTAAGCGGGAAAATTTGCGCGATCATATGACAGATTTGGAGCTTATAATTACTATGCTTGGTGAAGCGGCTACAACAAAGATAACACAGGACAGAGATTCTCAGGGAATGCCCAAGCTTCAGAGTGATGCCAAGGATGGCGGGGCTGTAGCTGGCAGGACAAGGAAGGACATCGAACATCAGTCAGGGGCAAAGGTAATTTCTAGAGAAAATTTTTTAATCCAGGAAAAGAAGAAGCAACTAAGGAAATTACCATGAAAGATAAGCCATTTTTGACGCCAAAGCAGGAAAAGGTGCTTAATTTTATTCGGAAACGGATAGGGGAGAGGCTCCCTCCTACAATCCGGGAAATAGGAGAGGAGCTGGGGTTTAAGTCTACCGGAACAGTCAGGGATTATTTAAAGGCTTTAATGCAGAAAGGTTTGGTGAGGCGGATGAATAGTAAATCCAGGGCAATTGAGTTAACTGAACGCGCAAGTTTTAATAAGATCCCTATAATTGGTACGATTATGGCTGGTAAGCCGAATTTGGCCTATGAAGAAATCCAGGGTTATGTGGATGCTGATGATTTGTTTCTGGGGCGTTTAGGTTTTGATGATGTTTTTGCTTTAAGGGTTAAAGGCGATAGTATGATCGATGCCGGGATCCTGGATGGCGATATTGCCGTGATTAAGAAACGCCCGGATGCTAATAATAATGACATTGTTGCCGCGCTATTAGATAATAATGAAGTTACTTTAAAAAGATTACGTAATAAAGCCGGTAAGTTCCATTTGGAAGCGGCCAATGCAAATTACCCGCCAATCTTTGAAGAATTTAAGGTAATTGGGAAATTGATCACAGTGATTAGAAAGTATTAATTATAAGTAGCGGAGGTTTAAACCTCCGCTACATGGATTATGCAAAAAATTAACCAGAATAGTTTTAGCCCTAAGGCCCGCTGGGACAGGTTTGAGCCGGAAAGTTCCGGATTTAATCCGGATGCTTTAAATGAGCGCATTGAAGTTTTGGCGTATTTTAAGCACGCTAAAATTTTCCCCAAAAGTTTTACTTGGAATAATAAAGAATACCCGATTGAGAATGTTACCTATAATTGGCAGGAACGTATTGGCCAGGCTTTGATTAGTTATTTTTCCGTACTTTGCGCAGGCCAAATGTACCAAATCTCATTTGATAATTCCACTTTCCGCTGGCAGATAGATAAAATTATAAATTAAATCTAGGGGACGGTTCTCGTACGATAACCGTCCCCGTGTTTTCATGAGGTTTTTATGATTCTGCATGTTGATATGGATGCTTTTTTTGCCTCAATTGAGCAGGCAATTAATCCCCGGCTTAAAGATAAGCCTTTGATTGTGGGCTCCCGGGGCAATAAAATGCGCACGGTAGTTTGCGCGGCAAGTTATGCGGCTAAGGCCTTAGGGATTCATTCCGGAATGCCTTCCCGGGAAGCCTTTAGTATCTGCCCAAAATTGGAGTTTGTGGCAGCGGATCAGGCCAAGTATACCTGGACTTCAGAGCAAATATTCCAGCTGCTTAAGGGCTATGGCTTACCCCTAAATTATACCTCAATTGATGAGTTTCAGCTGGAGCTTGCCAGCCATCCGGATCCGTTAAATTTAGCCAAAAAAATCAAAGAGCAGATCTATGCAAACTTTAACATTACTGCTTCAGTAGGGATTGCCAAAAACTGGCTTTTGGCTAAACTGGCTTCCAAGTTAAATAAACCGGATGGAATCACTTTAATTGATGACTCTAATTTTGAGCAAGTTTTAAGGCAAACTCCGCTGGATAAACTTTGTGGCCTGGGTGGAAAAATTGGCGCTAGTTTTATGGCTGGCGGCCTTAAAAGTTGCTGGGATTTATACCTAAACTTACCGGGTTTTTTTAACACATTCGACAACGCCAAAGCCAAAAATCCTCAGATGGCGCTGCTCAGTGTTAACCCTGAGCAAGGTCGAAGGGTTAATGAGAGTTATGATAACTCCGGTAAGCCTAATGAATCGCCTAAGTCTATCAGCCATTCATATACTTTACCGGAAGCCAAAATAAACTCCCGGGTTATTCAAGCTTGGATCAGGCTATTATCTGAAATGGTTGCCACCAGGCTCAGGCAGCAAAATTTAATTAGCGCTACTGTGCATCTTTGGTTAAACGGCCCGGAAATCGGCAATTTTGGGGCCCAGAAAACGCACCAGGTTCTAACTAATGACGGTTATGAGATCTACCAAAGAACCCTTAAAATAATGGCAAAATCCCGGATCCAAAACCCCAGAATTCGGGCAATCGGGGTCACCTGCAGCAGCCTTTCTAGAGGCACTGATCAGCATTTACTTAGGGAAGAAATCCGCAGAGAGGGGCTTATAAAGGCTTTAGACCGCATAAATAATCGCTTCGGAGAGAGGTCAATTTATCCCGCAATTACTGTTTTAACTCGGTAGCGGACGTTTAAACGTCCGCTACAAATTATTCCAATAAAGGCAAAAAATCCAAGTAAGATGCTGCATTATTCCTACCTGAATTGTCATAGATAAAATAAAGCGGTAAGTTTAAGTAAAGAAGAAACTGCTTTTCCACAGGTTAAAAACAGCCCTTAATAACCCGTTGCCCTTCATAGCCTTAGGAATACTTAGCCAAGATAGACAAGTTAACATAAGATATATTATAGGAAGTAGAGCATACAAGGAAAATTAGTCATTCTGAGGCCGCAGGCCGAAGAATCTCAATGTTGGTAAGATCCTTCGCTTCGCTCAGGATGACGAAAAAAGCACTTCTGCTTAGGGGTTTTTGAGTACTGGATTTCTGCGGGAACTGATTACATATTGGCCGCCTTGTATTTTTATGGCGGATCCGGTGGTTATTCCTTCAGCAATCAGCTGGTGTGCTTTTCTTAAAATCCGGCTAAAAGTTTGTTGAGATATATGCATGGATTTGGCTGCCTCTTTTTGCCTTAAACCCTGGTAGTCTGCCAGCCTTAAAGCCTCAAATTCATCCATCTTTAGCTGGACCTCATTAGGCCTTCCCGGCCTGCCTCTGGGGCTGAATTGGCTGATTTTAGGGTCTACCTTGACGATTCTATATTTTCCTGGCCTTCCGCGTGGCCGCATTTATTTTTACCTGAACTTACCTACATTTAACGCCCTGGTTATTTTGAGTACTTACTCATAAATATCACTAAAAGCCTGAATTGTCAAGCACAAATTTGCTCAATAAAACAAAGTTTTTAAGGTGGGTTATTGATAGATTTTGCTCCTGTGCCCAAGGTCAATGATGTAGATTATTAATCGGTCCTTTTCAACCATATAAATTATCCGGTAATTGCCCAGGCGTAACGAATAATCTCCAGCGAGCTTACCTTTTAAGCGCTTGCCTTGGTAGGGATTTGTCTTGAGGGTTTCAATAACTACTATAAAACGTGAATACAGCTTCCTATCTATATTATAAACTTTTTCTAATTCTTTAGCTGCCAGATGCGAAAATTCAATCCTATACATTTATTTTTTCGATCCTCTGCCGTAGGTCTTCCAGGGAAATTGTTTTGCCTTCAGCAACCTCTTTTTTTGCCTTGACGATTCTTTTTATCGCTTCTTTGTCTGAAAGGATCTCGATTGTTTCTAAAAGGCTTTCGTAATCATCAGGCCCGATCATTATCGCTACAGGCCGGCCTCTCTTCATAACGATATAGCGCTCTAATTTAGTATCAATTCCTTTAATTACTCCCGGCAATCCCGGCCGCAGTTGTTTTAATGTGATAGTATTAACCATGTTTTCACCTCCAGACAAAGTATACTCTTTAGTGTATACTTTGTCAAGCAAAAGTAGGCATATTTCTGCCTCCTTTCTACTTTAACTGATGCAAATAGAGTAGAAATCTAACTAACTATATTTTGTAAACTTTGTCTTGTTGTCTTACCCGCGAGGTGACTTGCAGGCCGATTTCATCGCCTTTTTTACCGGTGGAGATGGCTACCCTGTCCATTTGCAGCGAAGTAACCACTTGGGTAATATCGGTGGTATGCCCCTTTATCTTTACGGTGTCTCCTTTGGCTAATGGGGCTTTTAATTTGATTACTGCGGCTTGGACATGAGGAAAATAATGCGTGATTAAGCCGATGAGTTTGCCTTCAACTTTAGCGGCTTTCTTGATTGCCGGGTTCTTTTTGGATACCGGGGTTTTTTTGTTAGGTTTTTTCTTAATCAACTTCTTCGTTGATTTTTTTACGGCTTTCTTAACTGTTTTTTTAGTTAATTTTTTTGTTGATTTCTTGATCTTTTTTTTATTTTTTAATGCCATACGCGCCTCCTAACTTATTAATTCCGGGTAATTCCGGGGACACGTCACTTAATTCTTATTTTACACCAAGATAGAATTAAGTGACGTGTCCCCGGAATTAAAGGATAACTTTTTCTGATATCTCGGTTACCACCGGTATCCGGCTGTAGATGCCTAGGGCAGCTTGCATAATTCCCCATAAAGAAACCAGCAGAAATAAGGCGTATCCAAAAATCCCGATTAGCCAGCCTAAAAAAGGAATAATCGAAAGTATAAATGCCGCCACTTCCATTACAAACAGCACCAATCCTTGTTTGGCATGGAAAAAGGCGAATTTGTTATCTTTCTTTAAAATCAGAGTAATTATACAAAGGAAACAAACATACGAAATTACGGCGAAAAATTTGCCTTCGCGGATCTCTTGTTCTTCTTGCGGGTTTGTCATGTTTATATTTAAACTTGTAAATCCGGGGGGACGGTTCTATTTAATTCCCGGATTGATATCTGATTAAATAGAACCGTCCCCTTTATTTACTTCCAGCAGTGAATCCAAAGTGCCGTAAGTATTCAATTGGGTCAACGGGTTAGCCGGATCTTCAGACCAATTGCCGTCAATGACAAAACGGTAACGGTAATTACCGTTGTTTAAGTTTAAGCGCTTAGTCCAGCAGCCGTTAGTTTGTTCCATGCGGCTGTTTTCATCGAGTTTCCAATTGTTGAATTCCCCGGCTATATAAACTTCTTTAGCATCCGGAGCGCTAAGGCTAAGTACGATTTCATTTAATTTAGGCAGTTCTTCTTTGAGAATTTCTTTCATCCGTTTCTTTAAGGTTTTTTCTATAGCTTCTACTGGAGCGGGAGCCTGCACGGCTAAAGGAGCATCCTCCTGGGTGATGATCTCCCGTGAAAGCGAAAAATAATCCTTTGCCCCGCGGCAATACTTATCATAAGCCAGAATGTTTAATCCCGCGTTCTGCGCTTCTTTTAATTTAACATTTACATGAATGATATTGGAAAACATTTTATTTTTATAATCGTTTTTGATCTTTTCCAGCATAATAAATGAATGCTGGAGGCGGGAATCGAAGTTGGCAACCAGGATCTTAAAATCCACCCGATGATTTAATCTTTCGGCCACCAAATTAATAATACTGGTGAGCTGGCTCACGCCTTCTAAAGAAAATCTGCTGGCTTCTACCGGGATAATTATTTCATTAGCCGCCCGGATGGCGTTAATGGTAAGAATTCCTAGGTTTGGCGGGCAGTCAATTAAAATATAGTCGTAATTGTTTTTAAAATTTTTCAGGATATCACAGAGGCGTGATTCTCTTCCGATCTCGCCGCTTAACTCCTGTTCCAACGTGCTTAAAACAATATTGGAAGGCGCGATATCAAAATTCTCTCCTAAGTTTTGGATAATTTCTTCAAGTTTGCATTTTTTATTGGTAATCTTAGAGAGAACGTTATAAATGCTCAAATTCGCTTTGATGTCCAGTCCGTTGGTGGCATGCGCCTGAGGATCGAGGTCAATTAAGAGAACCTTGCGGTTATTCGTTGCCAGTGCCGCCGCTAGGTTTATGCTGGTTGTGGTTTTGCCGCAGCCGCCCTTTTGATTCGAAACAGTTATAATGCGCATTTAGCCTCTCCTCCTATTTTAAAATCCTGATGTTATCCAGATAAACTATTCCTGTTTTCTCCCGGGCATTCCATTCTTCAATATTGAAAGCCAATTCTTTCATTTGGGTCCAGTATTCCATCCGGCTAAAACGTCCGAGGTCTATTTTATAGTCAGTCCATTTATGGGAGATATCTCTGATGTAAATTTCAGATCTTTCGTTAAAGCTGTTAGTAAACTCTACGCGTAATGAAATTATATCTTTAGGGTTGGTTTTTCTTACGCTAAAAGCCAGGGCTTTATATTGGGAGAAGTTTAACTGTTTAAGATTCAGCGAAAAAGATTCTTTTTTAGCCGGGTTAAAATTAAAATTAATTCTTGCCGTATCCTGGTATAAGAATAAAGCAACCTGGCTGGGTTGATTGCGGTTTTGAATATGGGAATAAATAGTATAACTTCCTGATCCTAAAACCATGACTAATCCAACGAGGATTAGCCCCTGGACCGTTTTAGGATAAGAATTTAATCCGTGTTTTTTCTTTGAAGATTTCGAAGAGGCATCCAGATAAATATTAGCCAGATGCTCGTAAATTTCTTTCTTATTCACTACATCCCTTTTTTGTTCTGTGAGATTTATCTTATTAACCCCTACCTTTCAGATTAAAAAGTTGCAGGGTTCATTTATATATTATATAACATAAAACCCCATTTATGTCAAGGAGTTAAGAGGTTAATCATTGGGAATGATACCATAGATCCTTACCCCCTCCCCTGTGGGGGAAAATTAATAAAGGTTCTTTGTATAAGTAGGGAAATTTTTAAGAAATTAAAGACGGCTTTGAATGAATTTGATTTAGGCTCGAAACTGGCTTCACCTA
>JAHIKK010000108.1 GCA_018897555.1 Candidatus Omnitrophota bacterium
AGAAGGTTATCATTGGAAACTTAATCGTCAGCGGACATTTAAAGAAAGAATGGCAGTTTCGCAAAGGATGAAGGGTTCAAACAATTCGATGTGGCGGGGAGGGATTACTAGGGAAGCTATAGCGCTTAGGAAGGAAATATCTATTGAAATAAGAAAGCAAGTATATGCGCGCGATGGCTATCAATGTAGGCTTTGTCATAATATTGGTGGTAGACTTACCTTACATCATAAGATTCCTATTTATGCTAACAAGGGGATGGCGAAAGATAAGGATAATTTAGTGACGCTTTGTCAGCAATGCCATTATAAGATTAATAATCATGAAGTGGAATATCAAAATATTTTTGGAATAGAACAAATTCCTTATCATCTAAGATCTAGCGAATGTTATCGGACGATAAAATGGCTCAAGATAGATGTTGTTGAGTCTTGTGGCATAGAAGATACTTATGATATAGAAATGTGTGAACCTCATCATAATTTTGTGGCCAATGGTTTTGTTGTTCATAATTCTCAGCAAAGCCAGCGTTACGTTAAAGAAAAAGATTTTGATTTCATTATTCCTCCTTCTATTGAGGTAAATCCGCAGGCAAAAAATGAATTTGAAAGATTGATGGCGGCTATCCAACAAAGCTACACTAAATTACTTACGTTTTTGGGGCAGGATAATCTTAGCGGAGAGTCGGCAAATCAGGATGCGCGTTTTGTGCTTCCGCAGGCGGCGGAGACTAAAATTGTGGTTACTATGAATTGCCGGGAGTTATTACACTTCTTTGAGCATCGCTGTTGTTCGCGGGCACAGTGGGAGATCCGCCAGCTGGCAAATAAGATGCTGGCGATTTGCGTCGAAAAATTGCCGGCAGTTTTTGCGGATGCGGGAGCTAAATGTGATGCGCTGGGGTATTGTCCGGAAGGGGAAAAATTCTGCTGCGGCAAATATCCCCTCAAAAAGTAATAAATCTTGTTGATTTTCAATAGTAGGGGAGGTTTAAACCTCCCCTACTATAATTAGAGTGTATTGCAATGTCTAAAAAAAATGAAAAGTAATAATTTTATCGAGCGTTCGATTGTAGGCGGCTTAACCTTTTTGAAGGATTCAATCTTTGCCGAAGAGGTCGCCCAAAGAGGCGGATTTTTGCAGTCACTGGACGTGCGGGTTAAAATAATCAGTTTTCTTTTATTCATCCTCCAGGCGCTATTTACCGGCAGTATTCCGGCCCTGCTCTTTCTGTACGCGCTCTGTTTATTCTTGGGATTAATTTCCAGGATAGAATTGGTATTTTTTCTGAAGCGGACCTGGTTTTTTATTCCGCTATTTTCCCTGGGTATTGCTTTTCCGGCGATATTTGGGCCCGGAGAGCCGCTGCTTAGCTGGCAGATCCTGGGAGCTAAATTTTCAATTACGCATCAGGGGCTACAGGGGGCTGTGGTTTTTGTTATCCGCGTAATTACCTGCGTGTCGTTTGTCGTTCTTTTAAATATAACTACCAGGCATTTTGACCTGCTTAAGGTTTTAAGAATTTTTAAGATCCCTGCGATTTTTATCATGATTTTGGGGATGTGCTACCGTTATATTTATCTTTTTGCGGGGATAATCCAGAATACGTATTTAGCGATTAAAAGCCGCGTGGGCAGGGGAGTGCAATATCAGCAAGGCCAGGGTATGGTGGCCTGGAATATTGCTTCTTTATGGGATCGTTCTGTGGGGCTGAATGAAGAGGTATATAAGGCGATGCTTTCGCGGGGATATCAGGGGGAAGCTTTAGCCTGGAATGATTTTAAAATTAGGACAAAAGATTGGTTGTGGTTATTTGCGGTAATACTATTATGGATAATATTATTTTTGAATTAAAGGATGTTTATTTTTCTTATCTGGGTAAATTTCCCGCTTTATGCGGGATAGATATCCGGATTAACCAAGGGCAGAAAGTAAGTATTATCGGGGCCAATGGAACAGGCAAGTCTACTTTCTTGCAGATACTTGACGGCCTCATCTTTGCCGATAGGGGGGTTTTAAGTTTCTGCGGGCAGCAGTTGAATGAGGAAATTTTTAACGACGCTAAATTTTCGCGGGAATTCAGGAGTAAAGTAGGATTTATTTTTCAGAATTCTGATGTCCAGTTGTTTTGCCCGACGGTTAAAGAAGATATTGTCTTTGGCCCGTTACAGCTGGGTTTGGCGAAAGGGCAAATTCAGAAACGCCTGGAGAAACTTATTGCTACTTTAAATATTGAGGAATTACTGGATCGATCGCCGCAGCAATTAAGTATTGGGGAAAAGCGTAAGGTAGCCATTGCTTCGACTTTAATCATTGACCCGCAAATCCTTATTTTGGATGAACCGACTGCCGGGCTTGACCCGTTGACCACCAGGAACATTATCGATCTGCTTATCGCGGAGAATAATTCCGGTAAAACAATTATTACTGCCACGCACGATTTACACATTGTGGAGGAGATATCGGATATCGTCTATGTCTTTGGCCGGGGAAAGTCAATTGTTAAATCAGGTTTAGCTAATAATATTTTAAATGATCCGGCATTGCTTAAGGAGAATAACCTGGTGCATATTCATAGCCATCAACATCAAGATAAGGTGCATGTCCATCCGCATGTGCATTTGGAGCATCATGTTTAAAAAAGGGACCGTTTCTATTTTTCCTGAGACTATTTCTAGAAAAATAGAAACGGTCCCTTTTTTAGAAAAGAAAGTATTTTGTACGCAACTTAAAGGTAAGCAAAGATTTTTACGTTTATTTGGAGAATCAACTAAGCCTTATGGTTTAGCTTCCGGCTTTGTAACTTTAAAAAGCAAAGAGTCGGTTGGCCTGCATAATACTCAAAATAAAGAAGAGGTCTTGATTATTTTACAAGGCCAGGCCCAGGTTTCTTACGGGAAACACTCCAGGATTAAGGTAAAAAAGGGTTTTTTTGTTTATATCCCGCCTAAAACTGACCACGACCTTAAAAACATAGGTAAAACCATCTTAAAATACGTCTATATAACCGCTTGTATTTAATTAATTGAGACAGTATATTAAGCTTTGTTAATTAGCAAGATTTGTTATGCTGTTATTCGTGGATTCATTTAGGGATCGGTCAACACATTGTTACCCCCTTGAGTTAAGGAATCGGTGTATTTAACAAGCAGAGCATCTAAGTCAACAGGTGGAATCATCAAGAGCCGTTTATCTAAATCAGGTTTTTTCTCTTGGATCAATTGCCAAGG
>JAHIKK010000109.1 GCA_018897555.1 Candidatus Omnitrophota bacterium
CAGGCTCCCAGCGTAGAGGCCACCTTGCACCATATACGGCAAGATGCGGAATTGCAAAGTATTTTAGTTACCATGGAGGTAAATATTGAAGCGGTAATGTTAATGATAGAGCGTACTGATGAAGAGTCTACGTGGGATGAAAGAAAGTTGATTACTTTCCGGAATAAAGTAGCTCATGTCGTGCGGGATCCGTTAAGAAGGCAGTCTGTATTAGAACGGGCAGGTTTTTTACAGCTTTTAGACAAATTGGCAACGTATGTTTGTCATGAGCCGGAAAGCGCTTATAAGAAGATTGTTGGACTCTACTTGGAACAAAAACTCGATACTTCTCCAGTTTTTATAGCTAAACGCACATTAAATTTCTTTAACAATAGAATACTCAAAGATCCCGATTTCGAGAATGTAATCGTTGATTTACCTGCATGGGTTGAATACAACTGGAGAAAAAATTATAAGTATTTTCTAAATTTAGCAGTTACCTTGGAGACTGAATTTGTAAAAGATAATAAGGAAGACGGCGGCTCGCAAGAGTATGAGGAATATGATTATTTAAGTAATATTCTGAAGTATCAACAGGTAAAACAAACATTATTAAAGAAAGCGGAAATACTAAAGCAGCGGGAAGAGTTGGTTAATTTTGTTGATGCTTTTAATTTAATTGGAAGGTTTTATGTCTTTGCGTTTGAAGCTTTGTCTTACGGTATTCCTCTTAATGAAGCACCGTTGGCTCGGCATGGATCTCTTGGGCCATGTACTTGGCAGT
Organism: Candidatus Omnitrophota bacterium; assembly: GCA_018897555.1. Classification (GTDB taxonomy): domain Bacteria; phylum Omnitrophota; class Gorgyraeia; order Gygaellales; family Profunditerraquicolaceae; genus UBA6249. Next base: position 764 of record JAHIKK010000109.1, read on the forward strand.
TATGTTTGAAGGATATAGAGAGAGATTATGGATTTAAGCAGGTATTAGAAGACGCAGATGGCATGATCGGCCCGGAACGGGACACAGCTTTGATTTTGCAAATAATCAGAATAAAAAGAATACAAGATCGCAAATTTAATACTATTCCGGAATTTATAAGGATGCTTCATCAGGAAATTACGCAAAAAACGGAAGTAGCGGGGTGCTCTTTAAAGATATCCGAGCCATATTTGAATCACTTATCCAAATTCATGGCCAGGGGGATTACCGCTCCTTTGCCTATGAAGGAAGATAGAGCTAATTTGGTAAAAAAGATAGCGCAAGATGTTCAAGATAAGATTGGAACAAGGATAGATTATGCTCGTGTAAAGAAAAGAGAAAATGAAAAGGAAACTGTTTCTATCTCAATCGGGAAACGGAGGCAGCCAAGTGCCCGTATTCTTCAGGACGGCGGCGGCGCGGCATTAATAAGGGAAGATTTAGGGAGAAAAAGAGGAATTATTAAGGCATATAACACAAAAATCACCGAAGAATTATCTAAGGCTATTGAAGAAGCCGCAGGGGAACTTGCTAAGGTTGAAATTAAGAAGGCGGGTATTCTTGACAAGCTATCTGTCACGCGCGGTTTCTTGAGGAAAAACGCGGAGTGGAATAGAAATAAGGGTAAGTGGTTAGATGACGTTATCGGAGCGCAGGAGCAGATATTGAATATCGCCGTTGCCAAGCAGGTAGGAAAAAATCCGAATAATTATTATGATAATCAGGTGGCGTTAGCCGCTGAGAATATGGTAAAAGCCATGCTTTTATTCTTTCCGGGATATTTTGAACGTGTATACGGCAATGTAAGCGGGAAGGCAAATGTGGATTTTTATTTGAGGCTGATTGCTGCGAAAGGCGATAACTATGCGGAATTAGCAATTAACGGATTTGAAGGCAATGGCGAGCATCTGCAACTGTTACAAAAGTCAACCGCAATATACGGATCATTATTAAGAGAATTAGAAAAGGAATCTGATAATATATTTGAGGTTAAAGTATTCGCGCAGGTTTTTTTACATATAAATAAGGTAAATAAACAAGAGAATAATAAATTATTCTATGAAAATATATCCGGCGGTGAGAAAGACGGCGGGGCGTGGGGATTACCTCTATTTTCCATAGGTTTCTTGCAAAAATTGCTTAAATCTAAAAATGATAATGAACCAATTGATATAGCAATTCAAAAGGAAAGGATAGAAAAGATAAAAGAAAAGATTGTGGCTGCCGCCTCTTCTTTAAATAACAAAAGAATCACAATTGGGTTAGTTTTAGTTAAGGGCGGATGCGGACTTATTAAGATTTTAAAAGAAGATGCAAAAAATATTGTAGCAGCGGTTGTTTTGGGTGAAAGCGATGCTTTATTAAGAGACGGTGAACTTGCATTTTTGATCGGACATGAGGTTGGCCATCTTTTTTTAACGGAAGATGATAAAAAGATAATTGGAATTCCTATAGTAATAAAACTCGATAAAGAACTTCTTATGCTTGGAAGTTGTGGTATAGGGATAGGATTAGTTTTACTATCTTTTTCGGAAGTTGCCGGGTTAATTCTTATTACTTTAGGAATAGTTTTTTATGGATTTACCCTGAATAATTTTTTGGGCCTTTATGGAGAGATAAAAGCGGATAGATGGGGAATTATTTTCATGATTAAGGCGGGTTATCCCGTAGAAGAGAGTTTGAATTTTATGAGACGGCCTTCTTTATATGGCCGTCTACTTGGGGCGAAATCAATAAGGACAAGGAACGTTAGGGATATAATCGCTAAGCTGAATTCCATTTCTCAAGACGGCGGCAATCAGAATCCGCTTGGTATTAAAGATATTCTGCTATCAAGAGGATTTAATTTGCAGGAGGCCGAGGTTATCCTTGAAGAGGTGAGGTATATTGTTGATAGATTGAAGCTTAAAATTTCAGCTAAAGAAATAGAAGAGATTGTATTGAAATTCAAGCGGTTTACTGTATGGGATTTTATAAAGACGAATAAGCGGATGCTTGTTATGCAGTACTTGCGGTGGTTTGGATTTGCTTTATTTGTAAGGGTTTTTATCTGGCATAAAGATATTAATATATTATTTGCGACGGTTAGCATTATACTCATTTCTATTCTGTATTATAAAGCGGTGGTAGATAATTTTAGAGGATTATCGGGAGACTTGAGCGAGGGAAAAAGAAAGAAGTTGGCGGATTTGAGCCGGGTGAAAATCTTATGTAAAAGCGGCGTGCATATTGACTTATTCCGTGAAACTGTAGCGCATGAATTAGTCCATTATTTAGGCACAGCTGGATTTATTAAACTTGAGCTTTATTTGGCTTCAGCCATCGGAGAATATAGGATAAGGGAGTTAAATAAAGAAACGGAATTTAGCAGAAATTATAAACAGTATTATCTGAAAGGATTGGAATTAGCCGATAAGGATGGTGTGGAGTTTCGAGAGAAAGAAGCAAATGAATTTTGCGGCATTAAAGGATTTAAAGAGAGAAGCATGAAAATTAAGTATATTTATCAGTTTATGCTGGATAGGCTGGATTTTGTTGGTGATGGCTGGAAGGCGTATGCTTACGGTACTTTAATAAGCGGTATAGCCAAGAAGATTTCCATTGATGAATTAGATAGCCAGAAGGGGTGGGAGTATTTACGGTTAAGAGCGATGATTAAAAAAGATACTGGAGATTCTCATGATAAAGGGAACAGCCCTATTTTTCAAGACGGCGGCGCCTTTACTCCCGTAGGCCAATTTATTGCCGGCAGTACAAGGTTTACTAATCTTTTTATAGCCAAGAGTTTCCTGTATGCGGGTTATCTGGCTTATAGAGTTAACCTGGAGTATTTGAAAAAATCGGGAAAATTAACCGGGCCTCCGGGAATCCGCCATATCGCTGCCATTTTCCATCCTTTTGCCCGCCGCGCAAATAACGGTTATTTCTATTTCAACATCCCCGAAGGTGAAATAAACAAAATTCTTATTAATAAATTCAAATATTCACCAGAAATTATCAGCTGGTTTTTCCTGCAGATTAAATTTTATGAATTATCCGCTACGAAAAAAGAAGCGCAAGACTTGCAGGGGCATTACTTTAACCTTATTCGCTTAAACTGTTTCGATAGGAGAGTTGATACTGATTTTAATAATGATGGCGGCAAGCAGGGAAAGAAATTTTCCAGCGCGGGAATTGAAGATATAGTATCAATTATTATGGTTACTATTTTGAGGCTTAAATCAGAAAGCGCTGAAGATAAACAATTAGCTCTAGATGATTTTGAAGAGGTTCTTCAGAAGTTTCCTTCTTCTGCTGAGTTGTTTCTTTTGGCAATGGTGCGTTTGATAAGGCCTCGCAAAGAGGTTATTATTTTATTAAAAGGATTGCCTTATTTGCCAAAGGTGGAACCCTTGGATTTATGTATTACTCTAACTGAGGAATATAAAAATCTTCTTAAAGGTCTTGAAGAGTACAAGCATATCAAACGGAGTGTCTTAGCGCTTTTCCCCTGCTGTTTGAGAAATAATCCCGCGGCATTTACCGAAGATATTTTTAAGGAAGTATGTGAAATACTGGATAATCCTTTTTGGTTTTTCCGCGAAGAAGCTTTTCAGGTCATTCCTTACTTTTTACAGGCTAATCCTAAATATGCTGGTAAGTTTCTATTGGAGAAAGTGGTTAAAGAATTAAAGGATTCTGATCAAATTATTAGTAAGCCTCTTGAGGTTTCCGCGTTTATGCATAGTAATTCCTTGTTTGAAGAAGACAGGGATGTTAATAAACGTAGAATTATCCTGAAAAATCTTCAACTTATTTTAACTTTGAATCCTGAGCTCGTTAAATTTATTGAGCATAAAGGATTGAGTCCAGCTGATTTAGGCCTGCCGCAGGAAATAGAGAATGAAAAATTGGATTTTGGGGCAGTCGCTTTATTTTATCGAATTTGGGCCCGGCGGTTGACTTTGACGCAATCTGAATGGGAGAATTTAAGTATTGGCGGCTGGGCGCTTCTGCGTAGGATATTATTGAGCGAAGCTCTTATTGAAACGTCCGAAGAAACGCTTAAATTGAAGTTTTACGCATGGTTTAAACATTTAGTATGCCTGGAAAAATTAGATAAAATTCTAGGAATGCATTCTATTGGAGCAGAGCTGCACCTATATCCTATCAGTTCTTCAGAAGAATCAACTATGTTAAGCAAAGAGGCTGAGGCGCTGGCAATAGGCATAGAATCAAACGAGCTTATTACAGCAAGACAGGAAGCAAAAAACCACATAGATTTGCGTCTTCTTCCTGCTTATCCCAGCACTTTTCCCCGGTTGCTGCGGTTTTTACTTAAGCAATCCGCGTTTAAGAAGGAGCTTTGGTTTGGGGCGCATTACACCATAGGCGCGGATTTAGGCGCGCAGTTGGTTGTTTTAGTATTGGCTTTGTTCTATGGAGATGAAAGAGGGTTGTGGTCGCCCGATCCTAGAAGAGATAAAGCGGACATAGGTTTTCCCGGAATTTACACTTACAGGGGCATAACTCTTGATTTAACAAGCGGAAAAGTGACAGAGAAAACCCAGTCCAATCTGCATTTACGCCCAGCCTTAAAAATAAATAAAAAGCAGTTGTCGAATGGAGAAATTTTTGTTTATTCCGAAGAACTTTTCTTAAAAGATATAGAAGCTGTCAGCTGGCTTGCTTACGCTTCTACAGCGGAGCCTGAAAGCCGTGCAGGGCAGATTTTCCAAGAGTTTCTTAAAAGTTGGAACCAATGGTTATCTATTTTGGACCCGTCTTTAATTGATTTGGTTCAACAGGCGCAAGATAATATTATTGAAGCCAAAATAGGCCAGAGGGTAAGTGATAAATTGGACAAGGCAAGCCTGGCGATATATTCGGCCTTATATGGGGTAGAAACTAGCCGTATGGTGGAGAATCATCTGTTTGTTTTTACTCAGGAACAAAAAGACCGCGCGGGAAGATATCGTGCGTATTTAATTAATATTATTAATTCGACTATTGCGCGGATTCAAATGGCTGCAGCTCCCGGGGAAGCATTGATATCTGTAGAGGGTAGAGAGTTGATAGAAGTAAAAGCCATAAAAGTTGCCGATATTCTTAGGGATTACCGTTGGGCTATAACTTTACGGGAACTTAATGAGAAACATGGTTTAGCGGTTTTAGCGCTTAAACAGGTAATTCTGGGTTCTGATAAGCAAACGGCGGAACAAGCGCTTAAATTACTTTGGGTTTTAGACGCTGAAACGGCTGAAGCGATTCGGAAAGTTTCCGGCGCGGATTTTGCTGAAGGGAAAGATTCAGCTATCAAAAGAAAACCCCTAGACGGCGGGGCTGCAGCAAAGCAGTTTGTAGAGATGTTAAAGGAGATGAGTTTTATCCTAAAGGAAGGAAACTATGAATCTTGGGAGATAGGTGAGCGTATTGAGAAAATAATTAGAGATATCGAGACAAGTCAACTAATGCCGGGAGAGATTGAAGATATAAGAAGTTATCTTAACGTCTTTGCTAAAAATATCCCCCAAATTAATGAGGTTGTAACTAAGCATGGTTATTCTTTAGCCGAAGATTGGGAAAAATTTGTTACCAGCGCAATTATAAGATTAGAATTATCTGACGATATAAAATTATCTACCCAAAAATATATCCATAAAGAGATGGACGGTTCCTTGATAGAAAAGATAGCAGAAGAATTAAGTAAGCTTTTACAACTTTCTGAAGGAGAAAAAAAGATATTTTCGTGGTTTAAAGCATGGCGTTATTTTTATTTCACATTGGAACCAAGAGTGTATATAGAAGCTCCCGGCGGATTGTTAGATAAATTACTTGGCAGGGTCCCATTTAAGCGTAAAAAAATATTTGTTGAATACAGCGAAGAAGATTTTCCTGTTGCTTTGTTTTTCGGTACTCCAGGTTATATTCTTGTGGGAACGAGCTGGGAACCCCATGGAGGTTTATATATAAATCTTAAAACAGGTGAAATAACCAGCAGAGACCCAAGCCTTCAACGCCGGCAAGATAGAAAAAAAGATAGAAATGAGGAAACTGTTTCCAGGCCAATCGGGAAACAGGGGCAGCTAAGCGCCCGTATTCTTAATGACGGCGGGGAGGAGAATTTATTTTTGGCGGCGGTAATAGATAGGATATTTGATTTGATAAACATCTTAGGTAGCGCGTGGCTTTTCTATTTCTTACTGACAAATCTTGGTATCCGGGTAATATCCATCGCTGAATTTATGGGGTTGTTAACGGTATTAGGAATGTTTATTATTATTGTTAATGGATTTTTAATTATGCGGTTTTTTACAAAAGTTGTGCCTCTTATATTAACGCATTTTTGGGTAATATTTGGAAGTGTAAAAGAATCCAAGAAGCGTTTAGGCAGCAATCAGGAAACCGATAAGGAAACTGTTTCCGAATCAATAGTGATAGCGGAGCAGAAGGATAACCAAAACAGCGGGATGACAACAAAGCAAATAAAAGCATTAGCTTATTGGATAGTGATGTCCATTGCCATATCATCGATTTTATTTGGGCCTGCGATTATGTTTGCTAATGTCGCAGGTTACACCAAGTTAATTTCTTCCTCGGATAAACTTATCCTCCTTTTCGAATACATACTGTTGATTGTGACAGGAATAATTGGAATAGTGTTTGCTGTGAGAGGGTTTTATCGTTTCGACAAGGCAAAAATGGCTGTCGCGGTAGACAAAAATTTGAATCAAGATGGTCACTTAGGTGAGATTGAGAATCTCGTAAGTAAAATTAATGAAGATAAGGCGGATAAAGAAACAAAGGAAGTTTTGAATTGGGAAAGCAAGGTAGAGGAATTTATTCTAAAAATTCCTTATGTAATTTTATCTCTTGCGCTTTTATTTGGCAGTTCCTACGCCCTGGCTTTTCTTTATGGTTATGGATTAAGCCCTTGGATTCTAAACGCGGTGATATTTATCGGCGGCACAGGGGTTTTAATCGGATTATTCTATTCGGTAGAAAATATAAGAGCATTGTTAGGACAAGGCCGGGCAGGATTTTCCTTTGGGCTGGGTAAGGAGCAAGTTAAAACTTTAAAACCAAAAGAACGTTTAGCTTTAATTCAATTGGCAGACCGACTGTATTTTAAAAATCAAGTTCAGAAAATCCAACCAAGTTTTATCGGCGCTATCAGAAATTTGGGCACGTTTAAAGGTATTGTGCTTATGGCGGCAGGCGCCTTAATTGCGTATAGTTTTCCCGGCGTAGATAATTGGTATATTTTAGCGGGAGCCATATTTGGCCTTATCCTACCGTATTTAGTTTCTGTAACCTACAATTTCTTTTGTTCGTATATGAACCACTATAAATTCCGCAGTGAGTTTGTGAAAGAGTATTTGGATAATGAGAAAGCGGAGGAAGAATTAAGAAGTAAGGCCGAACAACTTGTATCCGGGAACAAGTTTCTCTTTCCCTTTAAAAATTTATGGTATGGTTTTTCTCTAAGGTTTCCCGTAGCCGGTAGTATAATTATTTTTGCCTTAGCCAGAGGCCAGATGATTTTCTGGGGAGCTGTGGTGAGTTCTGCGCTAATGCCTTTTATCGGGTTCAATACTGCCGGTATTTCTATATTTGAGGTGGCAATGTATTTCTTTAATGCTATAGGAGTCCTTGAGGGCTTTGAATTCAGCTTAAACTTAATGAATATATTTAATGATTGGCATCTTCTCCATACGTTAGGAGATTTTATTAGGTTAGTTATAATAGCTTATGGCTTAAGTGTACCGTTTTTATTTAACCAGATAATCAGAAGGCCCTGGCAGAGCCCGGTTTTTATTGTAAGCTGGATTTTTGCTCCCTTGGTTCCCTATACAGCTAAAGGTAATTTTTCTCGCTTTTGGACTAGTTTTTTCCACCTCTGGATTATTGATTTTGAAATTGGTACAGTATTAAAAGGCGCAGAGTCATTAAGCGAACATCCTCAATTGGATATAATTGGTAAGCCGATGAATAATGTGGCGCAATCCTTAGAGGGGCAATTCGGAGTTATTCGCTGGGGAAGTTATATGTTAGACGGCGTAACTCAAATAACTGGCCTTGATTTCTCTCAGCAAATTCATAACCGGCTCGGAGGAAAAGAGGATGTCGATGCCTGGAATAAGGCCTATTATCTTTATCGGACAATGAAGTTTGAACCGGCGTTAGTTGGAAAGATGAGAGTCGAAAGGGCAGAGCTTGAGTACTTATTGAGGTTAAAGGACTTCAAATATGATGAAATACGAGCACTTCCTTTTGTTAATTTCCAAACAGGTAACTGGATTCATAATGTTAATTACGAAATGAATAGCCAGATTCGTCAGTATGCAGCTTTTCTTATGGGCGATAGAAACATAGAAGGCGCTCAAGATACGCTCATTCAGATTTTAGAAGAACAAAATGAATATCCTTTGAACTATAATTTAAAAAAAGTGATAGTAGATTCTTTGGGCAAAGTTGGGGATTATAGGGCAGCAGAGTTTTTATTAGAAAAAGGCCCAGCGATAGAGGCGTTATTAACAATTGACGATCCCCGCGCAACCGATATTTTTATTACAGGTCTAAAGAGCGACAGAGGAATAGTACGCATGGCAAGCGCGCTTTGGCTTGGTGAGTCGGAAAATCCAACAGCGGCTCCTGCATTAATTGAGGCGTTAGGTAAGGAAAAAGAATATAGTTACGAACCAAGGCCTTCATTTAAAAGTATTGAAGATTTGTTTAAACAGGGTTATGAAAATAATGATCCTGTTTTTGCAGAAGCAATTGCTTTGGTTCAGATTAATGACCCAAATTCCATAAAATGGCTCATTGAAATTGCCAATAATGAACAGGGCGTATTTAAGCAAAGGGCAGCGGCAATTGGAGCATTAGGGTTACTCGGCGACCCTCAGGCAATTAAGCTGTTAATAGGATTATTAAAGAGTCCCGATACTGACATTCGTAAACTATCCATTTTATCTCTAGGAAATTTTGCAACACCTGAAGTTAAAAATGTGTTATATTCAATTTCGTATGGTTGGCAGGGGTGGGTTGATATAAAAAATCAAGAAGTTGCGGCTAGCGTTTTAGAAAAAATGAAGAAAGATAAAACGGCAGAGTCTTTGATTAAGGTTCAGGATAATTCTATTTCAACCGAATCTCTACTCCGTAATTTAAAAAATGCGGATCTTCAGATCCGCTACACGGCTTTTAATTCATTGACAGATAGAGTCAACGAACCCATGGTAAAAGATGCATTTATAAATCTTATAAAATATAACAATGACCCGTTTATGCGAAAACAGGCATTGTTGAGCGTAGCGGCTATGAATGATGCAGAGGCAAGAGCGGCTTTAAAATTTGCCTTAAATGATCCGCATCCACAAGTAAAATCCGCGGCAATATTATCTGTGGCGTCCTGGGCGGATTCCAAAACAATGGAGAAGATAAAGCCATTTTTAGATGATCCAAATTTAGATGTAAGCCGGGCAGCAGCATTGTCTATAGGCGTAAGATTGCCGGATTTTCCCAAAAATATAGATTATCTTCTGCCGAAATTAAATTCCGATAAGTGGCAGGTCCGCCAGGCAGCGCTTTATACATTGGGGGAAAATATAAATAAATTCCCGCAGTTAAAAGAGCCGTTTTTAAAAATCGCTAAAGACAATACCCAGCCGTTTATATTTCAGCAAAGCGCTTTGGCCTCCTTATCTCAAATAAATGAGCCGGAAATAAAAGATCTCTTGGTGAGTAAGTTGAACCATCCTGATTGGAGGATGCGCCAGACATCGGCTTTTGGCTTGGGTAATTTTAAGGATACGGATATTATTCCATCGCTTAAGCCGCTTTTAGACGATAAACAATGGCAGGTAAGGCAGGCAACGGTGGGTTCTTTGGGGAACTTTAATAACCCTCAAACCATAGATTATCTTATTCCGAAATTAAAAGACCCGGCCTGGCAGGTGCGCCAGGCAACTATTTTGCCTTTAGCAAGCAATCTTAAGGCATTCCCTAGGTTAGAACAGCCGCTAATGAATACATTTCAAGACAAAAGCGAGAATCTATGGGTACGCCAGATAGCTGGGACTTCGCTTAAAAATGCCGGATATTCTGTGGGTTTTGATTTAGAGGGGATTAAGCCTTTGGGAAAATCTATGGTGATTTTTATGTCTGGGCTTGATAATCCTAACCCATTTGATACCGGTAGGCTGCCAGGTGAAGATTGGTTAAAGAATGACAAAATAGGCCAGGATTTTTATAAGTTAGAAAAACTAGGATTGGTTGAAATAGATAAGTCTGATTGGTCAGGGAACATTCAGGATATGGGTAAAGCAGGAAGAGACTTCAGTAAGAAGATGGATATTGATTATAGTAAAGCAAGAAACTCAAAGATGGATTCAGTAACTTTTATCGGTATTAGCGCAGGCGGGCTATATAGCGATGAGGGGATTAACCATTTTAAGACTTTAGACGATGAGTATCTGAAGTTCCATACTTCTGAGGAAAGAATAAAAATCAATATTTTGGTTGGGGGTTCGCCTTTAGTTCAAAATGATGAAATATTTTATAAAATAGCTAAATCTACAGGAGGTCAATATAAACCTGTTTGGTCTCCGTTTCCTTCCGATTTTTATCTTTCTTGGCCTGTTGTATTTAAGCCAAATTCGCAGATGATTCTTACTAGCCATAAAGATTATTTTAACAATCTTGAATTCGAGCAATTAGGGCTTTCAATGTATGCAGGAAGGGACATTCCGATTACTTATTCCCGCACGGTATCCGGCTCTTTTTCCGACCAGTATTTTTCAGCGACTTATAAGATTCAGCAGATAAATAAAGTTTATTCCTCAGGGGTTACTAGGTATCAAACTAAAGAATGGTATACTTATCGTTCTGGGCAAGAATTAATACCTTCGAATTTATATAATACAATTAATCCGTTGCCACCGATGCGGACAAATTTACCTTCAATGCCAAGGGTGCCTAGTGGTGGAGGTATAGGAGGGGGCGCAGGCATAGGTAGAGGGCGCATATAAGGAGATGAAAACTATGTTAAGAAGACTAAGGTATCTGACAATTTTTCTTTTAATTTTTCTTTTCTTTCAATTCTATAAATTTGTCAGAATTCGAATTACCAGCCTTGATTTACCCAAAGGCAAAATCGTTTTTTCTTCACAGATAGACGGTGATAATGAAATATATACAATGAATATCAATGGAAGTGATTTTAAACAATTAACTAAAAACTCAGCTACAAAGATAAGTATAAATATTGCGATAGACGAGGAGCCATCTTTTTCTCCCGACGGCAAAAAGGTTGTTTTTGCCTCAGGGCGTCAAGGACCAGAAAATAGACGTATTCTTACCGATATTAAAGGTAAACCAATCGGGCAAGAGTTCAGTGGTGGAACCTCTGATATTTATATTATGGATGCAGATAGCAGGAATCAGACCCCTTTAACATATAACACCTTGAGCTCCCATCCTTTTTTCGCGCCAGATGCTAGAAAGATTGTTTTTGATTCGTTGCTTGCGGATAATCATAATTTAAAAAAGATGATAGATATAGATGGCAGCGGGGAAAGGATATTGAATTTCGGCGGGGGGCAAGTTGAGTTTTCTTCTGATGGAAAGAAGATGTTTGATAACTTCCAGTACGACATTTCAATTGTAGATATCGGCGGAACAAATAGGAAGAAACTAACCCATTTTAATGACTATAAACAAACTAAATTGGGAATTAAATTTGCCATTTCTCCTGATAATAAGAAATTGACAGTTATCACCAGCGAAACTGGAAAGATGTATCGGCCAGATAATATCGATGATTTTTACGATATTTTTGAATTTTACGCAATGAATATAGATGGTTCTAACTTAGAAAAGATTTACAGGATAGATGGTTCTATTTCGGACAGATTTTGTGGAAATGACGTCTTAAAGAGCCGGATCGGGCATATTTGGCAGTTTAAATTTTCACCAGACGGTAAGTATATTATTTTTTACGCCGGTTTTATTTATAAACAAGGAATCTATTTATTAAACTTGGAAAATAGGTCCGTAATAAATCTCACGGGTGAAAAAGAGAATTGGGATGAAATTCTCGACTTCACATTTACGCCAGACGGCAAGCGAATAGTTTTTATTGCCGATATATATCCCAAAAACTATTATCTTCACGCTGTGATTCTTCGCAATATTAAAGCTTATATTAATTATCTTTTATTCTGGAGATCGACTCCTTACTACGACAACAAATATATCTGTATTATGGACATTGACGGGAAAAATTTCCGCAAAATCACCAAGCTTCCCATTGGCGCAGAGTTAGGCAGAGATTTTATACACTGGGAGAAGTGAAAAAAATCTCCCCGATCCCCTCTTTTTCAAAGAGGGGTGATTGATTAAAAAGGGGAGCGGATGCCTTAAAAAACATTTCCCCCTTTCGTAAAGGGGGGAAGAAGGGGGGATTTAGCCGGTAATGTTGCAATATAATAAAAACCTAAAACAATATTCCAGAGAATTAAGAAAAAATATGACCGATGCGGAGAAATTTCTTTGGTCGATGATAAGAAGCAAGCAATTAAAAGGTTATCAATTCTATAGGCAGAAGATAATTGGGAATTATATCGTTGATTTTTATTGTTCTAAAGCGAGATTGGTTATAGAACTAGACGGAGGGCAGCATTATAGCGCGATAGGCAAAGATAAGGATAAAATAAGAGATGCTTATTTATCAAATCTAGGGATAAGAGTCGCGAGGTTCTCAGATAGAGATATCTTTGAAAATGGCGCTGGAGTGGTTGAGAAGATGTGGGGTATGCTTTGATCTATAAAATCTCCCCCACCCCCTCTTTTTCAAAGAGGGGTGATTACTTGGGGGAGATATTAAGCGTAACCCATAGGTATTCTGGGGGTTTTGGGGCTGAAAAAAAGTGAAAAAATACTTGACAAGCCTTTTTCGCCAAAATTTTCTTGCCATACCCTGCCGCCTTCCTTTTTTA
>JAHIKK010000110.1 GCA_018897555.1 Candidatus Omnitrophota bacterium
AACAATAGCAGGTTTAGGTGTATTAGCTCCGACAGTATGTGCACCTACGCACTTTTTTAGTTATGATTGTGTCGCTGCTACGGGAACATGCACAGCTACCAGATGTCTTGCTGGCGGAAAAGCACCTCAAGGCACAGCACCGGCTTATACTAAAACTTTGGATGTTGCTGGCCTTTGGACAGGATCTGCGGGGTACTAAAAAGAAGGGGTTAGTTTAAGTTTTTGTTAACAATAGTAGTGTGGGTTTACCTGCCTGACGGCAGTCAGGAAGCCACCCTACTATTAATTTTAGTTGAAATCAGATATGTTGAAAAAAAAAGGTTTTACTTTAATAGAAATACTAGTGGTATTGATTATTGTTGGTATTTTGGCGGCTTTAGCTTGGCCTAATTATATGGCAATTAAAGAAAAGACTCTGAATCGGGAAGCTAGGGCTAGCTTGGCGCTTATTCGTGCGGCTGAGAAGATTTACAGAATGGAGCAGAATTATTATTACCCATTTTCCACTACTACAAACGTTATCTCAGATATTAATAGAGATTTAAAATTAAGCTTGCCTGAGAGTGCTAGTGTTAGTTGGTCAATCAGCTTAAACAGCGTTGGTGCTCCTCAATATGGTACGGCTACTCGCACCGGAGTTGGCGTAGACGGAAGAACTTGGAGAATTGATTTTCCGGGAGATGTGGATCCAAGCTGCACTGGTGGTAGTCCTGCAACAAACTGCCTGTAAAATATGCGCAAGAAAAACGGTTTTTCTCTAGTTGAAATCCTGGTGGCTTCATCTGTGTTTTCTCTGGTAATATTGGGATTGGTCAGTGTTTTTATTGCCGCTAAAGGACATGTAATACATGCCCGTGAACGCATGGTTAGCGCGGTAATTGGCAAGTTTTTTATTGATCCGTTACAAATGGATGTTAGGCAGGAAAATTGGGATACTAGTATATTTGTATTAGGAAAAAGTCCAGATACGCAGATAATTAATAATACAGAATTTACAGCTACATACGTTATAGCTGATGTTGTCGATACTGATTTGCACCGGGTAATTACAACAATTACTTGGCCGGATTCCACCCTCTAAAATTCAAATGAATATAAAAATTAACCGAGTTGAATTTTGGGATTTTATCGGTTCTAAAAGCTATAAATCGCTAACTTTAATTGAGTTAATGGTTAGTATCATGATGGCTGGAATGCTGATTGTGGGTTTTTATGGTTTTGAAACATTTAGTAATGTTCAGATGATTGATTCGGATAGAAGGGCCAAGGTACAAAATAACCTGGCTTATTGCGTGGAGCATATGAGTAAATATGTGCAGCAGGCAAACGGAGATATAAATTATCCACCTATAAAACTATATCCGGATTTAGTAACCCCGACGGGTTTTCAGGTTAGATATGATTGTAAGTCTATACAAACCCCTTCAGATTTAACCGATGATGTCTGGGTCTATTATACTCTTTCTGGAAACAATCTTAATGTTGGTTGTAAGAATAATCTTGGTGCCGATTGCGCCGGAAGCTGCAGTAAGTTTCCTGCCGGGGAAGAACTCTTAAGTAATAAAATTGTCGCTAACTTTAACAACAGTATTATGCCGGCTAATCCGACGGATGGATTTTATGTTAGGGTAGATGCTCAAGGTAGCCTTGTAAACATTGGTTTGGTCGGCCGCTATGATCCGACAAAACCTGTCATTTCGGGTACCCGTTTCACAAACCCCCAAATTGAGGTAAAAACCAAGATTATCTGCAATAGTTCTTCTGCGAATTAGTCCATCCTTACCATTGTCAAGTACATTAAGATGTGATAAAGTATTATAAACTATTGTAAATTGGGGCTGTAGCTCAGTTGGGAGAGCGCTTCGTTCGCAACGAAGAGGCCAGGAGTTCGATCCTCCTCAGCTCCAATTTAAATTTTCCGACAAGGAAAATTTAAATTGCACAGCGTTAGCGTTAAACGGGAGTGTAGCGAATACGCGATTTCGCGTCATTCTGAGGAGCGTTAGCGACGAAGAATCTCTTACGATGAATAGATCCTTCCCCTTCGCGGAGTTTACACTGACCCTGAGTGAAACGAAGGGGAATGTGCTCAGGGTCAGGATGACAAATAAGTAAATTATGTCCTTTAAGATATTTTCCTTAATTCAGGTTTTTATATTTTCTTTCTGTTTTGATTGTTTGGCTTCCGTAAAACAGCCTGAATTTGCGGGACAGTTTTATCCTGCGCAAAAAGAAGAATTGTCAATTCTGATTGATAGTTTCTTAGAAAAGGTACCGCCTCAACCTGTCTCCGGTGAAATCTTTATGCTGATCAACCCGCATGCGGGTTACGGTTATTCCGGCCAGAGCGCGGCTTTTGGATATAAACTTATAAAAAATAAAAGTTATAAAACTGTAATCATTATCGGCACCAGCCACCATCAGGCTTTTAATGGAGCTGCTCTTTACGGGCAGGGCAGTTTTGTTACCAGTTTAGGAACAATTAATGTTGATGAAGAATTTGTTAAAAGCATTCTGGGTAAAGATCCGGAGGTTTTTCAGGCTGACTCTGCTTTTAGTAATGAGCATTCAATAGAAGTACAGCTGCCTTTTTTACAAAAAGTCTTAACGGATTTTACAATAGTTCCGGTAGTGATAGGAGATTGTTCTCTGGAGAGTTGTAAAAAAATCGCGCTTTTATTTAAAGAAGCAATTGGCCAACGCCAAGACATTCTGGTGGTAGTATCTACGGATCTGTATCATGGCTATGATTTCCAAGAAGCGGATATCGTCGATGAGTTTACCCTGGATTTAATTAAGAAAATGGATTACCAGGGGTTGTATTATGCTTTGCGTGATGGGAAGGCCCAAGCCTGCGGTGGATTTGCGGCTGTGGTTGCTTTGAATATAGCCAAAGAGTTAGGGATGCAAAGGCTGGAAGTACTGAATCATACGAATTCCGCAAGGGTAACGGGAAAGTTAGTTAAAGGAAATTGGACAGTAGGTTATTCCAGCTGCGCAGTGATGAGGCAGGAAGGAGAAACGATGTTAACTACTCAACAAAAACAAAAGCTTTTAAAGATTGCCCGCGAATCAATTGGGATGTATTTAGAATCCGGAAAAAAATTACCGGTTGATGAATCTGATTTGGTATTAAATCAGAAAATGGGGGCCTTTGTTACTCTTAAACAGCATAATGATCTGCGGGGTTGTATCGGAAATCTTATCGGCAGCCAGCCTCTTTATCTGACTGTGCGCGATATGGCGATTGAGGCAGCGGTAGGCGATCCGCGGTTTCAGGCGCTAAGTTTATCCGAGCTTAAGGATATACAAATTGAGATCTCTGTTTTATCCCCATTAGAAAAAGTGCTTTCCGCTGAAAAAATCGAACTAGGAAAACATGGGGTATTGGTCCGGCGGGGCAATCAAAGCGGGGTATTTCTTCCGCAGGTGGCCACGGAAACCGGTTGGAGCAAGGAAGAGTTTTTGAATAATCTTTGCGCTCAAAAAGCGGGCATAGCCGCCGATGCCTGGAAAGATAAAGCTACTCAGCTTTATATCTTTAGCGCCGAAGTTTTTTCTGAAAAAGGAGCTGAAAAAGAGTGAACCGTTTTTTTATTGAGAAAATTAATCCAGCGGATAAGTTTATTCTTTTAAATGATCCTGCCCAGCTGCACCATTTAAGGGATGTATTGAGGGCCAGGCCCGGCCAAAGGATAGCAGTTTTTGATGGTTCGGGTAATGAATATATGGCGCAAGTTTTAGAGTTTGGCACAAGCGGCGCCAGCCTGGAAATAAAAGAAAAAAGGCCGCCTAATGCGTTAGATATTGAAATAACCGTTGCCTGCGCCATCCCTAAAAAAGTAAAAATGGATGATATTATCGATAAACTTACGCAATTAGGCGTTGCCTGTATCATTCCGCTGCAGACAGAACGCGTAATCGTAAAATTGGATAAGCAAAAAAAATTACAACGTTTCCAGCGTTGGGAAAAAATTGCCCTAAGCGCGGTTAAACAAAGCCAGCGCAGTAAATTTGTGCTGATTAAGCCGGTAAGCGAGTTTAAGGATGTAATTTTAAATACGGATGATTTTGATCTAAAGTTAATTCCTACCTTAGGGGCAGAGAGGAGCGCGCTTAAAGAAGTTTTTAATCATTCGGCTAAACCGGTTAAAAAAGTAATGCTGCTTATCGGCCCGGAAGGTGATTTTACGCCTCAGGAGATCGCCTTGGCCAAAGAGGCCGGATTCCTGCCGGTTAGTTTAGGTAAGCAAGTCCTGCGCGTGGATACCGCGGCGATTGCCGCGGTTAGTTTCATTAAACTTAATGCCGAAAATTAATCCTTCCATTAATCCTTCGACTCTGCTTCCCTCGACTTCGCTCGGGATGGTTCGAGGGATGGTGAGCTTGTCGAACCACAGGATTAATGGTGAGCCTAGTCGAACCATTAAATTTTTTACCCTCGGTTGCAAGGCTAATCAGTATGATACCCAGAGTATCCGCGAGAGATTTTTAAGTAAGGGGTTTAAAGAAGCTGCTCAGCCTGTCCAACCGGATTATTTTTTAGTGAATACCTGTACGGTTACCTCCGGGGCAGATCAAAAATCCCGCAATATCATCCGCAGGTGTATTCAGGCAGCTCCCGGAGCGCGGGTAATCGTGACCGGATGCCTGGCAGAAAAAGATGCTAGCCAGTTAAAAAGGATTAAAGGCATTGGTTTAATTATAAAAAAGTCTTTTTTTCCGGAAAGTATAAGCAGTTTTAGCCAGCATACGCGGGCTTTCTTAAAAATCCAGGATGGGTGCAGTAATTTTTGCACCTATTGTAAAGTAGCTTTAGTCCGCGGAGGTGAGCGTAGTAAGAAATTAAAACAAATACTTCAGGAAGCAAGGCAGCTGGTTGCCTGTGGACATAAGGAAATAGTCTTAACCGGTATTTGCCTGGGTGCCTACGGCAGAAGTTCTTCAGTTAAAGAAAACCTTGTGGATGTGGTGGGTTGCTTAGAGAAAATTAAGGGTTTAGCGCGCATAAGATTAAGTTCTATTGAAGCCAGTGATGTTTCCCCGGGGTTAATTAAATACATGCGGCATAGCAAAAAGCTTTGCCGGCACCTGCATATTCCTATGCAAAGCGGCGATAATCATATTCTAAAGCTGATGAACCGTAAATTCAGCAGGAAAAAATATGAGAATTTAATTTCCAGGTTAAAGCTTAACATCCCGGGAATTTCTATTACCACAGACTGTTTGGTGGGTTTCCCCGGAGAAACCGAAGATAGTTTTCAGAATACGATTGATTTAGTAAGGAAAATTATGCCCTTAAAAGTGCATATTTTTCCTTATTCCAGCCGTCCGCAGACTAAAGCTGCGAAATTCAAGGGAGTGGTAAATTCAAAAACAATCCGCTTGCGTTGTAAGCAATTAGCAGAGGTGGCTAAAGAATGCCGTAAAAAATTTATGCAGGAGTTCCTGGATCAAAATGTTGATGTTTTAATTGAGGGTAAAGTTAAAGACAACCCGGAACTATTAGAAGGTTTAACCGATAATTACCTAAAGGTAAAATTGCCGTTTAGGCCTGGTTTAGGTAATCTGATTGTGCGCGCCAGGCTTAAAAGCATCCGGGGAGATAGTTTCATCGGGGAATATGTTGACAATATTCAGTTTTAGGGATATATTTGAAAATATATGAAACAGCGCATTTATTACCATCATACGGATTGCGGGGGCGTAGTTTATTACGCTAATTACCTTAAATTTTTAGAGGAAGCGCGCACGGAGTATTTTGAGCAAAAAAATGTCTCCATTAAGCAGTTGGCTGATTCCGGGACCATGTTTGTGGTGGCGCGGCAGGAAATTGATTATAAATTTCCTGCGGTGTACGGTGATCAACTTGATGTTCAGACTCAAATCGGAGCGGTTATCGGCGTGCGTATCGAGTTCCTCCATGAAATCTATAATCAAAATAAGCAGATAATTGTTAAAGCCAAAACTGTCCTTGCCTGTGTTGATAAGCATCTTAAGCCGCAAGCCATTCCCGAAGACCTGCGTAAAAAATTAGAATAATTTTTTAATTTTAAGCTCAAGGAGAACTTATGGATAATTTTCTTAAATTTTTAAAAATTAGGCGCAGTATCAGGGCATTTGGCAAGCAAAGCATATCTAAAAAGCAGCTGGAAAAGATCGTCGATGCCGCTAGATTTGCCCCTACTGCCAGGAATCTGCAGCCTTGGGAATTTGTGGTGGTTACCGATACCCATAAATTAAGCCAGTTAGCCCAACTAGGAGAAAATGGTAAATTTATGGAGCAGGCAGCCGCCTGTATTGCGGTTTTTTCCGCGGATACAAAATATTTCCTGGAAGACGGAAGTGCTGCCACTTGTAATATTCTTTTAGCCTCAACTGCTTTAGGTATCGGCTCTTGTTGGGTTGCCGGAGATAAGAAGCCTTATGCCCAACAGGTGAATACCTTATTAAATGCGCCTCCAAGTATGAAATTAATCAGTATGGTTGCTTTAGGGTATCCGCTGGAGAAAAATGTCTTTAAAGCTATAGCTAAAAGAGAATTAAAGGAACTGTTGCACTGGGAGAAATTTTGATGCCTTCTGGAGGATATGTGTGGGTGGGCGGCTGGGGGTGTTTATTGCCCCTGTTAATTATCTTTAATCTGGCTTTTGGCAGGCTAATTTTTAATTCTGTCGGCCTCTGGTTAGTGGTGGAGGCGGTCTTAATTTTAATTTTTATGCTTAAAATCAGACTGATGGTTTCCAGGATTAGCCAGCAATTCGAGCAACAAGGCCGTAGCCGGGGTAAAGTTATTGATGTTAAAGGTGAAGTAGTGCAGGAAAAACAAAAACTACAGTAATTCTTCCTTGACAACGAACGCAGTTGTGTTAACATGCATACTAATTTTTGAAAATCCTAAAATAACAAAATAATTCATATATAGCTGAAAGGAGCAGAGTAAAGATGGGTTTTGATCTCTTGTTATTGGCGCCGGTAGGTTCGATTCTCGCTTTAGGTTTTGCGTTTTATTTGGCTTTAAGCATCCTAAAAATGGATGAAGGCACGGATAAAATGAAGGAGATTGCTCAAGCTGTGCGCGTGGGTGCCCAGGCTTATTTAAAAAGGCAATATCTGGGCATCTCTATATTTTTTGTCGTTGTTTTTTTTATTCTTCTGGCAATGGCTTTGAAGAATTATTTGGTTATATTCGTGCCGTTTGCTTTTTTAACCGGCGGTTTCTTTTCAGGTTTATCCGGTTTTATCGGCATGTCTATTGCCACGCAGTCTTCTAACCGGACAGCTCAAGCCGCGTCCAAAAGTTTAAATTCAGGTTTGCGGGTTGCTTTTTCCAGCGGGGCAGTCATGGGCCTCACCGTTGTGGGTTTGGGCCTGTTAGATTTGAGTGTTTGGTATTATTTTCTAAATTGGTATTATTCTTGCCATCCTATTCCATTAGGCACGGATAAGATTGCCGCCATTACTTCGACCATGCTTTGTTTTGGTATGGGTGCCAGCTCGATGGCCCTTTTTGCCAGAGTAGGCGGAGGTATTTTTACTAAAGCTGCGGATGTGGGCGCGGATCTGGTGGGAAAAGTAGAAGCGGGGATTCCTGAGGATGATGCTCGTAACCCGGCAGTGATTGCGGATAACGTAGGTGATAATGTGGGTGATGTTGCCGGTATGGGAGCTGATCTTTATGAATCTTATGTTGGTTCAATTGTCGCTACTTCAGCATTAGGTGTGGCTGCAGGTTTAGGCGTTGCGGGAGTAACTGTCCCCATGGTGATGGCAGCGGTAGGCGTTATTGCCTCCATTATTGGAACTTTTTTTGTTAAAAGCGGAGAGCAGGCAAGTCAAAAAGTCCTTTTGGCAGCTTTACGTAAAGGAGTATTTACCAGCTCTTTCTTAGTAGCAGTAATTTCATTCTTTTTGGTTAAATACACCTTAGGTGTTGGGCATCTGGGTGTTTATTGGTCAGTTTTAGCCGGTTTAATCGCGGGTGTTTTAATTGGTTTATGTACCGAGTATTATACTTCCAGCGGATTTAAGCCGACGCGTTCAATTGCGGATGCTTCTTTAACCGGCCCGGCTACTGTAATTATCGGCGGCCTTGCTGTGGGTATGATGTCCACGGCTATTCCGGTAATTATTGTTTGTGGTGCGATTATGATTAGCTTTTTTGTATCTGGCGGGGCAGCAAACTTTAATGCCGGACTTTATGGCATTGCTATTTCGGCGGTAGGCATGCTTTCTACTTTAGGGATTACTTTAGCTACTGACGCCTATGGGCCGGTTGCGGATAATGCCGGTGGAAATGCCGAGATGGCTAAATTGCCTCCGGAAGTAAGAAAGAGGACGGATGCTTTGGATGCCCTTGGTAATACTACAGCAGCCACCGGTAAAGGTTTTGCTATTGGTTCAGCAGCCCTGACTGCATTGGCGCTGATCGCTGCCTATAAGGATCAGGTTGTGCTTTTTGGTAAAGATATAAACGCCAATATGATGAATCCCACGGTGCTGGTGGGTTTGTTTCTAGGGGGGATGTTGCCGTTTTTATTCTGTTCTTTAACTATGCGGGCAGTAGGCCGCGCAGCCGGTAAGATTGTGGTGGAAGTACGCAGGCAGTTTAAGGAAATAATTGGTATTATGGAGGGTACAGCTAAACCGGATTATGCGCGTTGTGTAACCATTGCTACCGCGGCCGCGCAGAAAGAGATGATTGCTCCGTCTCTCTTAGCCATTGTTGCTCCGATAGCTGTAGGTTTATTAATCGGTATTGATGCGGTTGCCGGGCTGTTGATTGGCGCAACGGTTACGGGTTTTGTTTTAGCGGTAATGATGGCCAATTCCGGTGGTGCCTGGGATAATGCCAAGAAATTTGTCGAAGAAGGGCACCATGGCGGTAAGGGGTCAGCTGCGCATAAAGCTACGGTGGTTGGTGACACTGTGGGAGACCCATTTAAAGATACTGCCGGCCCCAGCTTGAATATTTTAATTAAGCTGATGTCCATGGTTTCCATTGTTTTCGCCTCATTTATTATTAAAAATACGTTATTTAAGTAAAAAAGGGACCGTTTCTATTTTTAAGCTTGAAAAAATAAAAACGGTCCCTTTTTTACCTTTTTTATTCAGTAGTGGAGGTTTAAACCTCCACTACTGTTGAAAGAAAAATAGAACCGTCCCTTTGTTTCTGTGCTATAATCATAGCCATGGATGATTTGAAGTTTGTCCAAGGCTGCCTTAAAGGCGATAAGCAATCCTGGTCTGAATTCATCTTACGTTATTCCCGCCTGATCTATAATTATATCCACAGTGTTTTTTCGGTTAATGGCCGTAGTATTTCTCCGGAGCAAGTCGAGGATATCTTTCAAGAGATATTTCATGCCTTAATTAAAGATAATTATAGAAAACTATCTACTTATCAGGGTAGAAATGGCTGTTCTCTGGCCAGTTGGCTAAGGCAGGTTACGATTAATTTTACTATTGATTATTTACGCAAACTTAAGCCTATCGTATCTCTGGATGTAGAGGATGAGGATGGTTTTACTTTAGGGGATACCCTTAAGGATCTTTCAGCAGGGGCGATGGAATTCCTTAATCAACAGGATAGGCGTAAGACCCTGCAGGAGTGTATTAGTTTGCTGGAGTTAGATGAACAGTATTTTCTCGAATTATTTCTAAATCAGGGGCTATCTCTGGAGGAGATTAAGGAATATCTTAAAATTAACCGCGGGGCAGTGGATATGCGTAAGGGCAGGATATTGCAGAAATTACAGGATTGTTTTAAGCAGAAAGGATTTTTGGGTTAGATTTTCTTTAATCATGCGTCTATTGAGTTAGAAGGAGAATAATGGCTAATTATTTTGAGCAGGTCGTTAAGATTATTTACCGGGAATGGAAAGCAGCTAATCGATTTACCGGCCAGGATCACCCGGACGCGGAAAGTTTAGCCTGTTTTCTGGAAGATATCCTTCCTGCGGCAGATAAGCGGCGGATTCAGAAACATGCGCTGAGTTGCGGCTTGTGTGCTGAATATTTAAGCACGCAGCTTAAGATACAGCCGCATTTAAGCTTAACCGTTCCTGCGCCATTGCTTGAAAAGATCAAGAAAATAGCAGAAGAGGGAGCCCGCGAGAACTTATTAGAGATATTCCTTAAACTTAAAGAGAAGGCCCTAGAGATCATTCAGACTACCGGAGATGTCCTTTTTGGACAGGAGCTGATCCCTGCTCCGTTATTACGCGGCAGGAAGATAAATGAGTTTAAGGAAGAGGTGAGTATTTTAAAAGACCTGCAGCAAATTAGAGTGGTCGCTAAAATTCAGAACAAGTCTACCAAGAGCTTTAACTTGACGATTACGGTTAAAGATAAGCAAAGCCAAAGCCAGAAGGTTGATAAAAATCTGCGCATTACCCTGATCAAAGACGGCCTGGAGCTGGAGTCTTATGTTAATGTTTCCGGGAGTAGTTTCTTTGAAAATATTCTCCCGGGTAATTATATCGTTGAGGTTAGCCGCCAAGGCCAGAGGGAGGCGGTAATTGATTTAAAAGTTAAGGTTTGATCTTATGTCTTATGCAGAATCGCTAATCTTAGAAGTTTTTAAGCAAGATGATGCGCTTAAGATGGGCCTATTTAATCAGAGTCAAGCTGCCCCCACCTTGCGGCATTATAGCCAGGTGGGGGTTTCTTTTTCTGAATTAAAGCATTTAAGCCTGGAGATGGTGGGGGTTTTAAACCACCCGGCTAAGGATCAGGCATCTAAGCTCCAGCAGTTAAAGAGCCTGCAAAAAATTGGCCAATTATTCTGGAACCACCTGCTTAGCCGTGCAATTAAGGGTAAACTTAAAGACAGCCAACCTTGCGCGCTAACCCTTTTTTTGGATGAGGAGTTGATACACATCCCCTGGGAGTTGATTTTTGACGGCGGGGATTTTCTGGGTTTGAAATTCAGCCTCGGCAGGCTGATCCGCAGTCAAGGAGACTTTACATCGCTGCAATACCGTGATTTAAAGGATAGCTTAAAAATGTTAATTTTAGCTAATCCCAGCGGCGATTTAAAATCCGCGTATCTGGAAGGTTTAAATATCAAAAATCAGTTCAGCCATAAAACCAAAAAAGTTCAGGTTGATTTTAAGTCTACGCATATTGATAAACACTATGTGAAGAAAAATATTTGCGATTATGATATTGTGCATTTTGCCGGCCACTGCGAGTTTGATAAGTCAAGGTCTAAAGATAACGGCTGGGTTTTAAGCGATGGAGTATTTAAGGTGGAAGATATACTTAAGATGGGACAGGGTTGTAGTTTACCGGCTTTGGTATTTTCTAATTCCTGCCATTCCGCGGAGGTTTACCCCGTTGAGGCGTCCGACGGTTGCCTTCGGCAACCTGCCTCTAACGGGGTGAATCCGGATTTGATTAATTCAGAGTATCAACGGGCCAATTACGGTATGGCCAGTGCTTTTTTATTTGCCGGGGTAAGGCATTATATCGGCTCCATCCGTAAAATTGAGGATAATGCCAGCCTGGTATTTGCGCTGGAATTTTATACTAAACTTATCTCTGGAGTAAGCGTGGGGGAGTCTCTGCGATTATCAAAGCTAAAGCTAGTTAAAGAGTATGGGCTGACTGGTTTACACTGGGTAAATTATCTGCTCTATGGCGATCCTGGTTTTATCTTTTTTAAACTTTCGCGCCAGAAGGACCCTCAGCGCAAAGTAAGTTTGGTTTATAAAAAAGTTATGATGAAAATTAGCTTAGCGATTGTTTTTATGGGTTTGAGTATTTTTTTGGCTATTTGGCTGCCTAAGATTAACCCCACAAAGTTATATTTATTCCTTAATGCCGCCGCTGCGTATCGCCAAGGCAATAATCAGCAAGCGATAACTTTAGGCCAGCAAGTGATTAATTCAGACCGGGATTATCTGGCGGTTTATCCTATCCTGGCCAATGCTTATCAGCGTACCGGCGATAAAGATAATGCCCTAAAGTATTATTTTGATTATGTGCTTAAAAGCGAAAAATTAAATAATCGGGCTCACCTTATCCAGGCCTATATCAAACTTGGGTGGTTTTATCAGCTTGATGGGCAGTATGATAAAGCCAAAGAGCTATATGATAAGGCGATAAATTTAAGCCGGCAATCAGGGGATAAGCAAAATGAGGCTTTAGCCTTAAGAAAATTAGCTGTTTGGCATATCGATAAAAATAATTATGATCAGGCTCTGGATTTGTTGACTAAGAGTGTGGCTATTAATTTGGAGCGTCCCGGTAATTTTGAAAATGTTAAGAATCTGGCTTGTGATTATTTTGATATCGGCCTGGTTTTTATGAATAAGAATGACTATGAAGCGGCAAAAGATTTCTATGGAAAGAGCCTGAAAATATTCGAGAAATTGAAATTAAACAGTGAATTAAGCGATTGTTATTTTAATTTAGGGGAAATATATTTTTTTCAAAAACAGTATCAAAAGGCGTTAGATTATTATTTTAAAGGCTTAAGGCTGGATCAGTTGCATGATAATAAAGTTAATTTAGCCGGCGGCTATAATATGCTCGGAGAGCTCTATTTGGAAATTGATGATTTGGGCAAAGCGGAAAATTATTTTAAGCAAGCAGTTGGATTATCAGAGGAGATTCATAGCCGCCTGGATCTGGCGAATGCAAATTATAATCTCGGCCTGTTATTTAAGAAGAAGGGAAGGAAGAATCTAGCCCGTCAATATTGGCGCCAGGCGCAAGAAATCTACAGATTGGTTGATCCGGATAAATATCAGGAAACTCGTACCCAATTACTGGAACTAGATACTTCAGTGTCATTCTGAGCCCCGTAGGGGCGAAGAATCTTTGCGGGACTCCTCAGGATGACAAAAAATTAATTCAACCAATTTGTTAAAAAATAACTAAAAAAATACTTGAGAATTATTATTTTTGGGTTATACTCTACTATGTTTATAGAGTTAGTATAGAAGAGGAGGAAAAGTGAGATTAACGTATAAAGGAGATTATGCATTGAAGGCACTCCTAGATTTAGCCACGCATTATGAATATGGCTTATCCACTATTCATGATATTGCTAAGCGCATTAATGCCCCGGTTAAGTTCCTTGAGCAGGTGCTCTTGGATTTAAAAAAAGGTGGTTTTGTGGAGAGCAGGCGGGGTAATGTGGGTGGTTATTTACTCTCCAGGCACCCTGGTAAAATAGTGCTGGGAGATGTTGTCAGGTTCATTGATGGCCCGACAGAGCCGATTGCTTGCGTTGAAAG
Organism: Candidatus Omnitrophota bacterium; assembly: GCA_018897555.1. GTDB lineage: Bacteria > Omnitrophota > Gorgyraeia > Gygaellales > Profunditerraquicolaceae > UBA6249. Next base: position 13,248 of record JAHIKK010000110.1, read on the forward strand.
TGATTATTCCGGCTGCACGGATATCTATAAGTGCATTTTTCGCAAGATTTGGCAGGATGTAGCTAAAGCTACTTTAGGAATAATCGACAATATCACCTTTGAGGATTTAGTCAATAAACTACAGGTAAATGAAGAAGCGCTTCTTTACCAGATCTAGCTAAGGGTTTAAAGAAAATGGAAAATACGAATATAACTGAAGATACCGCTATTAAAAATATTAAAGATGCGGTTTTGGGCCTTGACTACGGTGATGTCTTGATTAAAGTGCATAATTCTAAAATTGTGCAGATTGAGGTAACTCAAAAGAAACGTTTTGATGATTTCAAAGGTAGTGCCGGGATTTAATGAGTTTACACATAACCAGGGGGAATAAAAAATGAGTATTTTGGGGAACAAAGATGATTTAAAGGAATTGGTAGAGACGCTTAATTTTAAAGAGAAGGTAGAGAGATCTAAGGAACTTATTAAGGAGGCGTATGCGAAATATGGCGATTCTTTAGTGGTTGCCAACAGCCTGGGAAAAGATTCCGTGGCGGTCTGGGATTTGGCCAAGCGCGTAAATCCTAAGATTCGCGGATTTATTGTTACTACGAGATTCAAACCAGCCGAAACAGTAAAGTTCATGAAAAGCGAAGTGGCGAGGTATCCTGAGCTTAAAGTCTACAAAAACGATGCTCCCCTGGAAGATAAGCTTTACGAAACCAATCCGGATAAGTGTTGTGATATACTGAAAGTTGAACCGGTGCAGCGGGCAGTTGAAGAAATGCAGGTGAAATGTTGGGTTACCGGATTGCGTTGCACCGAAGGCCGCACGCGTACTGACTTTAAAGAGGTAGAAGAAAGAGACAAGGGGTTGATCAAGCTTAATCCCATACTTATTTGGAAAGAACGGGAGGTTTGGCAATACCTGGCCCTGTATCAGGTGCTGGTAAATCCATTATATGCAGAAGGATACCGGTCATTAGGATGCGCGCCTTGTAGCCATATCACCAACGATGATAATGAGCGTGCCGGCCGTTGGATCGGTACTAGTAAATGCGGCGGAGAATGCGGGATTCATACCCGGCCGCTTAAAAAGTAAAGGAGGTAAAAAAAAGGGGGGGGCAGTTGTAATTAAAAAAAGCTAAGCGGATAACCGTAAAGGCAATATATAAAAATAATTTCTGACCGACCAGTCAACTGGAAGAAGAAAGAAATAAAAGGAGCAAGAAATGAGGGTTCTTCTAGTTGTAGGTTGGCTGTTAGCAGCACAGTTGGCTCAAGCAGCCGTAGCATTTGCTGTGGAAACCGATGTGGATAGATTGCTTGAGTTTTTGATTAAGGAAAAAGTCCTGACTCAAGAGAAGGCAACGGAATTCAGGGCGGATTTAGCGATAAAGAAGCAAGAAGAGAAGCAGCCAACAGCTGTTCCTGACTGGGTTCAGAACATCAAGCTTAAAGGTGATGTACGGACAAGGTATGAGTGGGATCAGAATAAAGGCCAAGCCGATTACAATAGGGCGAGAATTATGGCCAGATTAGGTTTGGAAGGCAAAATTAATAATAAAGTAAAGCTGGGTATTGGAATAGCTACAGGTTCATCGAGTGATCCTCGTACATCGTATGTTACGTTGGGCAGTAACGTTGGCCAGGCTAGTACGACTAATACTCCGGATTCCGCTAAAAACGTGGTCTTAAATTATGCCTATGGAGAGTATACGCTCTTTAAAGGGTTAAGGCTTATCGGTGGAAAGTTCCCGGATACAATTTGGCGGCCAACGGATTCATTCTGGGATACGGATATAAACCCTGAAGGCGCAGGGATTAACTTTGATTATAAACTTAATTCCAAGGTTGGTTTATTTTGGAACGAGCTGCTCAATGTATTGAGAAATGATGCGCGCACCGACCAGCAGGTATTTATGTCGGTAACTCAACCGGGCGTAACAATCGCGATTAATGATAATATCAATCTTAAGTCGGCGCTGGCAGTCAATGTTTTTACGAATATCAAAGGAGCGACGAGGTTTTCAACTTCCGCCTCGACCAACAGCGTAAATACATTAACTCAATACAAGTACAATTATAATTCTTTTCAACCTTCTGCGGAATTAAGTATTAAGGAGCCGTTTGGCGGGTTGGTTCCTTATGCCGCGTTATTTGGCGACTATGTTTACAATTTTAGTTTGCCTAGTAGCGCGACCGGTAAAGGCGGTTATGATTTCGGCTTGAAATTCGGGGATGCGAAAGTCCAAGATTGGAAGAAGTGGCAAACGAAGATTATTTATTCAAAATTAGGCCGTGACGCTTGGCTGGATATTTTTCCGGATTCTTCCCGATATTCAGGAAAGACTAACGATCAGGCTATTGAAGCGCAGTTTGATTTTGGCCTCGGTAAAAATACCTCGTTGACTTTAGATTACTATTATGCTCGAAGCCTTACTAAGACAAGCGGGGCCGATCGTGCGGCGGCGCAGGTTCTGCAGCTTGATTGGAATTTGAAGTTTTGATAAGCGTAACTAAGGAGAGATTAAAATGAAAAATATAATAATTAGTTTGTTAATAGTAAGTTTTTTGAGCGTTTCAGGCGGTAGGGGCTTGGCTCAGGATAAAGTGCTTGAAGGAACAGTAATTTTATCCGGTGCCTGGGCGATTTATCCAACAGTAGTGGCGTGGGCAGAGGCATTTCAGAAAATATACCCAAAGGTGAAGATTGATGTTTCAGCTGGAGGCGCTGGAAAAGGCGCTGCTGATGCTATTGCCGGCTTAGTGGATATTGGAATGGTTTCTCGTGATCCGGATCCTGCGGAAATTAAAAAAGGGATAACTCCGATATATATTCTACATGATGCGGTATTCCCTGTAACTAGCGACAAAAATCCGGCACTCGCTGAGCTTCTAAAAAAAGGAGTAAAGCTACAGAGCTGGATTGATATTTATGCCGTTGGATTAATTACTACCTGGGATCAGGTAATCGGCAGCAAAGTCGATAAAAAGATTCATATTTATACCCGTTCGGATTCTTGCGGCGCAGCCCAAAGTTGGGCGGCATATTTAGGTAAGAAGCAGGAGGATTTAAAGGGTATAGGTATTTATGGTGACCCGGGCCTGCTGGAGGCAGCTAAAAGAGACCCGATTGGGCTTGGATATAATAACTTCAGCTATATTTTTACTCGAGAGGGAACTGTAGTCAGCGGAGCAAGGATAGTGCCGATTGATTCCAATGAAAATGGTATTGCCGATAGCGATGAAATCTATACAAGCCGCGAAGCTGCCATTAAAGCCATCAGGGCCGGCAGGTATCCCGCTACCAGAAAAAATTACTTTTTTGTTAAAGGTAAACCTAATGGGTTAGTAAAAGAGTTTATTGAGTTTGCGCTTTCTGAGGAAGGCGCAAAGATAGTTGATGATTCGGGAGCAAGTTTATCTTTACCTGCGGCAGAACGAGAAAAGATATTGCGCAGCTTAGAGTAGTTAATGCTGAAAAACCCTTCTTTCGTCATCCTGAGGAGCGAAGCGACGAAGGATCTCAAGAGATTCTTCGGCACCCGCCTGGCGGCGGATTCCTCAGAATGACGACATGCGGAAAGAGGCATATACTTGAATATCAGAATAATTAAAGAAAATTTGGTTCGCCGAACCATGTTTGGTTTATGCCTTTTTGTGTTTAGCCTTGTTTTTCTGATGGCATTTGGTTTATACCAAAAGTCTAAACCCATATTGGCAATAATAAGTTTAAAGGATTTACTATTTTCTTCAATTTGGCATCCGACGCAAGGCCATTTTGGCTTAGGCAGTTTTATTGCCGGTACGTTTTGGGTCACGGCGATTGCGGTAATTATTGCAGTACCTTTAAGCATTCTGACGGCAATATACATATCAGAATATGCGTCTGGGCGCGTACGAAGTTTTGCTAAGCCGATAATTGATTTGCTGGCAGGTATTTCGCCGATTATCTTTGGAGTCTGGGGTATAATCGCGGTTGTTCCGTTGGTAAGGGATTATCTCATGCCTTTTTTTACCAAGAGATTCCCGTTTTTTCCATTTGTCTCTGATAATTATACCGGTTTTTCCGCCTTAACCGGGGGTATTGTTTTAGCAGTAATGACTTTTCCGATAATAATTTCTGTTGTTGAAGAGGTTTTAAGAACGGTGCCCTTTGAAATTAGAGAGGCTTCCTTGGCATTGGGAGCGACCAAGTGGCAAACCATAAAATATGTTGTTTTGAAGAAAGCGAGGCCAGGCATAATTGCCGCTGTAATTTTAGGAGTTTCACGCGCCTTTGGAGAAACAATGGCAGTTTTGATGGTGGCCGGCTGTGCGATGGGGGTATTTCCTAAATCTATCTTTGATGCTGCATATCCCTTGCCAGCGTTAATTGCTAATACCTATGGCGAAATGATGTCTATACCGTTATATGATGCCGCAGTGCTTTTAGCGGCATTCATCTTACTGATTGTTACCGCTTTATTTAATATGGTTGGGTGGGGTATACTGCTGCACATTGAAAGGAAGCAAGCTTAGTGGATAAAAGAAAGCTGGTTCGACTGCGCTTACCACAAGTAGAAGAGAATATATTTAAGGGGCTGATGATATTTTCTACCCTTATTGTAGTGAGCAGCTTGGTCCTTATTTTGGCAACTATATTTATAAAAGGATTTCCCGCGTTAAATTTAGATATGATTACGAAAACACCTAAGGGCGGGTATTATTTGGGCAAAGAAGGCGGGGTGCTCAACGCTATTTTAGGGTCACTTATTTTAGGAATCGGAGCGACATTTTTGGCTTTATTGGTAAGCTTGCCTTTAGTTTTTTATTTGAATTTATACTTAAAGAAAAATTCTAAGCTTGCTTTATCTGTACGTTTTTTCTTAGATGTACTCTGGGGTATTCCGTCTATTGTTTATGGGGCGTTTGGTTTTACCTTGATGATATTCTTTGGCCTGCGGGCTTCACTCTTAGCCGGCACGATCACCATAGCGCTATTAATCATTCCGATTATGGCCAGAAGCATAGATGAGGTTTTAAAGATGATTCCTTTTGAGCTAAAAGAAGCTTCATACGCATTAGGGGCAACTAAGCTGGAGACCGCGATTAAGGTAATTTTTAGGCAAGCGCTGCCGGGCATATTGACGGCAATTTTAATTGCCTTTGGAAGGGGCATTGGGGATGCAGCCGCAGTCTTATTTACCGCTAGTTTTACTGATTCTTTGCCATATTCATTATTTAAGCCGGTAGCTACGCTGCCTTTGGCAATATTTTTTCAGTTAGGCACCCCTTTTCCTGAAGTGCAGCAGCGCGGCTATGCCTCGGCATTAATCTTAACGATAATAATTTTAGGCATAAGCATATTATCCAGAATTTTATCAAGTAAATTTAATAAGCATACGATTAAATGACACGAAGTGTCATCCTGAGGCGCGCAGCGCCGAAGGATCTTTTCAGGATTATTCGGTTTTGTTATACTTAGCCTCAGAATGATAATAATGGGAAAGGACACAATGGAATCTAAAACTCACATCAGCGTAAAAAATTTAAGCATCTGGTATGGCCAGCATCAGGCATTAGACAATATCAGTACAGGACTTTGTTAATTTTCAAGCCGCTGGATAAGCCTTTGAGATTTAATTTTTAAGGTTTCAGCGATAGCTTTGTTCTTTGATAAGAGACAGGTAGAAT
>JAHIKK010000001.1 GCA_018897555.1 Candidatus Omnitrophota bacterium
AAAGCATTAAAAATCCCGCCCCCCTTTTAGATGTTCAGGCTTGCGGCTGGGTGGGGGCAGCCGCAAGCCCAGCGATTTTGGAAAAATTTCAAAAAAATAGCCCTACTCAAATGAGTAGGGCTACGTTAAAGATGGCTCCCCACGCTGGACGCAGAACACTACAAGCGACGCCTCTCTAAGTGCAAGGAAATACATATACTTGTGAAGATGTACCGCAGACGCGGAAAGGGCACATCCATCAGTTTATATGATCCTTTGCCAGCCCTACCCCAACAGCCCGCACCAGTTTATAAAAATATCGTGCTTATGGCCGTCAAAGTTGAGGAATACCTAAAAGAAAACCCTCAAAGAACACAAACTACCGCTGGCAATCATTTCGGCATCACCCGAGCCCGGGTATCCCAGCTGATGACCATCCTCGAGAAGATCCCGGATGACTTTATTTCTACCATGAAAACGACCAAAGATCAATCCTTAATCAAACGATTCTCCGGTAAAACCCTGCTCCGTATTGCCGGTATAAATGAGATTTCGGGCAGGAAACTTTGCATAGAAAATATGGTCAAGCCTTCCAAGGGCGATTAAGCCATTCACGAAGCTTCAGTCCACATTTCGCAAAAACAACTAGCACGCCGCCAACAATAGCCGCACCGCCAAACCCAACCGGACAAGCCTGTTTCCCACAGCAAGGACACGTTGAGGACACCGAATAAATCACCGTAATCATAAACCACCAGCGTAACATCGAAGACTTAAATATAGCTATTACTCGTTTCATCCTTTTGCTCTACGATAGAAAAACGACACAATAAAAAACAGAAAATTCACCATAACAATTGTAGCGCCTGAAGGAAGATTTAAAATATACGAAGCAAATATTCCTATGATAACCGAAATAACCGCGAATACTCCGGCAAGAACGATGGTCGCACGAAAACTTTTGACTATCTGTAAAGCGGATATCGCTGGCAAAATGATGAGGCTTGAAACCAACATCGTGCCAACAATCTTGATCCCTGAAACTACAATAAGCGAAGTCAATAGTATCAAGATTTTGTTAACCCTCTTAACCTTGATACCAGAAACTTGAGCGTATTCCTCGTCAAAAGTAATGGCAAACAGATCATGATAGAAAAGCACTATAACCAACACCACCAAGAGAGAGATAACCGCTGTCATCCAGACCTCAAGGCCGCTAACTGAAAGTATATTGCCGAAGAGATAACTAAAAAGATCCACATTAAAACCGCCAGCAGTACTTGCAATAATCACGCCTAACGCAATGCCAAATGATGAAACCAGGCCAATTGCCGCATCGCCATAAACCCGAGCCTTTTCATTAAGTTTGAGGATAACCAGTGATGCTAATCCTACAAGCGGGATTGATACAACCATCGGCTGGGCGCGCAAAAGAAGAGCTATCGCCACAGTAGCAAAACTTACGTGGGCGAGGCCGTCACCAATAAGCGAAAACCTGCGCAACACCAAAAACACCCCTAAAAATGAACACCCAAGCCCCATAAAACATCCGGCAATGATCGCGCGCTGAATAAACGCGTATTGTAGTGCTTCCTGAATTTGCTGGAAAATATTGATCATATTAATGCCTGTGACAAATAATATGCTGTCCGGCTCCGAAATAATCGGTCATTTTCGGAGATTTACAAAACTCCTCAAAAGTTCCATAGAATATTATCTGCCTGTCTAAATAAAGTATCTTTGATGCGTATTTACCAATAGAAACAACATCATGAGATACAAAAAAAACGGTTACTTTCCTTTCCTTATTAAGCTTCTGCAGAGTCGCATAGAACGCCTCTCGCGACTGCGGGTCAAGAGCAACGGTTGGCTCATCAAGAATAAGTATTTCCGGCCTATGCACAAGCGCGCGAGCCAACAGAACCCGCTGTTGTTGGCCTCCGGAGAGCCTGCCTATTGGGCGGTCTTTAAGATTAGTAATTCCAAGAATCTCCATAGCCTCTTCAGCCGCTGTGTAATCATCGCGAGACAACCGCTTGGGGAATTTTTTGCAACAATACACACCCGAAACAACTATCTCAAGGGCTGTGGCTGGAAAACGCTGATCAAGAAAAGACATCTTCTGGGGAAGGTACCCCACATGCTTCTCTTTTGTAAAACAAGAGAATCCCTTCTCCAGAAAATAAACCTGACCTTCATACGGCACTAACCCTAAAAGTGCTTTTATTAGTGTAGTCTTGCCTGAACCGTTAGGCCCCACGACGCCAACATAGTCAGCGGGATCCACCTCAAGGCTGACGCCGGAGAGCGCTTCAACTCCGTTGTATTTAACGGTTAAATTTTTAACTTCAACAATCTTCATTGACATTCAAGGCCGACCCTTAACTTTTTTAGATTATCTTCCATGATATCGATAAAAGTACACCCTCTGCTTAATTCATCTTTGCTGACGTTATGCGCGCCGTGAAGAAGCTCAAGATTTGCTCCGGTCTCCTGTGAAATCACGCGAGCAACTTTTGGATCAAGCAACTCCTCATAATAAATGTATTTCATCCCTGACGCCTTCAACTTATTAATAAGCTCCGCCAGAGCTTTCGGGCTTGGTTCAGCATTGGGCGAAAATCCATCATACGGAGAAACATGCTCTAATCCATAACGTTTCGCAAAATAACCAAAGGCAAAGTGCCCGCCGTAAATGATCGTCTTGTGTTTACATGTAGAAAGAGTTTCTTTGAAGCGTTCATCAAGGTCGGCCAGTTTCGCATTATATTCTTTGGCGTTCTTTAAATAGAAGGCTTTGTTTACCTGATCTTTTTCAGTCAGCGCTGTAGCAATGGTATTAACCATAATCTGAGCTTTCCCTAAATCAACCCAGATATGCGGATCTTTGCCGCCGCCGTGATGCTCGGGCTCTTCATCATGACCTTCTTCCCCTGCGAGTTCAATACCCTTGCTCGCATCAATGACTATAAGATTCTTGTTAGATACACCTTTAAGCATATCCTCTGCCCACGGCTCCATATATTTGCCGGTGTAGATAAATATATCCGCCTTACTTATCCTGACGACATCGGCCGGTTTTAGCTCAAAGGTATGCGATTCAACTCCCGGAGGAAGAAGTAGCGATACATTAACCTTATCTTTACCAATCTGTTTCGCAAAATCATATGTCGGGAATAATGTCGTTACAATTTCGAGCTTAGCCTTAGAAGCCTGCGCATAAGCCAAAGCTCCTCCCAATAAGAACATAAACAAAAAAGCTGTTACGACTTTTTTCAACATATCGCACCTCTGTTAAAAGATACCTTTTAGAAATCAACCTGCGCCCTCATACCACCAACAAAGATACCGCTTGTATCATCCGCAACATCTTTGCCGAACGGATTCCAAATATACTGAAAGTCTGGGCTAATAGATAAATGGTCGTTTACGAATATCCTGTAATAAGCTTCTAAGTGCCCTTCTGGTTTTGCCCTGCGCACAGGATCAAGCGCCTCACCAGCTTTTTTGTAATCCTTAGACGGAATAGCTTGGCCTACGGCAAATGCAAGCACATCCTTTTCCCTACCCCAAGGCTTACCTTCTACTTGGAGGCCAGTACTCCATGAATGCATTAGTGAATAATTCAAATCGCCTGTTGCCATAATGTCCGGGTTATATACTTTGGGATTCTGCCATCCGTAGCGGGTAAAGAGCGTTATGATATCGGTAACTTTCTGGTCAAAACTTAAGCCAAAGCCGTAACTGGCTTCCTTTGTTTTCTCGGTATCCAGCCACTTGGTGTGATACACATTGTTATTCCAGCCAAGAAAACGGTAGTTACCAGGGAGGCCCAGGAACTTAGTTTTAAAAGTAACCTGTCCGATGTTAAAGAGATTGTCTCCGATCTTCTCCCAATCACTATTGCCGTCGAAAACGCCGTATCCAACCTCTAACCATTCCACCGGCAAGTATGCCAAACGGATACCCGCGGTATTGTCCGGGAATTCAATAGTAGGTGAATTACGAAAAATTCTACCTAAGAATTGAGTAGTCTCATCATTAGCGACTTCGTTGTTATCAAAATAGGCGGTTGGGTCAAGCTTTCCGAAAGTCAAAGCAGCTTTATCTTTAAACAAAGCCTGCTCATACCAGAATTCCGTAAGACGCACATTATTATCATTATCCGCATCCCGGTTTACATTACTATAAAGCGTCAGGTCATCCTCAAGGCCTGCGCCCTGGCCTGCTTCAAGATGCAAAAATGCCCTGCCGCCAACTTCTTTGAATTCTTTACCTATAGTAATATCCGCTGAATAGGACGCGTCAGTACGGCCTTCTTTCTTTGTCACGCCAGTAGCTGCATTATTGGTGTTATTTGTCCCCTGGACTATCATGGTGCCGCCTGCTCCGATCTCTAACCCCTCGGCAATACTAATCGGGGCCCCTGTTTGACGATGCAAATCAGTATCAAACTTGGCAAGCCTTGATTCATATTCGGCAATCTTTTTGTCCTGGTCTAAAATACACTGCTTCTGTTCATGTATGCATTTATCATGTTCGCCAAGTTTATTCTCCAGAGCTTCTATGCGCGCCTGCATCCTACGAAGCGTTTCCTGAATATCGCTGTCATCCGCATAACATAATCCAGAGAAGATAAAAGTAAATAAGGAAACAAAACATAATATTCTTCTAAACCACATTCCTTCCTCCTTAAATAAGTAATATTTTAAGTGGGTTAAACTATTTGGGCGGTTAACGATAAAACTGCGGTGGGGCGCGGGCAATGCTGACAGAAATGATTTCCTTAAATAAAGGTGTGTGTGGCAGCGCAAAAAGACGCAGAATAACGCGGAATAAAACACTGCCGATTAGCGAAAAGAATAGCGCTATTACAACACGGTTAAGCCAAAGACAGATGGGGCATTCATGCCCATCATCATTGTCATGATGTAAACTGTGCGAAGGCGGATGGAATATCGCGATTCCAAGAAAAATAGCAAAAACAACCAGCAATAAAACAGATGCTTTCTTTCTCATTTGCACTCTGAACACAGCCCTTCTATCTGAAGCTGATGTGCCTCTACTTTAGCATTAAGCTTCTTTTCAATAAATCGTGTCACCCCTTTAAAATTACAGAACTCAACTTCTTCAATCTTGCTGCACTTGCGGCAGGTAAAATGATGGTGATGCGCGTCTGGAAGCGTGCAAAGCGCGTAACGCAACTGGCGATCTTCTGATAGCGACTGAATCAAAATACCTGCCTTTGTAAGCTCATCCAGTATTCGATATACCGTAGGCAAACCTAATATTGGAAGCTTCTTTTTTAACTTCCCATAAACATCATAGGGCCCCATTCGCATACGATAGTTTACAAACAGATTGATAACTGCTTTGCGTCTTGGGGTTATTTTTAAGCGATTATTTTTTAAGGCTCGTAGATATGGTTCCATGTTATCCTCTTATAAATAGAAATGATTTCTATTTATAACATAAAATATTCCCTTAGTCAATTAGAAAATATTTTTAAAGGAACACGGACGGCTCTCACCTGACACTAACCTTGAAACTCAAGAGGTTCTTATTTGCGCTTTCTTCAAAAACTCGCCAAGCGCAAAGGTAAACCCAAAAACAATCCCTATACCAATCATACCCGCTACTATTGTGGCAAAAGCCGTATTCCCGACAAATGTTGCCTGATAGTCTGGAAATATAGCCGGTATCTCAAACCCCTTAAATTGTGCAAACGATAATTTCTCTGCGACCCATTCAAGCCCATCAGGAAAACTGCTGGCAAATGGACTTAAAGCTGCTGCCAAAACAGCTAATGCGCCAGAGCCTAAAGCAACAGAAATCTCATTTTCTTTCCAGAACCGTTCGCAAGTGCACAGTACAGAAACTATCCCAACCGTCAATACCGCCTCGCCTAAGCCAATCAACGCATGCACGGACAACATCGCAGGCATAACCTTATTGAAAGCAATCGCTCCTGATAACGCAACTTCAACAGCGCAGGCAGCTGCTCCGGCAATAACAGAAAACATCGCTGCTAAGGATAAACCAACCTTTTTATTGACGCCCGCATTGGTCAATCGACTAAGGACCCAGCCTGCCAATCCGCCGCCTATCAAAGCCATATTTAGGATGTTTGCTCCCAAAGCATTGAGGCCCCCGTCACCGAAAAACACCGCTTGAACCGCCAAAATAATCGACATTGACAAAATCGCAAAGGGAACCCTTAATAAACTTACTGCTAACATGGCTCCTACCAAATGACCAGAAGTCCCGTTTTGCACCGGGTAATTAAGCATCTGCAAGGCGAAAATAAGAGCCGTAACTGCTGCAAATCGCGCGGACGAAGGTTTCTCTTCACTTTTGTGAGCTAAATAAACTGCAAGCCCGACTCCCGCCCCGCCAACCGCAAGCGTAACAGGACAAACTGCTCCGTTTAACATTGATGCCGGTATATGCATTTTCCCCTCCTTATTTTGCTACGATTATTATATTCGTGTTACCATTAGACAAAAAAAATAATACGGTTTTAGGTCAGCCCCTTACCAGTGGTTGACATACTAAGCGTACCGTGTTTCACCCCCTTTATAGCTTTTAAAATATTTGTCAACTTTTGCACGTCAGGCGGATTCCCTTTCACCGCTATTATTTCCAAACAGTTATGGTGATCTAAATGGATATGCTGAGCCGAAATGATCACTTTTTGAAAATTATGTTGAATATCGGTAATTTTATTGAGAAGCTCTCTTTTCTGATGATTGTAAATGAGTGTAACGGCACCGGTAACCTCACCGCCTTCATGCCATTCCTGCTCGACCAGATCCTTTCGAATCAAATCACGGATAGCTTCAGAGCGGTTTGAATAGCCCTTTTTCTTAACGCGCACATCAAACTTTTCTGATAAATCATTATCTAATGAAATCCCGAATCTTCTTATGCTAGACATAGCTACTCATTTGTTACATTTTTTATAATCGTAGCACAAACAAACGCCGTGTCAAGAAAAATCATACGTCTGTCATAACTTGGCTGATGAAGGTCTTGGCACTATTGTGAAAAGCTAAAGAACTTTAAGCCCCTCTTCAATTTTATGTTTTATTGCATCTCTGACTGCTCGTGTCTGTTGCAACTTTTCTTCATACGCGCCCTCGAACCGAGAAGGGTCATCAAACCCCCAATGGAACTTTTGTCCACCGCCTGGAAATACCGGGCACTTGCCTGACTGGGATTCGTCACAAACCGTAACGACATAATCATATTGTTTCCCCTGTTTATAAAATTCGAAAACGCTCTTAGTTTTATTTTGCGAGATATCTATTCCAACTTCCTTCATGACCTCGATAACCACAGGATTCAGATTGCACGGCTCAAGTCCAGCGCTTTCAACTTCAAACCTATCCCCGCCATATTTCCTCAAGAATGCCTCTGCCATTTGGCTCCGAGCCGAATTATGAATACAAACAAATAAAACTCTCTTTTTATCCATGACCATTCTTTTTAATCAAACCAACTTTTCGTTCTTACGCAGACTTTAACTAACATCAGCATGACCGGCACTTCAATCAAAACACCAACCACTGTTGCAAGCGACGCTCCGGAAGATAGACCAAAAAGGATTGTTGATGTTGCAATGGCAACCTCAAAATGGTTGCTCGCTCCTATTAAAGCCGAAGGTGCCGCATCTCTATATGATAATTTTAGCCATTTGGCGAGGACATATGATATGCCAAAAATAAGGCAGGTCTGGATAAAAAGCGGAACAGCTATGAGAAAAATAATCTGCGGCTGATTAATAATCAGCTCTCCTTTAAACGAAAACAGTAAAACAAGTGTAAGCAATAAAGCGCATATTGAGACCGGCGTCAGATAATGCAGGAACTTTTCCTCAAACCATTTAAACCCATTTTTAGCGATCAGCCATTTTCTTGAGTAATATCCCAACAATAACGGCAAGCCAACATAAATCACTACTGATAACACAATTGTCTGCCAAGGAATAGGCATTTTGTTCACGCCTAACAGCCATCCCCCCAACGGTGCATAAAGAAACAGCATCGAAAGCGAATTAATGGCGACCATCACCAGCGTATGGCCATCGTTACTCTTAGCAAGATGTCCCCAGATTAAAACCATCGCCGTACAGGGTGCGATGCCAAGCAAAATACACCCTGCAATATAAGAACGGAATAACTCCACCTGCGCCCCACCTTTAACAATCTCTACACCCGGCAACCATCCTTTAAATAAGACGCCAAGAAACAAAGTTGCAATAGCCAGCATGGTAAAAGGTTTAATGCACCAGTTCACGAACAGCGTGAGGATAACCGGCTTCGGCGTTTTTCCTGCCTTGATAACCTCGGCGAAATCGATCTTGACCATAATCGGATACATCATAAAGAAAAGACATATAGCGATGGGAATGGACACTTGGTAAATCGAAAACTGATCAAGCGCTACCGCCACCTGCGGAAATAATTTGCCAAGCATTATTCCCAGCCCGATGCAAAGCAGAACCCAACCGGTCAGATACTTCTCAAAGAAACTTAAATGCCGCTCCTCATGAATAACATGATCCATTTGCTCTCCTCCTAGAACAATCTCCAGATATAGATTCCAGTGTAATATATCCCTACGATAATAAAAATCATTCCGGTTATCTTACGTGTGTAATATTCAAATTTCGTGATCCCATGAAGCCAATGACTCATTGAAGTAAGACCCAATGCGATCGCCACGGCAAATATAAGCACCGGAAGCCCTGTTCCCACTCCGTAGATAAACGGCAACAAAGTCCCTACCTTACTATTAAGGGCCAAAGGAATGAGACTTCCGAAGAATAACGCCGCTGACACAGGACAAAACGCCAAAGCGAATATGAACCCTAAAAGAAAAGCTCCCGGAGCCCCGGACTCAACAAGTTTATTATGATGCTTCTGGGATAAGGCTATGCCGGGTAATTTCAGAACGATCACTTCCAATAGAAATAGTCCCGTGATTATCAAAAGAGGACCTAATGCCCTTGCCATGTATTTCTGCAGAAATTGAGCGACCTGCGGCACGCTCAAAAGAGAGCTGATGATAATCCATCCGAGCGCCGCATAAGCCACCATCCTGCCGATCGTGTAAGCAAGCCCTGAAATAAACACCATAGCTGGATGGACTATCTTCTTTGATAGGAAAGAAACCGCCGCAATATTCGTGGCCAGTGGACAAGGACTGATTGAGGTCAATATCCCAAGCCATAACGCCGAGCCAAAAGCGATTAACATTTCCATCATTGCACGTCCTTCATAAAACCGCTTATCTCGCTGGTAACGTAATCAATAAATTTTTGCCTATTACGGGCATATTCCCAGATTTTATCAAGATTCTTCGACTTAACTTCCTTGCCGTCTTTTACGAGCGAAAGAATAAGAGTTTTAGTGTAAAGTTTATATTCATCCACGAAATGCTCGTTGCCCCGATCTTCTACATTGACCGCCTTAAACTCAAGCCTGCTTGAAGCAAGAGCGTCTTTGAAATTTGAATCAATCGCTTCCCTTAAATACTTTTCCATGTTTATACACGTAGGGCAACGGAATGATCCGTGAAAATAGTACGCTATTACTTTCGCCGGTTGATTATCTGCGGCAACGGCCAAAGAGCTTGCGCTAATTACCGCAACAGCCGCCAGAATTACTAAAAATAGTTTTTTCAACATTGCCTCCGGTTATTTTGAAATGACTTTCTTTATCTCGTCTTTTGTCAAAACCTTCCCTGCCGAAACCACCGTGCCGTCAATAGCCAATGCGGGGGTCATCATCACGCCATATTCAGTAATCTTATCAATATCCGTCACCTTGCCGATCTCGGCTTGAATATTCAATTCCTTAACCGCCGCCTCGGCGTTCGCCGTAAGCTGTTTGCACTTAGGGCAACCGACTCCTAAAATCTCTATTTTCATTTTTTCGCTCCTTGCGACTTTTTTGCCGAGACTTTTATACTAACGACAGCGTCCTCAGCACCTTTAAGATCCTTAAACATGGCATCCACAGGATAGCTTGACTGGCTGATAACTTTTACCTCTTGAAATCCAGCCGCCGTAATAGATTTAAGATACTCGTCTTTTCTAATAGCTCCGGCAAGGCAACCCACATACGCTTCAACGGATTGTTTAATAGCTTCCGGCAGATCCTTCGCAAGTACCAGATCCGAAACCATCAATCTACCGCCGGGTTTTAACACTCTGAACGCTTCCTTAAATACCGCTTCTTTATCCGGCGAAAGGTTAATAACACAATTTGAGATAATTACGTCAATCGCATTATCCTCAACAAGCAGTTTCTCTATCTCGCCAAGCCGGAATTCCACGTTGTCATAGCCTCCCTTTTTAGAGTTTGCCCTTGCCCTCTCCAGCATCTCCTGAGTCATATCCACGCCGATAACACGGCCTATTTTACCGACTTTTTTCGCCGCAAGAAAAGCGTCAAATCCGGCACCACTTCCAAGGTCAAGCACGACATTTCCTTCTTTTAAGGACGCTATGGCAACAGGGTTTCCGCAACCAAGCCCGAGATTGGCTCCATCAGGAACCGCATTCATCTCATCATCGCTATAGCCGACGGTTTTGCTGATGTCCCGTGCAGAGCTTGAAGACGAACAGCATGAACCGGACGGACAACAGGATATCCCCTGCTTGGCGACTTTGGCGTAGCCTTTTTTAACTATCCGCTTTATATTTTTTGGTTTTCTTTCCATATTCCTCCTCGCTTCATCTGCGAAGCCTTTTCTTTATCAATGGCTTTCTTGATTACATCCCTGACAAAGAGAAACGCATCATCCTTGTCGTGATCAAGTACAATTTGCTCAACCCTAAGTAAATCGCTTTCGTTAAGAAAAACGGCTTTTTTATCACTCATATTTATTTAACGATAAATCCAAAAATTATACCACTTATAGTCGCCATGGCAACAACCAAGCTCACATAAACGACTGTCTTTTTCGTCCCCATAATGCTCCGCAATACCAGCATGCTCGGCAAACTCAACGCAGGCCCGGCCAAAAGAAGCGCCAAGGCAGGCCCCTTGCCCATGCCGGAACCGATTAAACCCTGTAAAATTGGCACTTCGGTAAGAGTAGCGAAATACATAAATGCCGCAACGATCGAAGAAAAGAAATTCGCTCGTAAAGAATTGCCCCCGACAAGCGCCTCCACAAATCTTGATGGGATAACTCCTTCATGCCCGACTCTGCCCAAAAGGAATCCTGAAATTAACACCCCTCCCAGTAGAAGCGGCAGTATCTGTAGAGCGAACCCCCATGTTGCTGATGTCCACTCTTTCAGTTCATCCTTTTTGAACCAGTTGAGAAGCATGAGCGCTAAACCGACAAGAGAAAAACCCGCAATCCCCCATTTATACTGATAAATAACCGCCCAAACACCGTGATCACCTTCAAGCGGTTTGCCCCAATTAGCGAAAACAAGAAAAATGACCATTGAAGCGAAATAAAGGACGGTTTTGCCTAAAGGATGCGGCTCTTTAACCTCTCCGACATTAAAATCTCCGTTTGCGTGACGAGCTCTTTCTTCCTTTAAAAAAATCAAATGCATCAATAGCCCAATAACAACACTAAAGACAACCGCACCTATGGCACGTGCCAGCCCTAACTGCCAGCCGAGAATGCGTGCCGTAAGAATAATGGCTAAAACATTTATGGCAGGCCCTGAATATAAGAAGGCAATCGCAGGTCCAAGCCCTGCCCCTCTTTTATAAATCCCTGAAAATAACGGCAGGACCGTGCAAGAACAAACAGCAAGGATCGTTCCGGATACTGAAGCCACACTATAGGAAAGAAGTTTATTCGCTTTCACTCCGAAATACTTCATAACCGACGCTTGGCTGACAAATACCGAGATAGCGCCCGCAATAAAAAACGCCGGGATAAGACACAGCAACACATGTTCCCGGGCGTACCATTTAACAAGCACCAAAGCCTCAAATATAGCGTTGGTAAACCGCAGATTTTCAACCGGCAGATAGAAACACGCCAAGAACGCCGCCACGATATAAAGGAATTTTTTCCACTCTCTCATTTTTTACTCCCCTTGATTATTTGACAACAGCCCTGCTCAATTCTAATGGCCTTAATATTAACTAGCGCATCAGTTACTTTTTTATGCGCCGAATTAAGTATCCGGGAAATCGTGGACTGATGAATTTTCATCTGCTTTGCTATTTTCCCCTGATCATAATCCTCAAGATGCGACAATCGTAAAACCTCAAACTCATCCAAGTTAAGAATAACGCCTTCGAGTTCGTTCTCTGGCTTACACTTTGGCCGGAAACAGCGCTCTCCTGGTTCACAGGTCACCCATCTTGTCTTTTTAGGTCTCATCCTGACGCTCCTTGTTATGCATATGTATGCATTATAGATTATAGAAAGATTTTGTCAATAAAATTATCGAATCAATTTATATTCACAAAAAACCTCCGCCAGTTATGAAAACCAGCGGAGGCTTAAGTGGAATATTAATGTCTTATGCTTTTATCTTGGTCTTATCCTTTCCCTTGCCCCAGCCAGATTTCCACCTGGCAACGGCACCGGCCACGATCGCATCAACAGCTTTCTGATCACCGATATTCTTTAACACATCGCTCAACTCTTGCTTGTTTAGCACGCGGAAGTTTTTAACTCCTCGCTCCTTAGCCGTCATCATAAGCTCATTGCGCGAGGCCCCAGCATGCATAACAATCCCTTCTTTGGGCGATGGGGATCTTTCGGCTGAAGCCTTTTTTTGCTTCTTAGATTTCTGCTTTTGTTTAGTCGCCATCCCGAACCTCCTTTCTTATCTTTCCACCATTCTCCTCGCCAGCAACCTTACCATAGGCAATATGGACGGCCCGCCGTAACAATTCACAGATACTCTTCCGAGCTTTCTGTTTTGTTCGAAACAACAAAGCCATCTCTTTTTCATCCAGTGGAAGAGAGAACTGACGGTTCTATACTGATATGGCATAAAAATATGGTGCTGAAGTTTAAAGAGATAACCGCCAGGCCAGAGAAGATAATACAACCAAAAATATCAAGACCGTATGGAGTTCCCCAGAGAGCCCATACGCCCGCGGCAAATCATCCGTGGAAAGTTAGAATTATTAATCCACAATATAAACAAAAAGAAGAGTTATTATTAGTTGAGGCATGAAAATACAACATTTCTATTTTGGCTTAACAAACATGAAAACCGGACATTCTTGCTTTGCTAGAAATAGGACATTTTTGCCTTGCTATAACAAATATATTAAAAACGCTTGACATACCTTTTAAGCATGTTACACTTGTAACAGATAAGTTACAAGGAGAATGTTATGGAATTCAACGCTTCATTAATAGATATATTAAACTCAAAGACAAAACTAAAAATCGTTAAATTCTTATTAACTCACGAAGCTTCAATGAGCGAAAGAGAAATTGCTTCTGTCCTAAAGGTATCCCATATGAGCATAAATAGAA
>JAHIKK010000111.1 GCA_018897555.1 Candidatus Omnitrophota bacterium
ATTCTATCTTTATATTTAGGAATCTCTTTATCTAAAAGCTCTAAGGCGTTAGAAACAATCTTGGGCCGGCACCAATCTTCATATGTTTTGACTATACCGCATCTTTTCTTCATCATGTAAGCATAACAAGGATACTTACAGCCATGGGAACACCCTTCTACATGGTTTAGGCAGAAATCGGCGTATTCGACTTCACTTTTGTACAAAAGAGACTTACGGTAAATTTTTTCCATGTTTATATTATACCACCTTCCACGAACTATGCTGGAAGATAAATTTCTTGCTAAAACAACTCCAGCTGGCCAGAATGATCTTTTTTAGTTATCTCTTTCCAAAAACGCAGGCCTTTTGGATTCTTTGATGCAAATAATAAAAAGTACATCGGAGCATTCAGGGTATTTTTGATAGTAATGTCTTTAAATTCTACTGTCTGATAACCCAGATCCTTGATACGCTCTTTATACAACTTAACTGTATCCCGAGGATTCTTTAATTTATCCCAATCCACGTTATCCCCTAAGAATAATCCCAGTTTTGAATTATTACCCTTTTTCTTATAGGCAAGAAAGTTTCTTGTGATATCCATGCCGAGCTGAACATTAATTAACAAATCAGCTCGTTTTTCTTTAACAATTCTTTCAATAGTCTTGTAATGGATGTCGATTCCGGTAGGATCAATAAGAATGAGGTTTAAACCGGCAGGGTCAACCTGAGGAATAATTTTATTAACAACATTATTACAATCACCTTCTAAAAATTCAATCTTGCTAAACTTGGGAGAATTTTTACATCTTGATTTCAAAGCTTCAATTAATTCTTCTGATTCTTCAACAAAAACGTACTTTTTAAAATCATACTGCAGTGCTATTAAAGGAGAACCATCTTCTTCTTTGTTAATCGACTCTATTAAACAACGTCCAGGCCCAGCGAATAGATCAATATAAGTTAAATTTCCTTTCCATCTATTCTTCATTCCTTTTGAAAAAATATCCAGGTATCTTTTCAAGTAGTAATATTTTTGTTTAATCCATACCCCGCTGGAACGAACCACCAAACCGTCAATTTCTGAAGTTACTTCTTTCATAAAAGCCTCCTGCGTTATCGTTATTTTCCTCCCACTATAACTGACGCAAGAAAAGATAAAATCTAACAGAAAATTTAACGTTATTTTATATCACCATATCCAGCCAAGTATCCGTATCCATCCCAAACACATGAAACCACTCATTCTCAAATAAACAATATATGTATACGGCCATTTAAATCACCTTTGACGAATGTAAAAACTAGAAGCACCCCTTGGTTTTACTTAAAATAACTTCTCATTTTCTCAATTGCTCCCACCATTTCAATAAGCAGCCTCGAGTTATATATTCAAATGTATTCAAAAGTAAAGGAGTATCATCGATAAGCCAAACTCCACTGTTGGCTTGACAAGCTAATCCGGTCGGCTTTTCTGCTAGAGCCTGAAAGTCTTTTTGATAATATGGGGATTCACACATAGGATAAGGAAAAGGAGTCCCTCCATGAAGTGCTTTTGAACGATAATCATAAATAATTTTCAATGACTTTTCAAATTGTTTAGACTCCCATAAAATTTGCAAATATTCAGGCGGACGTTTTTCAGGAGGCTCAGGTAGAAAAGTAATAACAAAATCTACAAATTCCCGGGTTGCTCCCAAGGAATCAGAAAGAAAATTAGCGACTTTTTCAGTTAAACCGGGGGTACTTAAAGAAACTAAATAATTGTATAATTCTTCTTTAGAACCCCTAAGCCTTTCTTCATTTGAACTCTGGTTCCTTCGCCATTGTTCAGCAGCTGTCTCTAGCGCCGAAACAAACATTATCCAAGATAAAGATGGATCGCTTTCTGCTACCCATAATGCTTGTTGATATAGTCGAGCTGCTTTAACAAGAAGAACAGTATCTATTTCTGACAAATCGGCTAGATATTTTAACGGCTCCAACGAAACCACACTGCATTCGCGAACAACTGATGGAAGTTTGTACCTTCCATATTCAAGCTTAATATCAGGAATAAATGAATCTTGCCAACCAACTGGTCTTCCAAATTTGTCATTAGAAGGCGCAAATTCTCTAGTTAATTTACCTGCTTTAATTCTCACCCCCATGGATAGAGAAGCTAACGCCGCAATCTCATCCGGCAAATCACCTCCATGATAACAGCCCACATCAGTTTCCTTCATGTCAAAAGGTCGTTCACCATACTCTCGCAAGCGATAATCAAGCCTGAGAATCAATACTGCCCTAACTCCTTGCGTACGACAAACAGGATTTATAAATTGATATGGTCCAAAATCAGTTGTATTTTCTCCTGTTATAATTGCATCGGATAGCATTTCATACTCATAATGGCCTCGAGAAGGAATATTGCATTTAAAAGCTTGCCAATTCTCATAAATTGGCAAGGAAAGATTCTTCTTGGTTTCCACTTTTTACCTCTTTCAACAATACCTTATATCTTTCCTTATTAAACTCAGTAAAATATTCTCACTAATTTAATTGCAATGCGAGATGCAAAAATTATATTTCTCCCATCTTTGCTCAAAACGGCTAAGAAAACAGAAACGGTCCCATTTTCACTTTTTTACATCTTTACCAGAATCAGTTGTATTGGAGCTTTTGCTTTCTCCCGAACCACCCTGCGGTAACTGCGTAAGAGGCTTAGCTTTATTTGAAGCTTGATAACCCTCTCTTAGGGGTTGATATCCACCCTTTTCTATTTTAGGCTTTTCCGGCTTACTTCCTTTTTCATTGCTCATTTATTTTCCTCCTTTTTATAATTTTGATCTTCAAAAAACTCTACTAGCTCATAATCGTCTTTTCGAATTAATAATCCGTAAGTGTCTTTTATTATCTCCTTAAACTCACCCTTCTCATCAACACTAATGACCTTTTCTAAATATAAATCCCCTTCTCTTGGGAAAGATGTCGCGTATGAACAAGAACCAAAATAACCGCCTATTTTTTTACCATTTTTTAGATGGATTAATACAAATACAGGAATGCGCTTATCGAAAAAATAATCCCAAGATGTAGGATAGGGTAGCTGTAAATGCTTTGTAAATTTATTATTTTTTAATATACGTAGCCATAAACAAGGTAGAATTATTGGAATTACAAGAATAATAATCACTAAAAAAAATGAATACCAAAAAGGATAATCATTGATAAAATTTCCGCGATTCATAAGAATAAGGACTGGTAGACATAAACCAAAATTTATTGAACTATAGAAGAGAGCTTCAATAGTAGCATTTTGCCAGTCGATATCCTTTGCAGGCATTAGAAGCCTATAAATATGCATAGAAATCAAACCAGGAAACACAAGTAAAATAAATAAAAGCATATTATTAATATTCGGGGCAATTTCCATTATCCCTCCTTTTTAAATAGGTTTCTGTTAACTTAATATGAATCTACTGGCTAAAACCTCTTCTGGTAGAATAGCTTAGGGCAATTTAACCCGCCCTCCCCTATGAGGGCTACCAGAGAGGAGACTTTAGCCAATGTTAAAGTGTCCAAGATACAACTCAAAAGAACTGTATAAATTTGGTAAAGATCGAAGAACCGGAAAACAAAAATATCAATTTATTAAATGCAAACGCCAGTTCAGAATCGGTGATGGTTATGGCAAAGAACAAATTAAACATCCTCGGCTGCCAAAGTGCCCTAAATGCGGCAAAGGGCTTGATATCTACAAATGGCAAAAGCACTTTAAAAGATTACGCTGTAAAAGCTGCAACTACAAATTTAATAGTATAATAGACAGTTTATATAACTACATGTAATAACAAATATTACAAAACAAATACGAGTAATCCCCACATAAGTATTAGTTATATAACAATATTATTTACACTGAGTTATATAAACTGTCTACCTTACTACCTTATCCTTCAACTATAACAAGACCTTACCCAAAACACCTTGTTATCTCCTCTATTAATTTTTAACTAAACACTTTTTATATTTCCTGATCCACAAAATCGGGTGAATAATCTTTTTATACAAATACGGCTCAGGCCAGACTCGGAAAGGGATACCTGATTCTCGCCCCTGTTCAAATCTGCCCTTAATTATACAACAAAATTCTCGTCCTCCAAAGATCTTACCAAATTCTTTACAATATTTCCTTAAATAATACCCGGCTGCTAGTGTTCCTAGAACCCCTACCCCAACAATTAACCAACAGTCAAAACCAGTATGAGGATGCTTCATTTTCTGAATAACACCATAATCATCGCCATTTATAGCATCCAGCTCTTCACCAGAAGGCAACTTAATTCTACATCTGTCTTCGCTTAATGTGCAGTACTTTAATTTACAAATATCTAGAATTGAATATACTTTTTCGCTACCTCCTATACAAATAATGTTGCCATTCCATAAATCCCAATCTTTTGCTGGATCTTTTATTTCAATATTATCGACCTTGCCAACACTACCTAATGTATTAACTACATCTAACGCACATTGACCATCAGCCTCTCCCCATACATAAGGCGTATTTATCTTTTTATTAGTTCTATTAGACGTTCTTGGAGGAAAATAGTCAGATAAATTATATATATAAGTATTTTCTCTTTTTTGATCAAAAAGTTTTACAAAATAAATATAACATGGTATTTCATTTGCGCATAATTTACCAAATAAAGCTTTCAAAGGCATCTTACTAATACAAAAATTAATAAGCCACTGTGTTAAAAACCATAAAATAGGAATGATTATCGAACCAAGAATGGCGCCTTTCACGATATCTCCTTCAAAACAAGAAACAAGAAATCTTGATATTCCTTGCATAATAATCTTTCCTTTCTATTCTTCTACCTTAAAATTTCTTCAGTACAGCCTTTATTTCAGTAACATTCCCAAAATAGACGCCTTTTAAACTAAAAAGGCAATCCCTTATCTTTTAGAGAGTTGCTTTTAGATTTTGGTATTTAATTTTCATAATAATAGCCCTTTGTAATTAAGTTATAGTTTACCTCTGTTCCTTTGCTTTTACAATCGAAAATAGCTGATATTTTTCGTCCCGCCGTTGGCGGGACTCACAATGACGAAGAGTGAGTTCACAATGACACGGTTAAAGACGAGATTGATTCGTCCCGCTGTGCGGGACTCACAATGACGCAAGAGATGAAGGGGGAGGGAATTCCTCTATTATAAAAAAAATCCCGCTTTATTAGCGGGACTTTTTTAGAATGTGTATATTTTAAATCTATTTTATGTTTACCTCTTGGTCCACTGGAAGCGTTTGCGGGCGCCTTTTTGGCCGTACTTCTTGCGTTCCTTCATCCGCGAATCACGGGTTAAATATCCGTTCTTACGGAATATATCCTTAAAATTCTCATCCGCGATTAACAATGCCCTGGAGATGCCTAAACGCAAAGCGCCGGCTTGCCCGGTCAATCCGCCGCCGGTAAGATTAGCGGCGATATTAAATTTACCCGTGCTTTCGGTAAGCGCCAAAGGCTGTAAAACAATAATCCGGTCAGTTTCACGCAAAAAATACTTCTCGAAGGGCCGGCCGTTAACTACAATCTGGCCGCTGCCCGCCTCCATACGCACCCTGGCCGTTGATTCCTTGCGCCTACCCAATGCTACATATTTAGTTAATTCACCCATTTAACTCTTAACCTCCAAAACAAGCGGCTTTACGCCGGTCAGTTCATGCTTATCATCAGCATAAATCCTTAATTTTTTAATTAAATCCCTGCCTAACGGGCCGATCGGAAGCATCCTCTCCACCGCTAAATGAATAACGGTAGTCGGCTTTTTCGCTAAAAGCGCCTCTAATTTTATTTCACGTAAACCTCCGGGGTAACCGGAGTATCTACGGTAAATCTTTTGCTTAAGCTTACGTCCCGTGACTTTAATCTGACGAGCATTAATTACAATCACACCATCACCGGTGTCTATATGTGGAGTAAATATAGGCTTATGTTTACCTCTTAAAATAGTGGCAACCTTAGCCGCCAACCTTCCGAGAATCTGACCTTTGGCGTCAACAATATACCACTTCCTTTTAATGTCTTCTGGTTTAGCTGTATAGGTTCTTTTCATCCTTCGACTTATTCCTCATATCATTCGCCCTCCGCTCAGGATGACCCTGAGCATAGTCGAATGGGTCATATAAAAAAGATTATAGCAGAATAATTAATAAAGTCAAATAAAATTTTCAATATTTTTCAATATTTTACCTTAACCAAAAACAACCCTTTTGCCGGAAGGGTCGGGCCGGCCAGCTTGCGGTTACGCGCTTTTAAGATTTTTTCCATACTCCCCTTGGGAAATCTTCCTCTGCCGATTTCTAACAGCGTACCGGCTATGTTTCTAACCATATTATACAAAAAACTGTCTGCCTGAATATCAATATGCAGCAAATCTTTATCTTTACTGACCTTAATCCGCTTGATCGTGCGCAAAGGATTGTGCTGCCTGGTGTCCGCAGCCTGAAATGAGGTAAAATTATGCCTGCCTAAAAGAACCTTAGCTTCACGGCGCATTAACCTGATATCTAAAGGATGATTAAAAAAATGCACACGATTAGCCAAAAGAGCTGAAGAATATTTACGATTTAAAATCGTATAGCGATAGAGCTTGGATTTTGCCGAGAAACGGCTATTAAAATCCAGGCCTACATTTTTAATCCGCGTTACTTTAATATCCTTCGGTAATAGGCAATTTATAGCCCAATGCAATCTTGCAAGCGGCATTCGCGATGCGCTTTTAAAATTGGCAACCTGACCCAGAGCATGCACCCCTGAATCTGTGCGCCCGGCAACGGTAAGCTGAATATTCTCCTGGAGGATTTTCTTAAGAACCTGCTCTAAAACATGCTGGATAGTTTTGTTTGCCCGGTAATCCGCCTTTTTTCCGTTCTGCACCTGCCAGCCGTAATAATGCGTGCCCGCGTACTCTATGGTAAGCTTAATATTCCGCACTTAGATTCCCGCTTTCGCGGGAATGACACCACTTATCAAACATTCAGCAATTTGCACGGCATTAGTCGCGGCACCTTTACGTAGATTATCCGCCACCACCCACAACCATAATCCTTTTTTATTAAAGGCGTCCTGGCGAATGCGGCCAACGAAAGTCTCATCCTTACCCTCAGCATCCTTAGGCATAGGATATAATTTACTCTTGGGATCATCCATGAGTACAACGCCCGGAGCTTTGGCTAAAATTTTCCTGGCTCCTTCGGCAGTTAAGGGCTTGACAGTTTCAATATAAACAGATTCAGAATGCCCGGTCCTGACCGGAACGCGCACAGTGGTTGCCGAAATTTTAATCTTTGGCGCATGCATAATTTTGCGTGTTTCCTTGACCAGTTTCCACTCTTCATTGGTATAATCGCCTTCGACAAAACTGCCGATATGGGGAAAACAATTATAAGCTAACTGCTGCGGCATGGCTCTGTTTACAGCGTTAACTTGAATATTCTCAAATCCACCCTGCGCAATTAGGCTGGATTCCTCTTTTAATTGCTCAACTGCGCCTTTCCCGGCTCCGCTGGCAGCTTGCAGAGTAGTAACGATAATTTTCTTAATTCCTACTTTCTTATGAATAGGATTTAAAGCTACCACCATCTGGATGGTCGAACAATTAGGATTAGCAATAATTCCTTTATGTTTTTTAACATCGGCGGCGTTAACTTCGGGAACAACCAGAGGGACTTTTGGGTCCATACGAAAATCAGCGCCGTTGTCAATAACTACTGCTCCCCTTTTTACCGCTTCCGCGGCATAAGTTACCGCGGCGCCCTTTTCTCCTTCGGTCCCGGCAAATAAGGCGATATCGATTCCGTTAAAACCATCCGGAGTAATCGGTTCAACCGCATAAACCTGGCCATCGACATTTATATCGCGGGCAGAACGGGCAAAAACTTTTAAGGTATTCACGGGGAAATTCCGCTGCTTTAAAACCCGCAGCATCTCAATTCCCACAACTCCTGCTCCGATTACCGCCACATTATATTTTTTCATCTCTATCTCCTACGTTGCTATCCAAATTATGTCATCCTGACCCTGAACGCAGTGAAGGGGAAGGATCTCGTTTTTAGATTCTTCGTCGTCCCGCCAACGGCGGGACTCCTCAGAATGACGGCAATAACATCAAGCTAAATTTTTAACTACCAGATCGCCTATTTCTGTTGTGGAATATCCCATTTTACCGGCGGCAAGTGATTTCAAATCCTTACTTACTAATCCAATAACCGCGTTCTCAATTGCCTTCCCAGCTTCAATCTCTCCTAAGCTCTCCAACATCATCCCTGCCGCGCAAATCGCGGCTAACGGGTTGATTACATTTTTACCGGTATATTTTGGCGCGCTTCCGCCGATAGGTTCGAACATGGAAACTCCCTGCGGGTTAATATTTCCTCCGGCAGCGATGCCCATACCGCCCTGGATCATTGCGCCTAAATCCGTAATAATATCGCCGAACATATTGTCCGTAACAATGACATCAAACCATTCGGGATTTTTTACAAACCACATCGTCGTGGCGTCAACATGGGCGTAATCCGTGGTTACATCCGGATATTCTTTAGCTACTTCATTGAATGTCCGCTGCCAAAGGTCCCAGGCAAAGGTCAAAACATTGGTTTTGCCGCAAAGGGTCAGCTTTTTTCTCTTATTGCGCTTGCGCGTATATTCAAAAGCATAGCGGATACAGCGTTCAACTCCTTTACGGGTATTATAGGAAATCTGGGTCGCTACCTCATTAGCGGTTCCTTTATCCTTAAACTCTCCCATACCTTTATATAGGCCTTCGGAGTTTTCACGCACGACTACAAAATCAATATCCTCCGGTTTTTTGTCCTTAAGCGGGCAAAAATTAGAATTGTAAAGTTTGACCGGACGCAGGTTAATATATTGATCCAGGGCAAACCTTAGCTTAAGTAATACGCCGGTTTCAATAATGCCGGGTTTTACATCCGGGTCTCCCACCGCGCCCAGATAAATTACATTATATTTTTTTAATTCCGCGATATCGCTATCATCAACGAGTTTGCCGGTTTTTAAATATCGCTGGCCGCTGAAATCAAAAAACTTTGTTTCATACTTAAAATTAAACTTTTTAGCCGCTGCCTGTAAAACTTTCAAGCCTTCGTTAACTACCTCCGGGCCGGTGCCATCTCCCGGTATTACTGCTATCTTATACATTTTTATCTCCTTAAAATCAAGGGGACGGTTCTATTTTTTTATTTAAAAAATAGTAAAAAATAGAACCGTCCCCATTATTCTATGCCTTTTGTTTCTTAATATAATTAATTAGGCCGCCGCTCTCAACAATCTGCTGCAAGAACTTCGGAAAGGCCTGCGTTTTATAATTTTTATCCTGGGTTATATTTTTAATTACTCCGCTAGTTAAATCTATTTCAATCATATCGCCATCATTAATCTTGTCCACATCCAGCGACTCTAAAAACGGCAGGCCGATATTGATAGCGTTTCTAAAGAAAATGGCGGCAAAGCTCTTGGCAATTACCGCCGAAACTCCGCACCCCTTAATCGCTAGCGGCGCATGCTCCCGGCTTGAACCACAGCCAAAATTTCTTCCGGCAACAATTATATCACCCGGACTAACGGCTTGAGAAAAATTAGGGCTGATCGTTTCCATACAGTGTTTGCCCAATTCCTGCGCGTCGCTAGAAACCAGATATTTAGCCGCAATGATATCATCGGTATTAATATTATCGCTAAATTTATGGACTTTGCCTTTTATAATCATAAGTATAATTTTTCGTCATTCTGAAGCCGCGGAGCGGCTGAAGAATCTAAGAAACGTCATCCTTCGCCCCGCCTACGGCGGGACTCAGGATGACGTAATCTCACTTGGATGAGTAATTCTTCCGGTTATAGCCGATGCAGCCGCGACTGCAGGGTTAGACAGATACACGAAAGATTTGGGGCTGCCCATTCTGCCTAGAAAATTCCGGTTAGTCGTAGCAATCGCCACTTCACCTTCAGCTAAAACCCCCATATGGCCGCCTAAACATGGCCCACAGGTCGGGGTTGAAAAAACCCCCCCGGCCTTAACGAAAATCTCCGCTAATCCTTCTTTTACCGCTTGCAGATAAATTTTTTGAGTCGCCGGAAAAATAATTAACCTTACCCCGCTAGCCGCTTTTTTTCCTTTAAGTAAACCCGCCGCGATACGTAAATCCGAGATCCGGCCGTTAGTGCATGAACCGATAACTACCTGATCAACCTTAACCTCTTTTAAACTACTCACCGGTTTAACGTTACTGGGAAGATGCGGACAAGCAACCAGCGGCTCTAATTTCGTAACATCCCATTCATATGTTTTCTCATAGACCGCATCAGAGTCTGAATAGTAAAATTTGGATTTACGTTTAAAACCGGCGACAAATTTTTTAGTAGTCGCATCCGGCTCAATTATTCCCGCCCTTGCCCCCGCTTCAATAGCCATATTGCAAATGGAAAAACGATCATCCATCCCCAATTTCTTGATCACCGGGCCGCAAAACTCCATTACCTTATATAAGGCGCCATCAACACCAATTTGGCCAATCGTAAAAAGGATCAAATCTTTGCCGCCTACCCATTTATTCAGTTTGCCTTGATAAATAAATTTTAAACTCGCCGGCACCTTTAACCAGCATTTAACGTCAATATACGCGCGGGCTAAATCCGTAGAGCCCATTCCGGTGGCATAAGCTCCCAGGGCTCCGTAAGTGCAAGTGTGCGAATCCGCGCCAATAATTAAATCCCCGGGTAAAACAATCCCTTTTTCCGGTAAGAGCGCGTGCTCAATCCCCATCTGCCCGATTTCAAAATAATTTTTTATCTTCTGCTCTTTGGCAAAATCCGCCAGGATCTTACATTGATTGGCGCTTTTTAAATCTTTAGCCGGAGCGAAATGATCCGGAACCAAAACAATTTTATTCTTATTAAATACCTGCTTAAAACCGGATTTTTTAAATTCAGAGATTGCCAGAGGGGCGGTAATATCATTGGCCAAGGCAACATCCACGCCAGCCTCGATAAACTCTCCCGGCGCAATTGACTTTTGGCCACAATGCGCTAATAATATTTTTTCCGCGATAGTGTAGGGCATTTAAAAACAAGGGGACGGTTCTATTTTTTCATATTCTAAAAAATAGTAAAAAATAGAACCGTCCCCTTTATTAATCTATGATATTACTTAAACTTCTTTACAATCAGAGAGGCGTTGTGTCCGCCAAACCCTAGAGAGTTGGACATGCAGGCGTTAACTTCAATCTTACGCGCGATATTCGGCACGTAATCCAAATCACACTCCGGATCAGGATGCTCATAATTAATGGTAGGAGGAACAACTCCGTCTTTAATTGCCAAACAACAGGCGATAAATTCTACGCCCCCGGCCGCACCTAAAAGATGCCCGGTCACGGATTTTGTCGAAGAGACCATAACCTTCTTACTGTGCTGTCCAAATGCCCTCTTCATGGATAAAGTTTCGATTTTATCATTAAGCTTAGTGGAGGTACCGTGGGCATTTATATAATTAATCTGCTCCGGATTCATTTGCGCGTCTTTCATCGCCATGATCATCGCCGCAGCCGCCCCCTGCCCGTCAGGATCAGGCGCAGTGATATGGTAAGCATCGCAGGTCATGCCAAAACCAACAATCTCAGCAATAATATTAGCCTTTCTTTTTTGCGCGTGCTCTAAGCTCTCTAACACTACTAAACCACACCCTTCCGCCATAACAAAACCATCCCGGTCGCGGTCAAACGGCCGGCTTGCCCTTTTCGGAGCGTCATTCCTGGTGGAAAGAGCCTTCAAAGCGCAAAAACCACCGACAGCAGTAGCAACAACACAACCTTCTGTGCCTCCGGTAACGATCACATCGGCATCACCGTAAAGAATGGACCGGTACGCATCCCCGATAGCATGCGAACCTGAAGCGCAGGCAGTAGCAATGCATAAATTTGGCCCCTTTAACCCGTGAACAATAGCCACTAAACCGCTTGCTTCATTCACGATAAGCATCGGAATAAGAAACGGGGAAAGCCTGGAAGGCCCCTTACTCAACAGGACCTTATGCTCTTCCTCAATAGTATGTAAGCTGCCGATGCCGGAGCCGATAATTACGCCGATCCGATTTCTATCTTCCTGATCTAAATTCAGCCCGGAGGATTCTATTGCCTGCTTGGCAGCAGCTACGGCATATTGCACAAATTTCGCCGTCCGCTTAATTTCTTTAAGGGAAATGCCATGATGCGTGGGATCAAAATTCTTTATTTCCGCGGCAATCCGGGAATCAAAACCTGTTGCGTCAAAACTCGTAGTTAATCCTACTCCGCTTTTGCCCTCTTTCAGAGAGTTCCAGAAACTGGAAATATCATTGCCCACAGGGCTAATTACCCCTAAACCCGTAACCACTACTCTTTTTTTCATAGTTAGACTAATATAAATTTACCCCGCGAAAGCTAAATTGCGGGGTAAATTGATTATTTGCTATTAATTATATTTTATTTAGTGCTTTTCTCATCAATATACTTGATGGCATCGCCGACAGTAGCGATCTTTTCCGCGTCCTCATCAGGAATCTCAATACCAAATTCTTCCTCTAAGGCCATGACTAACTCTACGGTATCCAAGGAATCCGCCCCTAAGTCATCGACAAATGACGCCTCCGGAGTTACCTCTTCGGGTTTTACGCCTAACTGTTCAGCTATAATTGACTTTACTTTCTCTTGTGATGCCATTCTTTTTTCCTCCTTGAGTTGTTTGCTTTACGCCATGACCATGCCACCGTCAATCGTAATTGTCTGCCCGGTTATATAACTTGATTCTTGTGATGCTAAAAATAAACAAACATTCGCTACATCCTCAGGCGTCCCTAATTTGCCTAACGGGATTGCCTCCAGCATCTTCTGTTTTATCTCTTCAGAGAGTTTAGCCGTCATCTCTGTTTGGATAAATCCCGGAGCTACCGCGTTAGCATTAATATTGCGGCTGGCTAACTCTTTAGCCACTGTTTTTGTAAGAGCAATTATCCCGGCTTTAGAAGCAGCATAATTTGCCTGGCCGGGGTTACCCATTAAACCGATAATCGAAGCGATACTGATAATCCTGCCGCTTCTTTGCTTAACCATCGGCCGGGATACCGCCTTAATGCAGTTAAATGTACCTTTTAAATTAACATTAATTACCGCATCCCAGTCTGCTTGGGACATTCTCAGCAAAAGATTGTCCTTAGTAATCCCAGCGTTGTTAACTAATATATCAACCTTTCCCATTTTGTCAAGAATTTTGTTTATACCTGCTTCCACCAAATCATAGTTGGTTACATCCATCTCTAAAGCCAGGGCCTTGCGGCCTAAACTCTCGATCTCTGAGGCGGTTTTCTGGGCTATTTCCAGGTTAACATCAGCTACCACAATATCCGCGCCCTCCCTGGCAAAAGTCAGGGCAATTGCCCGGCCGATTCCCCTCGCTCCACCGGTTATTAGAGCTACCTTGCCTTCTAAACGCATATATTACCTCCATCATATTAAAAACATGGGGACGGTTCTATTTTTCATATTAAAAAATAGTAAAAAAATAGAACCGTCCCCTGATTTTATTGTCAATTACAGTAGGGGAGGTTTAAACCTCCCCTACTGTTAAGAGTATTATATCAGGCTATGTCAGCGCTTTTCTCTACATTAATAACCTGCGCGTTGTTATCAATGCGGCGCATTAATCCTTTTAAGACTTTACCCGGGCCAAACTCAACAAAGTTAGTTACTCCCTGCGCTAACATGTACTTCATTGATTCTTCCCACCTTACAGGCTTATATATTTGATAAACTAAATTTTCTTTTATTTGAATAATTTTGTACTGCGGGCAAGCAGTATAATTGCTAATCACCGGCACAGCAGGAACAGAGATAGGCATCTTTTCCAATCTTTGCTTTAATTCTACTGAAGCCTCAAACATCAACGAGGAATGAAACCCTCCGCTGACCTCTAATTCAATTACTCTTTTTGCACCGGCTTGGACGCACAAATCCTTAGCTTTATCCACCGCGTCTTTTTTGCCGGAAATAACAATCTGCCCGGGAGCATTAATATTGGCAACCTCAGCTCCGCTCTTTAAACAAATATCTTTCACTTTATCCAAAGGCAGCTCTAAAACCGCCGCCATTTTACCGGGATGCTTAAACGTAGCTTCTTCCATTATCTCCGCTCTTCTGCGCACTAACTTTAATCCATCCTCAAAAGTAAAAACTTCCCCGGCAATTAAAGCGGAATATTCACCTAAGCTTAAACCAGCCATAAAAGATGGGTCATCCCCGTGGAAACGGGGATCTAAGATTCCCGCTTTCGCGGGAATGACACATTTAGCCTTAAACGCTGCATACGCGGCCATGCTTACCGTAAGTATAGCGGGCTGAGAAAAAATAGTTTGCTTTAAAGTCTCCGGCTGGCCGGCAAAACAAACCTTAGATATGGAAAATCCCAACGCCTTATCTGCCCGTTCAAAAATCGCTTTACTTTCGGGAAATGCTTCGTATAAATCTTTTCCCATTCCCGCGTATTGGCTGCCCTGGCCGGCAAAGAGATAACCTACCACTTGATAATACAAGCGCCCCAAACCAGGCCCGCTCCGAATGCATCCAGGAGAATAACATCCCCCCGCTTAACCTTACCTTCCTGCACTGCTTCGCAAAGCGCGGTAACCGTAGAAGCGCTGGACATATTCCCGCATCTTTCAATATTAAGATAAACCCTCTCTTCGGGGATACCTAATTTTTTGGCCACGGCCATAATAATGCGCGCATTAGCTTGATGCGGAATAATCAAATCTATATCCGCGAAAGTCAAACCCGCCTGTTGCAGGACAACTTCGGCAGCCTTAGTCATTGTATTTACCGCGATCTTAAATAATTCATTGCCCTGCATTTTTAAAAAATGCTGGCGATTTCTTACGGTTTCCGTAGTTGCCGGATTACGCGAGCCGCCCGCCGGCAGATTTAAGATATCAACCTTTGAACCATCGCATCCTAAATATGTAGAGAGAATCCCGCCTTTGGCTACTTCTGCTAAAACTGCCGCTCCGGCTCCGTCTCCAAACAAAACACAAGTATTGCGGTCCTGCCAATCCGTAATTGCAGATAAAACTTCAACCCCAATCACCAATGCGTTCTTATAAGTACCGCAGGCGATAAACTGCCGCGCCACAGAAATTCCGTAAACAAAACCCGCGCAGGCTGCCGAAATATCAAAACAGACTGCTTTTTTAGCACCCAATTTATTTTGCACGATTGCCGCGGTCGAAGGAAAAGGCATGTCTCCGGTAATCGTCGCCACGACAATCAGCTCAATATCTTCAGCTTTAAAGTTGGCATTGGCCAATGCCTGTTGAGCGGCTTTAACAGCTAAATCTGAAGCCGCTTGCCCCTTGGCGGCTATGTGCCTTTCTTTGATACCCGTGCGCGTAGTAATCCACTCGTCGGATGTATCGACCATTTTTTCAAGGTCGGCATTAGTGAGAATTTTTTCCGGCAGGTATTCGCCTACCCCGATAATCCCTACTTTTTTCAGAGTGAGCCTTTCTATTTTATTGCTTCCAGAATTTTAGAGTTAACCTGCCGCTCAACTTCTTCCTTAGCTACCCGGATAGCATTCTTAATCGCCTTAATGCTAGAACGGCCATGGCCAATTATCACCACGCCATTAACCCCTAATAAAAGCGCTCCGCCATACTCCGCGTAATCAATCTCTTTCTTAAAACGTTTAAGGCTGGGGATCATAAAAATCAAACCAATCTTACCCCAGATATTGCTTAAGAGATGGCGTTTCAAAAATGTCTGCATGGCCTCCGCCGCGCTTTCCGAAACTTTTAAAGCCACATTACCCACGAAACCATCGCAGACAATAATATCGCACTTGCCGCTAAAAAGATCTTTTCCTTCCACATTACCAATAAAATTTAATTTACTTTTTTCCAATAACCCGTAGGCTTCCCGAATAAACTCCGTACCCTTCTTCTCCTCTTCTCCGATATTAAGTAACCCCACGCTAGGATTAGTTTTATTTAAGATATTCTTGCAGTAGGCGTCCGCCATAATCCCATATTGCAATAACTGCGTAGGCTTAGGGTCAATATTAGCGCCGACATCAATAATCAGAGAGTTACCTTTTAAAGAAGGAGTAACAATACCAATGCCTGCCCGCTCGATTCCGGGTAAAAGCCTTAACTCTAAAGTCGCGGCACAAACCACTGCCCCGGTATTGCCGGCGCTGAAAAAAGCATCGGCCTTACCCTCTTTAACCAGATTCAGGCCGACAACAATAGAAGAATCCCTTTTACGCCGGACACTAGTGGCCGCCGGCTCGCACATCCCGATAGTTTCAGTAGCATGTTGTATGCTAATCCGGTTACCGGTATATTGGGCTTTCTTTAAAAGAGCCTGGATCTTAGGTTCATCCCCCACCAAGATAACTTCCACAACATACTCTTTTATTGCCGCCAAACTCCCCTTAACCACTACCTCAGGTGCATAATCTCCGCCCATGGCATCAACGACTATTTTCATCAAAGCCCTTTCTTCTTGTTTAACGGGATTTTTTCTTTTTTTCTTTTACTTTAATTTCCACGACCTGACGGCCGGCATAAAATCCGCAGGCCAAGCAGACCCGGTGCGGAAGCTTTAGCTGTTTGCATTGCGGGCAAGGGGTTAGAGTAGCTACTTTAATCTTCCAATGTGTACGGCGTTTTCGGCCGCGCGCTGTTGAATGCTTTCGTTTAGGTAAGGGCACAGTGACATCCTCCTTCGTTTTTGTTTTTACCGCATTTTACACAAAGACCTTTGCAGTTTAAGCTGCATAAAGGCTTAATGGGGTAATCTAATATTATTTCTTCTCTGATACTCGGTTTTAAATCAATAAAAACATCGCTGCTATCCAAAGAATAACTTAAACGCACATTCTTATTTAATCCCCATTCAAACTCCCGCAAGCAGCGGGAACAATCAGCAAAAATGACCCCGTTAATATTTAAATCTATGGTCAGCGCGTTAGTAATCCGGTTTATCCGCGCCGCCAGTTTCAGGGGAGAACGAAAGTTTATTAAAGCTGTCGCCAAATCCAGCTGTGTTGATTCAATCTCTTCTTCTAAATACAGGCCCTCTGCCGGAACCTGATTAATAATTATCTTCACTTCTTTTTATTTCTACGTAATTTTTTCTGTAAGGCTTTCCCCACAAAATCCGGCACAAAACTGGACAGGTCCGCTCCCAATATCGCCGTTTCTTTAATCAGTTTCGCGGAAAGATAGCTATAACATTCATGCGGCATAAGAAAAATAGTTTCAATGTCGCTGGAAAGTTTACGGTTGGTTAAGGCCATTTGAAACTCATACTCAAAATCTGAAAGCATGCGTAATCCGCGCACCAATACCTTGGCCTTCATCTTATGCGCAAAATCCACCACCAGGCCGTCAAAATGCGTAACCGTTACTCCGTCCATGCCGGAAATCGCCTGCTTAAGCATAGACATCCTTTGCTGGACGCTAAAAACCGGATGCTTATGCGGATTATGCGCCACCGCCACAATGACATCCGAAAAAATTTCACGCGCGCGGCAGATCAGGTCAATATGGCCGTTAGTTACCGGATCAAAAGTCCCTGGATATAAAGCAATCTGGCACATCTTACTCTTTCTTACGCCTTAAGCGTGGTTAAAAATCGAAAGCCAAGTATCACCGTACTTAGCTTCTTTAATTAAGCTGAATTTTAAACTATCTTGAGGCAATGGCTCTAGCTTAGAATGCTGCACTACGATTAAACCATTGGGCGACAATATATCATAAGCCTCCAGAGTTTGCAAGATTTTTTTTGCCATATCCTTATGGTATGGCGGATCAATAAATATAATCTCAAAGCTTTTTTTATCCAAACTCAAGAGCTTAATTGCCTTTTCCGCCTCCAGGTGGTAGAGCTTACAAGCCGGAGCCTGAAACAACGCGATATTCCTTTTAATCGCCAATACAGAATCATGGTTAAATTCCACCAGCGTCAACTCCGCCGCGCCGCGGGAAAGCGCCTCAAAACCCACTGCCCCGGATCCGGCAAAAAGCTCTAAAAACGTTAATCCGTTAATATCCCCTAAAATATCAAAAACTGCCTTGCGCACCTTGTCCTGAGTAGGCCGGATACCCTTAGGTATGTGCAATTTACGGTTACGGTATTTTCCTGTAGTTATACGCATCTTACCCCACTAACATTAGTTTCTCATACTCCGGAAATCTCTGGAGCAGTTTGGCCTTTAATAATTGATGCGGCCGCTCTTCTAAACGGGCATCCTGATTAAGCAAACCAATAGCTTCTTCTCTGGCGGCTTTAAGCAGCTGCATCTGCATAAGCGGGTTAGCAATTTTTAACTCCGCTAACCCATGTTGCCGGCTGCCAAAAAACTCACCCGGCCCCCTGATCCTTAAATCCTCTTCGGCAATATGGAATCCATCAACAGAAGCAACCATGGCTGCCAGGCGCGCTTTTGCTTCTTCAGTTTGAGCATCGGAAACAAGTATACAAAATGATTGCAGCTTGCCTCTACCAATCCTTCCGCGTAACTGATGCAGTTGGCTTAAACCAAAACGCTGGGCAGATGCAATAATCATACAAGTAGCATTCGGAATGTCAATACCAACTTCTAAAATACTGGTGGCCACCAAAAGATCCAACTGTTTATTCTTAAATTTAAGCATGGCCTCATTCTGTTCCCGGGTTTTTAATTTACCATGGATCAGGCCAAGGCGAAACTCCTTAAATTCCCCGCTTTTTAGTTCAGTAAACATCTTCTTGGCTCCGGCAATATCCAAAGCGTATGACTCTTCAATCACCGGATAAATAATATACGCCTGGCGTCCGTAATTAAGCTCTTCCTTAACCAAAGCATAAGCTTTATTGCTGGCCTGTTGATTGAATTGTAAGGTTTTTATGGGGATACGGCCCAGAGGTAATTGGTTAATCACCGAGATATCCAAGTCACCGTAAAGAGTAATGGCTAAGGTGCGCGGAATTGGTGTAGCCGTCATAATCAACACATCCGGATTGTTGCCTTTCTTAGGCAAAAGCGCTCTTTGCCCAACACCAAATTTATGCTGTTCATCAATCACGATAAAACTTAAACTCTTAAAACTTAAATCTTCCTGTAGTAATGCGTGCGTGCCGATGACTAAATCGATTATTCCCTCTCTTACATCCTGATATAATTTCTGTTTCTGTTGATCTTGGCCGGCTAATAAGCCTAAGCGTAATTTACGCCCATTAAAAGTTAACCCTTCTAATTGCGAAGTTATTTTTTCATAATGCTGCCGGGCCAATATCTCTGTCGGCGCCATAAAAGCTGCCTGATACCCGCTTTGAATAGCCGCCAAACAAGCGATAGTGGCGACCACCGTTTTTCCTGACCCCACATCCCCCTGTAAAAGCCGCTGCATGGCCTGGCTAGAGGCCATATCCGCTTTGATTTCCGCTAAAACCTTTTGTTGCGCTACGGTAAGCGTAAAAGATAAACCGGAAATAAAATCCTCAATTAACTTGCCGCTAACCAGGTGCCTGGTTCCGATTTTCTCTTTGCGGCGCAGCTTTCTTAAAACAAGCGTTAACTGAAAAAGCAGAAACTCTTCAAAACTTAAACGCGTGTGCGCCTGTTTCTGCAAAGGTAAATCTTGCGGGAAATGTATATTTAACAAACTCTGCGCCAAATTAAGTAAGTGATGGCGGCTGCGTAGATCAAAAGGCAGCGGGTCATTAATTTTAGGTAAAAATTCATCCAGGGCATTTTTAATTAACCGGCGTAAACTACGCTGGCTGAATCCGGACGGCAAAGTATAAACCGGGACAATTCTGCCTACATTTAACGAATCATTATCCTGATTATCCAGAAACTCAAATTCCGGATTATTCATCTGTAACCTGCTATTGTAGCGCTCAACTTTCCCGTAAAGAATTAATAGCGCGCCCACTTTCAAATATTCCTTAAGATACGGCTGATTAAACCAAATACAGGATAGCTTACCTGTGCTATCCCCTACCGCTGCTTCGGTGATACTAAATGCCCGCCTGCGCCAGGAGTTGCGCTGGCCTCCGGCTAAAACCTGGGCTTTAATGGTATAAATCTGCCCCTCTTTAAGCTCAGAGATCCTGGCAAAATTCCTCCGGTCTTCATAGCGGCGCGGGAAATAATATAACAGCTCCTCAATGGTATGCACGCCTCTGGCCAAAAAACTCTTTGCGCGCCTTGGCCCGATGCCTTTAAGATATTGAATAGATGTAGTTTGCATGGATTTATTATACTCTTAAAATCTGGGACCGTTTCTATTTTTTTATATTTTTTGAAATAAAAAAAATAGAAACGGTCCCAGATTTTTATTTTTTAGAGGGACTTGAAATTTAAATATTTATATGGCATACTTATTTTGTAAGTGAAAGGTAGAGCACACAACAAGGAGGCTAGGAACGATAGCGAAAGCTATTAGGCCTATCACCTACAAGAAAACCCCGGTAACATTCGGGGCTTTTTTGTTGATTCGTCCGCTAGCGGAGGAATCAATCCGCCAACGCTTTATTTTCCAAACGTTTCCTGAATGATGCTTTCGACCTCCGGGCGGGTGCTGGCGCGTGAGGATCTTTCCCTTAGCCGGCGGACCTTACATAATCCCTTGGTATACCAAATGTAAAATTTTCGAAAAATAACTATTCCGTTCCTCTCGCCATAAAAATCAAGAGAGGAATCCAAGTGCTCCCGCAGGACTTTAGCAATATTTTCTTCTTTAGGCCGGTTGATAATCTTACCGCTCTTTAGATATTCCTTAATCTCCTTGAATATCCAGGGGTTACCCAAAGATCCCCGCGCAACGGCTAAGCCGTCACATCCGGTCTCATCCAGCATCTTCTTAGCCAATAAACCGGAAAAAATATCCCCGCTGGCAATCAGGGGAATATCCAGGACTTTCTTAACTTCTCTAATCATATTATAATCCACCTGGCCGCTGTAGCCTTGAGTTTTAGTCCGGCCATGGATAAACAAAGCATTTACCCCGCAATCTTGAGCCAACAAAGCAATATCCTTAGCATTGACTGAGTCCTTATCCCAGCCCAGGCGAATCTTCACTGTCACTGGTAACCAGGAATTTTTAACTACCAACTTTAATATTTTTTTAAGCTTTTTCGGTTCCTTCAACAATCCTGACCCCTCGCCTCTACGCACCACTTTTTTTGACGGACAAGCGGCATTAAAATCCAAAAGGTCAAATTCATAACCCCTTAAAACCTCTAGAGCCCTTAAAATATACTGCTCTTCGCAGCCTAATATTTGCATCCCCAAAGGTTTATCTTTAGGCAAGCTGGCAAGCATCTGCTTAGTCCTTCTGTTTTTATGGCTAATTGAACGGCAATTAATCATCTCCACAAAAGCCATCTCTGCGCCGAATCTCCGGCAGAGCATGCGGAACGGCAAATCCGTAATTCCGGCCATGGGCGAGAGGATCAAATTTGATTTAAGTTTTAATTTACCGATTTTTAGCATTTTAATAAAATTTTAGCGGGTCCTGTCTTGGGTATTTTCTAGCGCTGACGCGCGTCGAAAACACCCAAGCCACCCGCTAAAATATATATCTATAAAATATATTCAGGATTTTTAATTAAAGGCTTATTTTTTATTTCTTCGGTGATAGCTTGCGGAATTCCGGGTTTGCCTAATTTATAGTACATGTAATTCTTGTATCCTTCTACTCCCGGCTGATCAAAGGCGTTTACATTAAGCAGCTCTCCTTCAAACGCAGTGGCTAACTCCAGGAAAAATAATAGAGCGCCCCAGTTATATGCGCTTACTTCGGGCATGATAATGGTGCAATTAGGCCGGCCCTCACAAACTAAAGCCCACTCTGTTGCCTCCTGGGCTAAATGCATAAGCGAGCTAAAACTTTTCTCAGAAAGCAGGTCACCTTTACCCGGTATTTTTAAATCTGTTCTAAATTGCTCAACCCGGATAAAAGTAATAACTTTATTATCTTCTCCTTCAACATTATTTTGCTGAATAGAATGCAAATCATTGGTTCCGGCGGCAGATATCGGAGTCCTACCCTTGCTAAATAAGGATGTTCTATCCGCCAGCCAATTCTCTGCTCCATCAACACCAACTTCAATCTTACGGTGGTATTTTTTACCTAAGCTTTCCGCTAAAAGTTGCACATACCAATCTGCCGTGGATTTAAGCGTTCCAGAAAAAGGCATTAATATGGCTAAGGATTTTGCTTTTTTATGGTAAAGAATTGTATGGAGCAAAGCGTACATGTATGCCGGGTTCTTTAATATATCATCCTGGCTGCAGCGATTGAACATCTCCTTAACACCCGAAAAAAGCTCATTTATATTTACACCCACAATAGCCAAGTGCATGAGGCCCATATTAAACTCTGAGAACCTCCCGCCTACGCCTTTTAAAATTGGAAATGCACGAAAGCTCAAAGCATCTTTTTTTTGCTCACGCTCTACCTTTGCACGCAGAGCACCTGATTGTGGATCGGTAATCGCTAAAATCTGCCTGCCATATTTCTTACCCACTCCCTTTTTAAGCCAAGCTTCAACTAACATAAATGCTGCTTTAGGCTCTGTAGTTTCGCCGGATTTAGAGATAATAATTACGAATGTTTTCTTAGGTAAAAGGTTATTTAATAAAACCTGCAGGGTATCCGGATCAAGATTATTTCCTTCTAAATAAATCCGCGGCGATTTCTTTCTTAAGGGTTTAAATTCATTATAATAAGGCGCGCACAATGCGTCCTGCGCAGCTTTTAGGCCCAGGTATGAACCACCGATTCCCAAGAAGACAACATTTTCATATTTCTTAGAGATCTGTACCCCAAGTTTCTGGATCTTAGCGATCTCTTCTTTGTCTTGCTGAAAGAGAGTTGCCCACTCAAGGCCTAAATTGACCCTTGCGCGAGGATCAGCAATAATTTTTTTTAAATGCGCGGCGGCCTTGCGCGCTTGCGGCAGAATTTCATCAATATCCTGCTGGCTTACGCCATGCTCTCGCACGCTGAAATCAAACATATTGTTAAAATCAAATTTTAAACCCATCTAGTCTCCTATTTACATTATTTTATTGCTGAATAATCTTTACAGTAGTGCGCTTGCCGTCTTTCCAGGGCCAAAGCATAGCCAGAATACTATCCTCACCTGAATCTTTATAATACAATGTCTGGCCCGGCATCAGCCCGCCAAACCCATCTACGCTCTGGCGCACTTTATGCGCCAGCCTGTTTTCCGAAGGATAAACCGGTTCCCCCAATAAACTCTTGAGCTGCCCGTTAAGTTTAGTTAACTCCTGTTGAATAATTACCCCCTCAAAAAAATTATCACAATCTGTACGCAGGTTTTCAAACTTGAATAACTTCATATCTTTTCTAATCACGCTAAAATCCATGCTCCCGCTCCTTCCTTATTATTATAGCATGCTTAAAAATTAAATAATCCTTAACAAATTAAGGCCGGTCGCCGGATCAATATCCTTTTGCGCCTTTATTCCTTTTAACTCCAGAAGAACGGCTTCAATAACCAAGAATACTTTAGAATTTCCCCGCACACAGCCGGTTAGGGCCTTATTCTTCTTACCCATAGTGGCATGAATATGTATCTGCGGCCCCTTAGCATTGGTGAAAAGCGTGCCGATCCCCATTACCTCCCAGCCATCTTTAAAAGCCACTTTATTCGGCTCTGGCGGGATAACCGGCTGCTTAGGGCCCGTGACTAAATCCCCCTGCTTCAGCGCGCCGATAAAAATTATGGTGGCGGCTTTAATC
The DNA here is from genome assembly GCA_018897555.1 of Candidatus Omnitrophota bacterium. Classification (GTDB taxonomy): domain Bacteria; phylum Omnitrophota; class Gorgyraeia; order Gygaellales; family Profunditerraquicolaceae; genus UBA6249. The sequence continues at coordinate 23,842 of JAHIKK010000111.1, forward strand.
TTTTCTTTCTTCGCCAAATTGCTTAAATTTGCAATTAAAATATCATTATTTTCAAACTTTACCAGAAAAACCCTGCCAATTGTCCCTTGGGTGTATTTCATATTTGATAATAAGAGGCAATGGTTTTTAGTGACGCTATTAAAAATTCAGTCATGACGATAGTTATGACGGCCACCGCGATGGTAATAATTATTTTTGATTTTTTACTAAATCGGGGATTTGTCCAAACTAAGGGCAGCATGAACGGCCCGATGCAAAGAAAGGAAGCAACTAGCGACCAGGTTTTAAAATACCATTTCGGATTTTCTTGATTATCCATGGCTATTTTTTCTTACCGGATTTAGTCTTCTTAATATTGGATCGATGCACCACGCAAAGCACATCGGCAATCGGAGCAATTTTGCCGTTTTCATAAGGAAATTCTTTACAGGTCACCGGTTTAAGGTCATAATCAATTTTGTGGATTCTGCATAAACCATCCACATCCTGAAAAGCGCATGGCTCATCTTCATAGCTGGTGCCGACCTTGAACCCGGAAGGAAACTCCTTATCAATTTCCAAATGGAAAAAATCGCCTTTAATGCCTAAAGCTAATATCTTTTTAGCCTCTTCCAGATCAATCCAGGCCCCAAACCTGCAGCAATCCGCCTGATTCCGGCATTTAAGGCAATCAATAACTATTTTCTCAGTTTTGTTATTTTTTTTATTTTTCATAAACTACATTATACACTTTTTACGATAAATCCCAAGTAATTTTATACCACCCGCACATTAATTGCGCGCGGCCCTTTATCAGATTTTTCAACATCATAAGAAACTGACTGCTCTTCACTGAGAGCGTCAAACTTTACCTCCACCAAACTATTCTGGTGAAAAAACAATTCCCGGCCATCGGTATCACTGATAAAACCAAATCCCCTGTCCCGGACTAATTTTTTAATCTTTCCCGTATTCATTTTCAACTCCTTGTGTAGTAACACAACACCGGCGCAATTCAAATTAGCGCCGGGTGCCTTTTTAAAAAAATAGCCTGACCTCTAGTTTAATAGAAGCCAGGCTATTTTCGGTTTAGTTTACAGCTTGACTACATTAGTAGCCTGTTCGCCTTTCGGTCCCTTCTCGATGTTGAACTCAACATCCTGACCCTCAGCTAAAGACTTGTAACCTTCACCCTGGATTGCGCTGTGATGAACAAATACATCGCTACCGGATTCAGGTGTGATAAACCCAAAACCTTTTTGGTCTGAAAACCACTTTACTTTTCCCTTTGCCATTATTTACTACCCCCTTCCCTCTAGAATTTTAGCAAATAACGGCAGAAATACAAAAACCGCGAAGGATATTTTTTAAACCTCGCGGCCTACAAACATCTAATCCTTTATTCACTACTTTTTAAGTTTAACACATTTTCTAGATTTGTCCAGTAATATTATCAATATTTTTGGGAATGATACCATAGATCCTTACCCCCTCCCCTGTGGGGGAAAATTAATAAAGGTTCTTTGTATAAGTAGGGAAATTTTTAAGAAATTAAAGACGGCTTTGAATGAATTTGATTTAGGCTCGAAACTGGCTTCACCTA
>JAHIKK010000016.1 GCA_018897555.1 Candidatus Omnitrophota bacterium
CGGACAATGCAAAGAGGCCATTGCGGCTCTGATCATCATTGATTCTACCTGTCTCTTATCAAAGAACAAAGCTATCGCTGAAACCTTAAAAATTAAATCTCAAAGGCTTATCCAGCGGCTTGAAAATTAACAAAGTCCTGTAATAAATATATCCCGGAACAAAAACAAATGCCTGCCGCTTAAAGGCGAGCTTTTATTCACCTAACCATTTTTTCTTCAGTTCGGCATTTATCTTCTGCATCTTGGCATAACTTAGCTTAAAATCAACCGCAGCCAGTTTTGCCTCGGCTGCCAATTTATTATTTTTCTTGCCGCAGATGAACTCCGCGACATTACAGACCTGCGCGTGAAGAAACCTGCTGGTTAATTGCACTTGGCGGTCATCTGAAACGACAATGATATTTTTAGGAGAAGCTGAATCCTGGATAATTTCTTTTATTAATTCATCCGCCTCTTTTGCGCGCGAAAACATACAAAGCAAACCGTTTTCCCGGGGGATATCCTCTGTCCGCGGAGGATATCCGTCAAAAACAAGAATCAGGTTATTATTTTTACTTCCGGTTAACCTGTTTAATCTGATAAAATCCGCCAGGGCTTGCTGGATATTTAAGGCCGGTTTAGAAACAGGCTTAAATGCAGGGTGGTTTATGAGGTTGTAGGCGTCGATGATGTACTGTAAGGACATAGATGAGCCCTCCGATAGCGCCATAGAAAACAATAAATGAAAATGATAAAAGCGACATGGTTAAAGCCAGCTGTTTTATTACCCCGGCTTTAGCAAAATAAACTACGAACAGCCCCTCCCTTAACCCTAAACCTCCGATAGCAATCGGCAGTAATGTAACCGCTCCGATTATAGGTAAAAAAATGAGAAAATAAAGAAAGTTTACTTTTACCCCCAGGGAAAGCCCGATAAAATAAACACTGATCGGACAAATCAGCTGGATAATAAAAGAGGTGAGCAAATTAAAAATAATCATCCGCTTATGGTTGCGAAAAACATGGATCTCCTGATGCATATTTTTAATTTTTTCCTTTATTTTCCCGGCACCGGGAGAACTAAGGAACCGCGTAATTCTAAAATAGATAGCATTATTGAACAAAACCAATAGCAGGACGACCAACAATATTACAATCAACGACACAGAAGTAAAAACAACTTTATCCAACACCAGATCCCTGCCCAATAAAAGCGCGGGCAGGATTACGAAGACTAACCCCATATAACCGCTCAATCTATCCAAAAAGACCGTAGCAATAACCTCCTTGGCCTTCTGCGTATGCTCCGCAAGATCCGCTGCCCTCACCAGGTCTCCGCCGATAGTTGAAGGTAGAAAGATACTGAAAAAAATACCTCCGGAAAAAGAAGTAATTAATCTTTTTAAAGGAATATTGATTCCCACGGCCTTAAGCAGCATCCGCCAGCGCAAAAAACCCAGGAAATAGCCAAAAAAGTAAAACAAAAAACCCGCCGCTAATAGCCGCTTATCCGCGCGCCCGATATCATTAATTAATACCCGCAGGTCAATTTTGTTGATTTTAAACAAAAGAACCAAAAGCAGAATACTCACGCTGATTCTCAACAAAAGCAATAAAGTATTTTTAACTTTAGCCATCTAGATTAAATTAGTTTTTGAAGTTAATTTACGGTAGGCTTCTAAATATTTCTCCGTGGTGATATTAATTACTTCTTCCGGCAATGCCGGCGCCGGAAGAGTTTTATTCCAATCCAAGGTCTCCAAATAATCGCGTACAAATTGTTTATCAAAGCTCGGGCAAACTTTGCCCGGCTGATACTGATCTAAAGGCCAAAAGCGCGATGAATCCGGAGTAAGCACCTCATCAATAATAATCAATTGGCCTTGATATAGGCCAAACTCAAACTTGGTGTCGGCGATAATAATCCCTTTGCTCAAAGCGTAAGCGCTGGCCAGCTTATAGATAGCTATGCTTATTTTTTTCAAACGGGAAGCCAACTCAACACCCACTAAATCCTCGACATATTTTTGATTGATATTCTGGTCATGCCCCTGTTCTGCCTTAGTCGATGGGGTAAATATAATCTCCGGCAGCTTCTCGGATTCCCTTAAGCCTCCGGGCAAACTAATGCCGCAAACTGACTGCTTTTGCTGATATTCCTTCCAGCCTGAGCCGGAAAGATAACCTCTGACTACACACTCAACCGGTAAAGGCTTAGTTTTTAAAACCAGCATGGAGCGGCCTGCTAAATCCGCCTTATATTTATTAAGTTCCGGCGGATATTTATCGACATCAACAGTAATCAAATGATGCCGGGTTATCTCTTTAATAAAATCAAACCAGAATACGGATAAGCCGGTCAAGACCTTGCCTTTATCCGGTATACCCGAAGGCAAGACTACATCAAAACAGGATATACGATCGGTAGAAATAATCAGCAGGTTCTCCCCGAGATCATAAACATCCCTAACTTTGCCTCTGCGGAAGAGCGCTAAATCTTTAAATTCGGTTTTTAATAAAACAGGCTTACTCATTTTTCTTTAACCGTTCCAGCAAAGCATCATGCTCCTGCCAGAGTTCTTTAGGCAGGTCCTTCTTAAAATCACCGAAAAATTTGCTTATACTTTTTAATTCCTCCCGCCATTCCTCTTGATCAACCTTAAGCAGTCTTTCCAGAACGCCATTAGCAAGATCAAGCCCGGTCATATCAATATTAGACAGATATGGCAAATAACCAATCAGGGTGCGCAAGGCATCAACTTTATTATTGCAACGGTCCAGTACCCATTCCAGGATCCTTAAATTTTCACAGAACCCCGGCCAGAGGAATTTTCCCTGCTCATCCATCCTGAACCAATTGACGTGGAATATTTTCGGCGGCTTAGCCATCAGTTTGCCCATATTTAACCAGTGCTTAAAATATTCCGCCATATTATAACCACAAAAAGGAAGCATGGCCATCGGGTCTCTGCGCACCTGGCCCAACTTACCTACTTGGGCAGCAGTTAATTCCGAACCCATTGTCGCTCCCACAAACACGCCGTGCCGCCAGTTAAATGCCTCATATACCAGCGGAGCAACATGCTGACGCCTGCCGCCAAAGATAATCGCCGAGATCGGCACTCCATGATGCTGCTCCAACCTAAAGGAAGCCGAAGGACAATTCACAATAGGAGTAGTAAAGCGCGCATTAGGATGTGCACCCTTAATTACCTTGCCTTCGGCATCCAAAGTATTGGGTTTCCAAGGATTACCTTTCCAATCAATACCCTCACTAGGCACCTCTCCATCCGCCCCCTCCCACCAAACCGTATTATCCGGTTTTAAAAGGACATTGGTATAAATAGTATTTTTTTTGATGGTTTCCACCATATTCGGATTGGCATGAGAATTTGTGCCGGGGGCAACTCCAAAAAATCCTGTTTCAGGATTAATCGCCCAAAGAGAACCGTCGGAATCTACCCGCATCCAGGAGATATCATCGCCCACTGTCCAGACCCGATAGCCTTTATTTTTAAGCCCTTCCGGAGGAATCAACATGGCTAAATTTGTTTTACCGCAGGCGCTGGGAAAAGCCGCGGCAATATATTCAATATGGCCATTGGGTTCTTCAATACCCATAATCAACATATGTTCTGCCATCCATTTTTCTTTTCTGGCTACAAAACTAGCAATACGTAAAGAAAGGCATTTTTTGCCCAGAAGAACATTGCCGCCATATCCGGAGCCTACGCTCCAGATAGTATTATCTTCTGGAAAATGCAGGATCAATCGTTTCTTAATATCTAACTCGGCCTTGGAATGCAAACACTTAGTGAAATTATCATCTTTTTCAAGCTGCCTTAAAACCGGCTCCCCGCAACGGGTCATAATTAACATATTTAAAACTACATAACGTGAATCCGTTAGTTCCACTCCAATCTTACTAAAAGGCGAGCCCACCGGCCCCATAGAAAAAGGAATAACATACATCGTTCTTTTTGCCATCGCGCCCTTAAATATCGCCTTAGCCTTTCTGTAGGCTGCAGCCGGAGACATCCAATTATTATTCGGCCCAACATCATGTTTCTTCTTTGTGCAAATAAAAGTCAAATGCTCAGTGCGGGCAACATCGTCCTGAGCAGTGCGGTGCAGGAAACAACCCGGGAGTTTTTCCTGATTTAAACGGATTAACTCTCCGGAATCCACGGATTCTTTTTCTAACACTAACCTTTGTTCATCAGAGCCATCAATCCAGACAATACGCTCAGGCGCGCAAAGCTTAGCCATTGTATTTACCCATTCCATCAATTTTTTATTGGTAGTCGGAATTTTTCCCATTTACTTCCCCTTTTGATTGGCTATAAATTTATAAGCAGAATCAGCAGCCACTGCGCCGTCACCGCAAGCGTTAATCACCTGGTAAAATCCTTTTTTACGGCAATCGCCGCAGGCAAAGACGCCTATAGCGGTGGTAGCCATATTTTCATCCGTCACGATAAATCCGGCTTCATCCATCTGTAACTTATTTTTTAAAAATAACGTTTCCGGTTCAGACCCAATATAAATAAAAACTCCGTCGCAGGCAAAATCATTAACTTTTCCGCTTAAGAGGTCCTTAACCACCACCGATTCTAGGCTGTTAGTTCCTTTAATCTGCGTAACTATGCTGTTTAAGATAAAATTAATTTTGCTGTTTTGCCGCATCCTTTCCTGTAAAATTGGCGAAGCGCGCAGATCGCCACGGCGGTGAATTACGCTTACCGCACTGGCAAAACGGCTCAAATATATCGCTTCTTCAGCAACGGCATTACCCCCTCCCACAATCACCACTTTCTTTCCCTTAAAAAATGGAGCGTCGCAAGTAGCGCAGTAAGAAACACCGCGGCCCGTATATTGCTCCTCGCCTGGAACATTTAATTTCCTGGGGCGGGCCCCGCTGGCAATAATAATTGCGCCGGCCTGATAGCTTCCGCCGGCAGCATTAACAATCCTGCTCGCACAGTCTAAATCCAAAACTTGCTCACTTACAATTTTTACTCCCAACTCTTTAACCTGCTTTTCCATGCGCGCCATTAATTCCTGTGTTAAGATCCCTCCGGGAAAACCCGGATAATTTTCGATTGTTTCACTCAAAAGAATCCTGCCGCCAACAGCCATCTTCTCCATCAATAATGTATCCAGGCGGCTGCGTCCGGCATAAAGTGCCGCGGTCAAACCCGCCGGCCCTCCTCCGATAATGATTAAATCCAAATTCTCCACATCTACCCCCTAGCATAATCTTCAGTAGGGGAGGTTTAAACCTCCCCTACAACTGTAACTTACAAACTTTACCCTTGTCTTTAAGTAACGCTAATTTTCTTTTAATGCGTATTTTATCCAGAAATGACGCGTAATCAATGATGAGCTTACCTTTTAGATGTTCGATCTCATGCTGTAACACACAGGCAAAAAGGTCCTTGGCTGCAATTTCCAGGAAACGGCTGTTTTCATCCTGAGCCTGCACCCAAACCTGTTTGGCGCGCTTGACCTTGATACAAACTCCCGGCACGCTTAAACACCCTTCGCTGATTGACTGTCTTCCATGACTCTTTACAATCTTAGGATTAACTAACTTATAAAGGCCTTCTCCGATATCCACAACAATTAATTGCAGGCTTTGGCCTAATTGCGGAGCAGCCAGGCCAATTCCGGAATGATCATACATCGCTTTAGCCATCTGGCTAAGCACCCGCCGGTGTTCATCGGTAATCCGCCCAACCAGCTTAGCTTTTTTTCTTAAAACAGAATCCCCTAATACTTTAATCTTTAATTTTATTTCCGGCATCTACTTTTATGATCTTAGCTTTAATGGTTTTAGCCTCTTTATCTTCGACGGCTACATAAGAAACAATAATCACCTGATCTCCGGAGCAAGAGCCGCGAGCCGCCGGGCCGTTTAAACAAATCACCCCGCTGCCGGATTTACCTTTAATCACATAAGTTTCAATCCGCAAACCGTTATTAAGATTGAGCACTTCCACCTTTTCATGCTCTAAGATATCCGCAGCTAAAATGAGATCCGCATCAATAGTAATACTGCCTTCATAATAAAGATTGGCTTCAGTTACGGTTGCCCGGTGGATCTTGGATTTTAACATCACCCTTAACATTTTATTGTTCTCCTTAATTAGTCCGCCATTGACTCAAATGGCGGACGAATTAACCCCGCAGTTGCGAAGCGGTTAACTGCGGGGTCTAATTAACTTATACGTTTGCCGGGCAATCATTAGTTCTTCGTTCGTAGGAATAACCATGATCTTCGGCTTCTTCGCTAAACAACCAAACAACCCCTGGCAGATACTCTTCCTAACCGAGGGCTGATTCTCCCCGATACCCGCGGTGAAGATCAAAGCATCCAATCCTCCCAGAACCGATAAATACGCGCCGATATATTTTCGAACACGATAAACAAAAATATCCACGGCCAGTTTTGCGCGCCGGTTGCCCGCGTTTGCTTTTTCTTCGAGCAAACGCATATCATTACTGATACCGGATATCCCTTTTAAGCCGCTCTCTTTATTTAAGATACGATCCATTTGCTTCGTATCTAAATTCTTTTTACGCATGATATGCGTGATCAAAGCCGGATCAACATCACCGCAACGCGTGCCCATCACCAAACCCTCTAAAGGCGTGAACCCCATACTCGTATCCACGGATTTTCCCCGGTGGATAGCGGTAATACTACAGCCATTACCTAAATGACAAGTGATCAATTTTAATTTATTCAGCGGCCTTTTAAGAATACGGCTGGCTTCCAGCGCGACATATTCATGGCTGGTGCCGTGAAAACCATATTTCCTAACCCTTAGTTTCTGATAATAATCATAAGGCAGCCCATAGATGAAAGCGTGTTCCGGAATGCTTTGGTGAAAAGCTGTATCAAAAACCACAACCTGCTTTACGCCGGGCAAAAGCTTCTGAGTTGCAAGTATCCCGGAAAGGTTAGCCGGATTATGTAAGGGGGCGATAGCGCAGCATTTCTTAATTCCTTGGATTACGCGCTTATCCACCAAAGCCGGTTTATTAAAATCTTCGGCTCCATGCACCACCCGGTGCCCCACCGCTTCCACCAGCTTGGTTTCCTGAAGTATTATTTTTAAGCCGGAGTAATGATTACTAAATTTTGAGCCCCTTTCGCCGATATGTTCAATTACGCCTTTTCTGACTAAATATTCAGAAGGCATATCAAAAAGCTTATATTTAATTGACGAACTTCCGCTATTAATAACTAATATTTTCATTATTGCGCCCTGATGGCCGTAACGGCTACGCTATCCACAATATCCTCAGTAAAACAGCCGCGGGATAAATCGCTGGCGGGTTTATTGAAACCTAAAAATAACGGCCCGATCGCCCGGCAGCCGCTTAAACGCTGCACTAATTTATAGGTAATATTACCGGCTTCCAGATTAGGAAAAATAAGCACATTGGCTCCTCCGTTAATCGGGCTGTCCGGGCATTTTATATTGGCTACTTCCGGAACAATTGCCGCATCTGCCTGCAGTTCTCCGTCGGCTAATATCGACGGCGAAAGTGTTTTAAGTAAAACTAATGCTTCGGCAATTTTTTCCGCAGATTTAGTTTTGGCTGACCCTTTAGTAGAATAGCTTAAAAAAGCTACCCGCGGAGTAAGGTTCAATACTTTAGAAGCTAATTCCGCGGAAGTAAAGGCAATACAGGATAATTGCCGGGCATTAGGGTCCGGGATCACCCCGCAATCGGCAAAGATAAATGTCCCATTATCCCCATACTGGCAATTCGGCACATCCATGATAAAACAACTCGAGGCGATAGTAAACCGTTCATCTAAACCAATACAACGGATACAGGCGCGCGCCACATCCGCAGTGGTATGCATTGCGCCGGCAACTAAACCGTCCGCCTTGCCTTCGCGCGTCATCATCGCCGCGTAATAAAGATTATCGGAAAAAAGTTTCTTGACCGTATCTAAATCGATATCTTTGGATTGATAAAGTTCATAATATTCCTGAATATACCTTTCTTTCTGATGCTTATCCATCGCCTCCGGAGTTAAAACCAGAGGATTAGCCAATCCTTCTTTACGGATAATTTCCGCTGCTTCCAAGGTGCGCGCGTCGTCATATTCCGGCAGGACGATGGTTTTAATTTTGGCTGCCGCTTGTTTACGGATCTTACTTATAGCATTCACAGTACATTGTTAAAAAATATTCTTCTTCCCGATTATTTTTAAAAACTGTCTTTATGTAACTTTTGTAAATACATAACTTACGTCATTCCAATGCGTTGCGTCAAAATTCTGCTTGATTTTTATTCCTAACCCCTGCTA
>JAHIKK010000112.1 GCA_018897555.1 Candidatus Omnitrophota bacterium
AATTGTATTATAATGGTGCATAGCCTAGCCCTCCTTATTTGCCGACGGATATCGGTATTGGTGATGGTTGGTGACTATCACCATCATAAGGATTCGGTTAGGCTTTTTCAATCATAATTTGGACACGAGTGAAATTTAATATATTTAAATTCCTTGCCTAAACGGCGGATACGCTTAATTCCGGGAAGAAAATCATAACCAGCGGGTAATGGATCATCGCTGGCGATCGTTGCCTGCTTACCCAGCTTTTTGATAAGATTATAAAACCCCAATTGGGCCCCCAAGGCATCACCCTCCGGGCTGGTATGAGCAGCAATCAAAAAACTATTATGCTTCTTAATGCTCCTGCAGATCTCATTTAGGCTCATCAGTCTCCTTTATCTTGTTGAGCACCTCTTGGATCTTAACACTATGCTCAGTAGAATGATCCTCCTGGAACATAAGTTCAGTGGCAAAACGCATATTAATCCTCTGAGCGACCAGGCTGCGGACATAACCTACAGCGGAATCTAAAGCGATTTTGGTTTTTTTACAAGCATCCTCCTTGCCTAAAACGCTATAGAAAATTTTCGCGTTTCTTAAATCCCTGGACAACTCCACCCGGGTGATCGTAACAAAACCTATTCGCGGGTCCTTAAGCTCATCATGAATAATAAGACTGACTTCTTTTCTTATCGCTTCTTCAACACGCTCGTGCCTGGACATCGTTATACGCTCCGTTTCTATTTATCTCTCACTAACTTTCTAATTAAGGCCATCTCTGTCTGGCGATTCCTTACCTGGCCGTTAAGTTTAGCCGTTAATACTTTAGCAAATATCTTCTGGTACTCCGGCCCCGGTAAAACGCCCAACCCGCCCAGGTCGCTTCCGCAGACACAAAGGCGCATACCATTATAAACCTTTAAAAAATCCGTCAAATACTTTTTAAAATTTTTATTTGGCGTCGTAGCGCTAACCAGAATAATCGTTTCATAACTTAAAGGTTCAAGTAATGAAAAAATCTCCTTCGGCAACAGGTGCTTTTTGCTCAAAGAAGAAATAAGCTTATCAAGCTCCCGGTAATAACTAATCACCCGTTTGGCTTCCCCTTTACGCAAACCCAGCCTGGAGATAAGCAGATTCATCCGCGCCAAAGTAAGCGGGGCCAGGAGTGCCGTAAAATAAACCAGCCAACTGTCCGGTTGCCTGCGCGCAGGAAAATTTTTAATAAACCAAGCGATCTGTTTGGAGATAGATTTAAATAAGGCCCGCGTGGATTTGTCGATTTTTAGTTTAGTGCTGATAAAGGACAACGCGCCTAAATCACCAAGCTCCTTTATCGGCTTGAATGGATTCTGCTCTTTAAGTATGGCTATTAATTCCACGCGTATTCTATGGGGATTTACTTTAGCTAACCAACCTTCACTTATTGCCTGCTTAAGCAACGCGAGCGTCTTGCGTTCAATCTTAAAATCAAAACGCCGGCTAAAACGTATCGCCCTGAATATCCGCGTGGGATCATCCTTAAAGCTTAAATTATGTAAGACACGAATTCTGCCTGAAGCCAGGTCATCTTGGCCGCCGAAGGGATCAATTATTTTTTGCTCCTTATCTACAGCTATGCTTACCGCCATGGCATTTATCGTAAAATCCCGGCGTTTAAGATCTTCCTTTAATGATCCGGGACTTACCTCCGGAAGCGCTGCAAAATAAGGATATTTTTCCTGGCGCGTAGTAGCAATATCCACTTTTAACCCGTCGCTTAAAATTAAGGTAGCCGTTCCAAACCGTTCATAAATTCTTAGGCTGGATTTTAGTTTTTGCGCTAGATGCTGGGCAAAAATAATGCCGTTTCCTTCAATCGCAATATCTAAATCCAGGTTCTTAACCCCCAGAATTAAATCGCGCAGGCATCCACCGACCAGATATGCCGGCAAGCGGGTTTCTTGAGAAACTCCAGAGGCCTGGCTGATAACTTCTCTTAGTTTTCGAGGTAATTTTTTAAAATATTTTCTCATCTTCTGCCTATATTCCTGCCTACCCTTATGGCCGCGGATGAAACAGCTTGTGAATCGTTTTAAGCCGTTCTTTATCAATATGCGTATAAATCTGGGTCGTAGAGATATCAGAATGCCCCAGCATCTCCTGCACGCTCCGCAGGTCCGCGCCTCTCTCCAATAAATGTGTAGCAAATGAATGCCTCAAAGTATGCACTTTTATCGATTTCTTAATTTTAGCCTCTAAGGCATACCGCTTGATCAATTTCCAAACGGATTGCCGGGATAATTTAGCCCCGCAGCGGCTGATAAATAGAAACTCTGATTTTTTTTGCTTTACCCCGTTAGAAGTCCCGCGGCGCGGGGCGCCACTTCTAACGGGGTTTAAAAAATGCTCCCGGCTAAACTCTAAATAGCGCTTAATACTCTGGATAGCTTTCTTACCCAAAGGAATAATCCGCTCCTTATTCCCCTTGCCGATACAGCGTAAAAACCCAATATCTAAATTAACATTATTAGTTTTAAGATCACTCAATTCCGATACCCGCATTCCTGTGGCATAAAGAGTTTCTAAGATTGCCTTATCCCTAGCTCCCTGGTGATCGCGCGCATCAGCTTGGCTAATTAATGCCTCCACTTCATTTAAAGAAAGGGTATCCGGAATTTTCTTCCACAGTTTCGGAGAATCAATCAAGGTAGTCGGATCGCTTTTTAAAACTCTCTCCCTGGCTAAAAAACGATGAAACATGCGTATTGCTGCCAGCCGGCGCGAAATACTCGCAGGTGATATTCCTTGGGCTTTTTGAAAAAGCATAAATTCAACAATATCATCTTTAGTGACTTTAGAAAGCGCGACGATTCCCCGTTTATCAATAAAATCCAGATAGAAATTCAAATCCCCTCGATAGGCAACAATGGTATTTTTAGCCAGGGCGCGCTCAACCGAAAGATAATCCAGGAATGAATCAATAAGTTCTTTCATTATAATCCAAATAAATTACTGCTCTGTTCTCTTCCGATAGTGGTAGCTGCTCCATGCCCCGGATAAACTTTAGTATTGGCGGGCAAGACGAACAATCTTTCTCTGATTGCCTTCTCCAACAGCTGCTGGCTGCCCCCCGGTAAATCCGAACGCCCTACACTCTGCTTAAACAAAGTGTCACCGGTAAAGAGGATATCCGTTTGCGGTTTTTTCATCAAAAGGCCGATACCTCCCGGGGTATGCCCGGGAAGATGAATTACCTCCAATTCCAAACAATCTAATTTAATAATTTCTTTATCTTCCAAAGTTTTAATCTCAGCATTAACCTTATAGGCTAATGAAAAACTAGCGGAAAGATTTTTCCTGGCATCGACAAGCATCGGTAAATCCTTTTTATGCACATAAACCAAAACACCAAATTCATCATCGCTGCCAATATGGTCATAATGCCCATGCGTATTAATCACCATGGCCGGCTTTAATTTATGTTTATCTAAAACCGCCATGATCTTAGAGTACTGGTCACCGGGATCAATAATCATCGCCTGAGCTCCTTGAGCACAGGCAAGAATATAGCAATTAACCTGCATCAAACCGACATTAACTGTTTCTAAAATCATTTTAAATAGTTCCTTATTTTCGGATAGATAAAACCCTTATGCATACTAGACTTAATCCGCTGGGCAACCTGCAGATTCCGGCTGTCATTTGCCCCATAAATATCACTTTTTATATCCGCCGATAGATCAATTAACTTAACAATCTCCGGGTCAAAATTTTTCTGGGCATCTGTTACCAGCATCATTTTCATATTCACCATATTCTTTAATGCCTCGCCAGCGCAATCTACTTTTTTCTTTAAACTTGCCTTTTGGGTAAGAGCATTGATTAACTCATCCTGCCAGGAGCTCCAATAAAGATAATACTGCCGGTAGAGCTCCTCTTTAGTCATCTCCGGCCCCTTATACTCCTGCGGAGTAAGGACCATCTCCACCGTTGCCTCCGACTTCTTAGATTTACGGGTAAATTTACGCGTGAAAGCCTCACAACCTAATAAATCTACCAACAGGAAACAAAATAATAAAACCGATAATATTTTCTTTATTCTCATTTTATCATCTCCCTAAACTCTTTTTCATTAATAATTTTTACTCCTAATTCCTTGGCTTTATTAAATTTTGTGCCCGTACTCTCTCCGGCTACCAGAAAATCAGTCTTACTGCTCACGCTGGAGGCGGTAATACCTCCGAATTGGCGCACTACCCCTTCTGCTTGCGAACGCGAAAATCCTTTTAACTGACCGGTAAAAACTATCCTCTTGCCGGTTAAGGCGTTAATTTTAACCTTAGAAACTTCCTGACGCATATTCACCTGCGCACTTTTTAACTGTCGAATTAATTTTTTAGTTTGACTTAAATGAAAATAGCCAACAATAGAACCGGCCATAACTTCACCAATCTCAGGTATTCTATCCAGGCCGCCAAGCTTAGACCGCATAAGTTTACCCATACTACCAAATTCCATCGCCAACGTATAAGCAGCTTTCTGCCCTACATGGCGTATACCTAAAGCAAAAATTAAACGCGCTAAAGACTGTTTTTTGCTTATCTGAATCGCCTTCAGCAGGTTATTAGCCTTCTTTTCCTTGAACAACTCTACTTCTAACAAATCATTAATTTTAAGTTTATAAATATCCGCTAAACTTTTTAACCACCCTAACTTTACCAGTTGAGCAATTACCGCCTCACCCAGGCCTTCAATATCCAATGCGTCCCGGCTGGCAAAATGCAAAAGCGCCCGCTCAAGCTGCGCAGGGCAATTAGAATTAATGCAACGGTAAGCCACATCTATCGCTTTCTCTTTAACAATTCTCTCTTGGCAAGCAGGGCACTTTTGGGGTTTATGATAAGGTTGCTTACCTCTTTGCTCCACCACTTTTACTACCTTAGGAATTACATCTCCTGCGCGCTCAATAAGCACACGGTCACCAACCCTTAAACCTAATCTTTCTATTTCATCGAAATTATGTAACGTCGTGTTGCTAATCATTACTCCGGAACACTTTACGGGTTTAAGCACGGCAATCGGAGTAATCACCCCAGTGCGTCCGACATTCACATTGATCTCTAAAACTTCTGTGGTCGCCTGGCGCGCGGGAAATTTATAAGCCACCGCCCAACGCGGACTTTTGGCGGTAAAACCTAAATCCTGCTGTTGCTTAAAACTATTTACTTTCACCACAATCCCGTCAATCTCATAACCTACTTGGTCTCTTTGCGCAAGCCACTTCCGGCAATAGCCGATTACCGCGGGCATATCTTTACAGAACGCAGAATGCCTGTCTAAACGCAGGCCCCAATCTTTTAATAAACTTAAAAACTCCCATTGAGTGTCTAGCGACTTCCCTTGATACGCGCCTAAAGAATGCGCGATAAAATTAAGCGGCCGCTTGGCCACAATTTGGCTATCCAATAATTTTAAAGACCCGCTAGTAGCATTGCGCGGATTAGCAAAAACATCCTGTGTGTTAATTTGCCGGTAGCGATTAATCTTTAAAAAATCTTCTTTATCCATATAAACTTCGCCGCGAATCTCAATTAAATCCGGATGCTCTTTACCTAAGAGGACTAAAGGGATAGAGCGAATGGTTTTTAAATTAGCGGTAACATTCTCGCCGGTTGAGCCGTCTCCCCGCGTAGCCCCCAAGATAAATTTACCCTCACGATATGTTAAATTCGCGCTTACTCCGTCAATCTTAAGTTCCACCACATATCCAATAACTTCCTCACTACCTAAACCTTTACGCACACGCTTATCCCAGGCTTGGAGCTCTTCCAGAGAATAAGTATTGTCCAAAGAAAACATCCCGGTTTGATGTTTTACCGTTTCAAAACCCGCGCTCAAACCACCGCTTAAACGCTGGCTGGGAGAATCATCAGTACGATATTGAGGATATTTATTTTCCAGAGCAATTAACTGGCGCATCAAATCATCATATTCTTTATCCGCGACAACCGGCTGGCTTAGGACATAATAAAGATAATCATACCGCCGAAGCTTGCCTCTTAACTCCTTAATTTCTTTATTTATCAAGCTAGACATCTATAGGGTTGATTAATTTCAGAATTGCACCTGAAAATCACTAAATTTTCCGTTGGCCGGAAGCCGCTCTACGATTGTATCTGTTATATAGCGCGAAAAATGCTGATTGATTTGCTCAAGAAAAACATTAAGCGTATCTTCTTTTGATTCCGCTAAAACTTCCACTCGCCCGTCATTTAAATTTTTAACCCAACCATAAATTTTAAGGCCTAAAGCGATATCTAAAACAACATAACGAAACCCTATGCCTTGCACCTTACCTGAATAGTAAAGATGAAGTTGTTTCCTCATAAAATTTATGTCGGGGAGGTCAAATTAAAGAAACTCATATCTTATCCCCTTATTCATTATTAGCCATACTTTACACCTTGATCCCTATCCAACAAATCCTCAAGCTTACTACGAAATTTTTTATCAAAGACCCTATTGTCACAAAAATATTCTACAAATTCAGCATAGCTATTCGGACTCAAAAAGTGGAAGAAGTATCTCTGTTTGATCTTGCTCTTTTTTAATTCTTCGTTCAGAGTCTCGAAATGCTGTTTTGCCCAGCGATACTTCCCTTTATTTTCATCAGAATCATCATCATCCGCCTTGATTTCAATAACGACGATATTTTCGCCAAGCTTCAAGAAAAAATCAGGATTAAAACTACCCTGTGTCGGGTGTTCGCCTTTTCTCCACGAATACTCAACGCTGTAAAATCCCATATCCCGCGATTTTATCCAAGCGTCAATTTTTGCACATACTTTTGAACCAACAATCGCTTCAACGAACTTTCGTTCCGGCTCAAGCTTTGTTAAAACGACATTAACCGGCGTCTTGAAGCAGTAAGAATTAACTTCCTTGCTTGCGCTTCTCGGCAAATTTTCATCGGCAATAATATCCTGCAAAATATCAATCATGCCATTTTTGCATTCGTCTTTGAAATTTTCAGTATAGAAAACTGTTGAGCCATGTTTTATCGCTCCCACGGCAACACTTTCTTTCTCAATTTCTTTTGTGCTAATTAACTTCGGCTTATTTGCCGTCCTTTCCAAAACAATCGTTGAACCCCTTGCCCTGAAAAGCGTTTGAAACGCTTTGAAAATTCTATTGGCGTTGTCTTCCGTCAAAACCCCACTCTTTATGCCAACCTTTCGCATTGAATTTACGACAATCTCTTTAATTTCGTTCTCTGGGGGTAAGTGTTCTTTTTCGTATTCGCCTTTTGGAAATCTTATTTTTGCCTCAAAATCTCTCGTCTTAAAAGTTTCAACGATTTTCGCCAACACATCGTCAACGGCAAAAACTTCTTTTTGGATTATCGTTGTTTTCGGCTTAATAACCCCGCCCAAATCTTCATATTCAGTTTCCCTGGCTATTTGCTCAATTTGGGCGACTAAATTGATGTACCCTTTTGAATAATCAAAAATTTCTGTGTTCTTTTCCGCCTTAACTGCTTTTTCTTTCTTTTCATAGTCAATCGTGTAAAGATCAAAATTATATTTTGCTCGTTCACCGGATGTTAAAATCTCGCTTGTGAGGCGAACTTCAATTTCCAAAATCTCATCAACCAAGCCGCGAATGTTTCGGCTCCAAGCGTCATGATTAAAAACCCTAACTTTCGGCTGTGGCGATTTGTATTCTTCCGGTATGCGAAGCCCACGGCCTAAAACTTGGGCAATCAAAAGTTTTGAATTGAAAGCGCGGTCTTCCCACGGCACAATTTGAAAAACATTTTTCACATCCCAGCCCTCTGTAAGCATGGAAACGGAAACAATCCACTCAATAGAATTTTCCTTGTCATCAACATTTTTTAATTCCAAAATATTTTTCTTGTGGTCCTTGTGCGAGGTAACAATCAAAACTTTTTTCTCAACTGCCTTTCGCGATATTTTTTCCCGCTTCTCCAAAAAATCAATCAAATCTTCCCGAAGCGTTTTTGCTTTGGAAATATCTTTTGTAACCAAAATCGTAAGCGGTTTAATAAGACGATACTTTTTCACAAATTCTTCATGATTGTCATAAATTTTATGAAATTTCTCTCTTTTCCTTTCTGTTGGGCTTGAAGACACCTCATCTTCTGCAACATAATCAACCGACTTAACCACTTTGTCATTAACGGCTTGTCTTATCGAGTAGCGGTAAATAACATCATTAAAATACTCATCGTCCATATACGCCGTACCGGTAAATCCTAAAATGTATTTGAAATTAAAATCAGGATTGAGCAAAAACGCTTTCCATTTTCTTATATCCTGCTCGCTTGACGAATTGTAAGCATGATGAACTTCATCATTCAGCACTAAAACACGCTCGCCACTTTTTTTCAAGCTATCGTTTATTGACGATCCCGTCCGTTCATAAATGGCATGGATATTTTCAACACAAATGTCGCCGTTTTTAATTGTGCTGTTTGCGTTAATTATTCTTGGATTTTTGAAAACGGCGTTGTCCGGCAAGGACGCTTTGATTTTGTCGTCTCCGGAAAGTTTCTCAAACTTTCCTTTCAAACCCGACTCAATTGTGAGCGACGGACAAAGCACTAAAACTTTATCCACTAAACCAAGCCCTAAAGCAATTTGCGCAATACCATAAATCAAGTAGCTTTTGCCTGTGCCGGTCGCTAAATCAATAACTGCCGACAATTTATGCGGCAACGGCAAGTTTCTTTGATAATCTCGGACATCTTTGTATCTTTTTTGCAATTCATCGTTCTTTCGGAAATTTTCTTCAACCAAATTTTCAATTGAGTTATACTCGCCGGACGCAAGAAAAATAATCGCATCCCTGATCGCGTCTTTTTGAAATTCTCTGTCGCCGCAAAGCACATCAAGAAAATCAACCCACTTTTTCAAATTGAGCTTGGCAGGATTATAGTTTTGCTTTACCTGCAAAACCAAATCCTGTGTTATGTATATTTTAATTCCTTCTGTCATAGTATTTATTTAGCCTTAAAAACTTCCCTAAATTCATTTCCGTAAATATCAACATAGATTGCCATAATTTCCTTGCCACAATCTTTTTTCGGAAATTCTTTTGCAATTTCTTTCTGCTTTTCCAATTCCTTTTTAATTTCTTCTTCGCTTTCTTCCTCATCGATTTGCTTATGATTAAGCAAATCCTGTGCGAAAAAATAATTTGTCATCATAAATTTTTCGCCGTCATAGTTTAAATCCACGAGCAACATCGCCAAACTTTCAAAATTTTTGAGCTTTTCGCCTGTTTCATCCTGCGAATAGGCGGATTCGAACTTTTTGATTCTCAAAACAACTTTATCTTTTATCTTTTTAATTTCCGATTTTACTTCCGGCTGACGAATAAAGTGAAAACCTATTGCCTCGTCCAAGTCGTTGATTTGGCTTTTGCTTTGTGGCTGGCGGAATTTCTTAAACTGCACCTTGTGCAATTCTTTGATTATCTGATACGGCACTTTGAGGAAATAATAACGGACATTGCCAATCTGATGATAGTCGCTGATAAAATTAACATTGTTAGCGGGGGCGATAATATAAAATCTGTCGTCTATTTTCTCGCCAATGTTTTTATGCAATTCCTGCAAATACTTTTCATCAACGCTGGCATTTTTCAATTCCCAATAAGGAAAGATTTTTGCATAAAATTCCCGTTTCTTTCCGTCAATTTCAACACCGCCGATTGTCTTTTGTTTTGTCTCCTCAATCTCGAATAAATCTTTAACAAAGCGAATATACTCGTCTTTTTGCAAAGCAAAAACTTTTCCGAGATCGTAAAGTCCGGAAGTAACGACCACGAATGATTTTGACGGCTTGCCGTATTTTTTCTTCGAGTCGTCTAAATCTTTACTTTGGTCAATTCCAAGTAATCTCTTTTGTGTTGTATAAATTGCGAGTTTTCCAATATCGCAGCCAACCCAACGACGATTGAGCTTTTCTGCAACCGCAAGGGTTGTCCCGCTTCCGGCAAACACATCAATTATTAAGTCGCCTACCTGTGATGATGATTGAACAACTCTTTCTAATAATTCCTCCGAGTTTTCTGTTGGATAATCGTAATATTGAGAATATCCTTGAATGTCCGTCCAAATATCATTAACCTTTTTGGTGGGAGATTCTATAGATTCTGGGTTTCCATTTTTATTAAACTTGATTTTTCCTAATTTCTCTAACTCAAAAACAGATTTTTGACTTAATGCCCAGTGCCGGCCTTCCGGCGGCAACAATTCTTTACCTAATATTATTCTCGCTCTTGAAACAAATTTTTCTTTTCTTTTTTCTAAGCTATTTTTCGAAAATAATCCAACGTATTTTTCCTCTATTGGCGACCACCGAACACCAGGCAAATGCATCGCCCTCCATTTTTGTTCTTCCTTTTGAATTTCGTAATTGTTAAAATAGTAATCTTCTGTTTTCGTATAGAACAATAAAAAATCGTGTCCAGAATGAAATTGTTTAATTTTTTCCGTTGGCCTTCCTGTTTTATTAACAATTATCTGGTTCCTAAAACTTTGTTTCCCGAAAACTTCATCCATTAACACCTTGATATAGTGGCCAAAACGATAGTCTATTCTTATATAAATACTGCCATCATCAGCCAAAATTTCGCGCAATAAAATGAGGCGTCTTCTTACAAACTCAACAAAATCTGCGCCTTTTCGCTTTGCGCTGTAGGCGCTTTGCCCCTTATTGCCATCGTATTCGTCGCCTGTACCGAACGGCGGATCAATATAAATCAGTTTTACTTTGCCTTTGATTTTATTTCTGACGAGCGGGTCTTTGTTTTCGTTAAAAGTTTTGAGGATTTGCAAATTGTCGCCAAAAACTAAAAGATTGTGCCAATCTTTGGAGTAAAGCGGATATTTTTTGCCGTTAAAAACTTTTTCAATTTGAAGCGGCACCGGCTTGGCTTCTTCGGTGTCCGCAAGCACATCTTCCTTTCGCATTTTTCCGGAATAGACAAGCTCATATTCTTTTTGCTTGGTCGGGAAAATTGCGTATTTATAAACTTCCGGAATTTCTTTTCCGTTTTTGAGGCAATCGATCAAAAATTCAATGTCGTGTTTGTTTATTTTAGGATTCATAGCAATTTACGTTCCTTAAAGCTTAAAAAACTATTTCTTGTAACAATGATATGGTCAACCACCTCTATTTCCAAAATTTTACCTGCCTCAACTAATCTCTTTGTTGTTAGCAAATCGCCCTCTGATGGTTCGGGGTCGCCCGATGGATGATTATGAACAAATATAACGGATGCCGCCTTGTTTTTAATAGCCTCTGCGAATACTTCGCGCGGATGAACAATGCTAGCGTTAAGACTACCGACTGAAACCTCTGCAACTGAGTGATTTCTGCTATTAAGAACGATAATGTAAAAATGCTCTTTTTGATAATCTTTGAGTTTACTTTTTATCAACTGATACACCTTTTTTGGATCAGTAAGCTCCTTATTCTTATATGGCGGGGCTTGAGTAGAAATCCGGCGGCCAATTTCAAAAACGGCTTTTATCTGTGTCGCTTTTGCTAATCCGATCCCCTTAATTGAAGACAATTCCTCAATACTTGCCTCGGCTAATTTCTGAAGACTACCAAATTGCGATAGTAGTTTTTGCGCCGTAACTACAACCGATTCACCGGCAATACCGCGCCCCAAAATAACCTGTAATAATTCTTGAGCCGAGAGTGCCTGTTCGCCAAACTTAACCAACCGCTCGCGCGGACGCTCATCAACTGGTAAGTCATGAATGGTAAATGATTTACTCATATTTTTATTTAATTAAAATCAAGCCAAACCACTTTTTCAAAACAATAACACTTCTTCTCTCGAGCCCGCCTAGGCGGAGCGATCGAACAAACAAACTACCCACAAAATTAGTAATGCTTAAAATGGTCGGGAAGGTGGGATTCGAACCCACGACCTCGACGTCCCGAACGTCGCGCGCTAGCCAAACTACGCTACTTCCCGATCAACCTATATTATCTAATGCAAGACATTCATAAGAGGCTTTCAACCACCCCATTATTCTTCGATATATTTTTGCGTCATACAAACAGACATGCGCTGTTCCATAAGTAGAACGGCGTAGATGCCGGTATGGAGAATCTTTATAACTCGGTTTAATGAATTCTTTTCCAAATTGATTCCTAGAAATATTAAGTTCCTTAGACCAATAATTATATGCCTGTTCTATATCGATATCCTCATACAGTATCAACCGAACTCTAATTCTTTCTTTTGGGACATGGCAAACTTTGACAATAAATTTAATAAAAATCCTGAGAATATCAGCATCAGAATTAGCTATTTCAATATGTTGATTTCCGACAATAGACGATTTATTCCCTTCTCCCGCGTAAAGCATCAATCCGGCCACCCAAAGGTCTCTTAGGGAAAAAGGTATTATCTCTTCTCTACACACACGAAATAATTCATCCTGCCGAAGAGCAATATTGTTTAAACGGGTCTTTCGGGCCTTCTCCCGGCCCATCAGACACTGATTATTAATATTAACCAATACTTCTTTAGGCAACACTATGTCTCTTACCCAATTACTTACAGAACCTTTAGATACATTCAATGAAACAGCAATCTGTTTCATTGAATGCCCCAACATTCGAAATTTCCTTGCCTTATCCTTTTCCGCTAATTTCACAACATTAGTATATCAGAAATTTAGAGTGTGCGCAATAATAGAAAGGATTAGGTTGCGGTTTTTTTAGCAAGCATATCGAATTCTACGTTTAATTTATCCGAGGGACCCTTAAAACTTAAAGTGGTATTCTTAAGAGTATGTGGAATGATATTAACACTGATAACACCGGCACGCTGGTTAGCTAAAGTTAAACTTACCCCATCCAAAGAGATAGACCCTTTAGCAAGACAATACTTCATAAATAAAACTGGAATAGCCACGGCGAGTTCCAAATTTCCATTACGTAAAACTTTCCTGCGTATCAGGCCCAGGCAATCAATATGGCCGGAAACAAAATGCCCGGAAATCCTGTCTCCTACCTTAAGGCTGCGCTCCAGATTAACCATCTGTCCAATTCTGAATAACCCCAGATTAGTATTTTTAAGCGTCTGCTGCATAACTTCAAAACTAAAATAAGCATCTCCGATGGCTACGGCCGTAAGACAGACGCCGTTTAAGGCAATGCTATCTCCAATTTTAGTATCGATCAATGTCTGCTTAGCGCTAATCTCTAACCGGGTTATACCTGAGCGCTGCGTTATTTTTTTTACCTTACCTAACTCTTCCACAATTCCCGTAAACATCTACTTTACCCTCGCCTGGACCAACAGGTCTTCGCCAAAACGCCGGATCTTTAAATCCTGCAATTTAACCGCCTGATCTACGCGCTTGACCCCGTTACCCATTACCGAGGAAACAGCGTCTTTACCTCCGATAATCTTGGGGCTGATAAAAAATAAAACTTTATCTACCAGCTTTTCGTCGAATAACGAACCGATAAGGGTCCCGCCGCCTTCCACAATAATATTGCTTATTTGTAATTGGGCCAACTTCTTTAAGGCATCACGTAAATTAATCTGGCCGGCTTTTTCCTTGACCTCAAGAATCCTGGCTTTGGCGGCCAACTTTTTGCGATTCTCCGTTTCCTGTCCGGGCCGGCTGGGTAAAGTAATAATAATCACCTGGCTATCTCCGGCAAAGATATTGGAATTTTCCGATATACTCAAATTACTATCAACAATGACCTTAATTAACTTTTTTTCAGAAAACCAGGCATTCAGGCTGGGATTATCACGTAACACGGTATTTACCCCCACCATAATCGCATCATAATCTTTACGTATTCTATGGGCAAAGGCCCGTGACTTATCCGAGGTAATCCACTTGGAATCACCGGTGCGGGTAGCAATCCGTCCATCCAGAGATTCAGCAACTTTTACCGTAATTAAAGGAATTCTGGTAGTGATATATTTAATAAAGCTTTCGTTAATTTCTTTTAATCGCTCTTCCAGAACCCCCACCTTGACTTTAATATTACCCTGCTTAAGCAACGTAACGCCTTTACCGTTATTTAAAGGATTAGGATCAATCATCCCTACCACTACCTCTTTAATACCGCTTCCGATAATACGATTAATACAAGGTGGAGTGCGCCCCGTATGCGCGCAGGGCTCAAGCGTAACATACAAAGTTGCACCGGCGGCCTTTTTGCCCGCTGCATCCAAAGCAACAATCTCCGCATGCGCAAACCCGGCTTTAGCATGAAAACCGCGGCCGATAATTTTACCCGCTTTTACCACTAATGCGCCCACTAAAGGGTTAGGAGAAGTTTTCCCTTTAGCCTTAAGCGCTAATTTTAAAGCCAACCCCATGTAATATTCATCAAGCGGTTTAATCATTTTTTAGCGAGCCTTAGTTTTTCTACTAACTCCAGCGGTATTTTAATCATACCTAATTTTATCTGGGGTTTTACGCTGCCGTGAAAATCCGTTCCTCCGGTAATCAAAAGATTAAGCTTTTTAGCTAAATCTAAATAGAAATTAACCATCGCTTGGGAATGCTCGGGATAATACACCTCTATCCCCTCTAACCCATAACCTGCGAATTCCGCGATCAATGCGTCATTATAGAGCATATACGGATGCGCTAAAACCGCTACACCGCCGGCAGCCTGAATTAATTTTATTGCCTCCGGCACAGAAAGGCGAAACCCCAAAACATAGGCCGGAGATTTGTCCCCAATATACCTGCGAAACGCTTCCGCGGTAGAGCCGACTAAACCCTCTTTCACCAGGGCCCTGGCAATATGCATCCGGCCCACCGTGGCCTTCCCGGAAATACTAAAAACAGCCTCCGGGTTAAGCTTCACCCCTAATCCCTCTAAATTCTCTACTATTTTATAAACCCGTTGAATACGGTTAAGTTGTACTAATTTTAATTTTTCAAGCAACTCTTGATTCCGATAATCCAGAAAATACCCAAGTAGATGTATCTCCTGATACTCGTGCTGAGCAGTTAATTCAATGCCCGGGATTATCTCTAAATCCGTACCTTCTGCTTCGGCTAATGCTTCAGTAAGCGCTTCTGTCGTATCATGATCAACGATCGCCAGCGCAGAGATCTTCCGGGCAACACCCTCTCTGACCAATTGCGCGGGTGTATATGTGCCGTCGCTGCAAGCGGTATGCACATGCAAGTCAGCATATTTCATTTTTCTTTCTCAATTTTTACCTGATCCAGTATGGCGTTAACAAACTTACCCGACTCCAGGCCGGAATATTTCTTGGCTAACTCCACTGCTTCATTAATCGCTACTTTAGGCGGAATATCCGCACGAAACAAAAGTTCAAAACAGCCCAAGCGCATGATATTACGGTCTACAAAGGCCATACGCTCAAGCTGCCAATTCGCGGCATATTTGCTGATTTTTTTATCAATCTCCTCCAGATGCTCAATCACGCCCCCCAACAGTTGGGCGGAGAAATCTTTAAGTTCACCGGATAAATCTTGCCGATCGTTACTGGCGCAAAAATTTTCTAGAATTTCCTGCCAATCACCGTGGGTAATATCAACCTGATAGAGCATTTGCAATACATATTCACGCGCCTTAGTCCGTTTTCTCATGAGATTATTATTTTAATTGTCCTGACAAATTAACCATCTCAATAGCCGAAAGAGCAGCATCTTTGCCTTTATTGCCATCCTTAGAACCTGCGCGTTCTACTGCCTGTTCAATACTGTCAGCAGTAATTACGCCAAAAATAACCGGCAGGCCGCTATCCAAAGAAACCTTTGCTACCCCCTTAGCTACTTCCGCAGCAATATAATCAAAATGCGGAGTTGCTCCCCGGATAATCGTACCTAAACAAATCAAGGCATCAACGGATTTAGCTTTAGCCATTTTCTGGGCAACCAAAGGAATCTCAAATGCCCCGGGAACCCAAACCACGGTAATATCTTTATCTTCTGCGCCGTGCCTGACCAAAGTATCAATACAACCGCTTACCAGCTCCTTAGTCATAAAATCATTAAACCTGGAAGCCACCAGGCCAAAGGTCTGTCCTTTTGCTAACAGTTTACCTTCAATTACTTTCACCATATTTCCTCCTTGTTTACGAAACAACACCCGCGCAATTCCAATTAGCGCGGGGTGCCTGTTTAGAGATCCAGATGATGCCCTAGTTTCTCTTTTTTTGTTTTAAGGTATTTATAATTCTGAGCGTTAGGCTCAATCTCTAAGGGTACCCGCTGTGAAACTCCTAAGCCATAACCTTCCAGGCCGACAATCTTGCGCGGATTATTCGTTAACAGCCTGATCTGCTTAATCCCTAAATCTACAAGAATCTGGGCGCCAATACCGTAATCGCGTAAATCCGCCTTATGCCCCAATGCTTCATTGGCCTCTACCGTATCCATTCCGTTATCCTGAAGGTTATACGCGCGCAGTTTCTCGACTAATCCGATGCCGCGGCCTTCTTGATGCATATAAAGGATCACGCCTTTTTTCTCCAGAGCAATCATCTGCATCGCCTTTTCTAATTGCCTTCCGCAGTCACAGCGCAATGAGCCAAAGACATCCCCGGTTAAACACTCTGAATGTACGCGGACCAATATTGATTCATCTAACCAGCTACCCATACACAAAGCAATGTGTGTCTGGCCATTGGTCTGATCGCGATAAACAATTAACTTAAACTCACCAAATTTCGTGGGTAATTTGGTCTCTACAATTGCCTCCACCAGTTTCTCGCTCCTGCGGCGATATTCAATCAGGCTGGCAATCGTACAAATCTTTAAAGTATGCTTCTTGGCAAACTCCCGAAGCTGCGGCAGGCGAGCCATAGTCCCGTCATCATTCATAATCTCGCAAATTACTCCGGCCGGATAAAGCCCGGCCAGCCGCATTAAATCCAAGCTGGCTTCCGTATGCCCTGCCCTGACCAAGACTCCGCCGCGGCGCGAACGCAAAGGAAAAATGTGCCCGGGACGCACCAGGTCTTCCGGCTTGGTTTGCGCATTAATTAAAACTTCAATGGTTTTAGCCCGGTCGCCAGCAGAAATACCCGTACTCACCCCTAAAGCGGCATCCACAGAAATCATCCAAGCGGTCTTAAAAGGATCCTCATTACCGGCTTGCAAAGTATTCTTAAGCATAGGATCAAGCTCCAATAAACGCAGCCGCTCCTCCTCCATGGGAACACAAATCAGTCCCCGCCCAAATTTAGCCATAAAATTAATGTCTGCGGATTTAACGCTGGAAGCGGCCATCACTAAATCCCCCTCGTTCTCCCGGTCTTCATCGTCAACGACAATGACCATTAATCCGGCTTTTAAATCTTCTAAAATTTCTGTGATGGAATTAAACATAAGTCTCCATAAAAAAAATAAACCCGAAAACAATCTTCGGGCGTATTAATGTCAATCTTTTCTCATCTGGACTTTCGCCGTAAAAAAAACGGCACCATCGGCCCTGGAATCTCACCAGATCTGTCCGCCACAAAATCCATGGCTGACTCGCGGGCTAAACCGCCGGTAAGGAATTGCACCTTGCCCTAAAGATTAATTGTTATTATCTTAACAGAAAAACGGGGCTTGTCAATACAATTAAAAACAACTATAATACATCTATGCCCAATAAAATTCTAAAACAAATCCATAAAAAATTACTCCGCAAAGAAAAAACCGTTGCGGTTGCCGAATCCTGCAGCGGTGGGGAACTTTCCAGCCTCTTGACCAGTTTACCGGGATCTTCCGGTTATTTTCTTTTAGGCGTAGTTACTTATAGCAACAAATCTAAGGAAATGATCCTAAATATCCCGGCTAAAATAATTGCCAGATACGGCGCAGTTTCCCGCCAAGTGGCAATATTAATGGCCCGGAACATCCGTAAAAAAACACTTGCCGACTTTGGCCTGAGTATTACCGGAATTGCCGGCCCCACCGGAGCAACTACAACCAAACCCATCGGCATGGTATTTATAGCTTTAGCCAAAAAAAATAAAACCCTCTGCCGGTTATTTTTACTATCCGGAAAGAGGGAAGCTGTCCGTAAACAATCTGTTGGCGAAGCCCTGCGCTTATTATACGCGCAGATATAACTTTAAAACCAGCAAAAGCACAATATTAGTATAAATACCGGCGATCAAGTCATCTCCCATTACCCCGATTGCGCCATGCCTATTCTGCAGCCTGGCTGCCGGATACGGCTTAAGTGTATCCAGAATACGAAAGATGAGAAAGGCCAGACAAATTATCTTAAAATCATTAGGCATAAAACTAAGCGCAATGAGCATGCCTGCCACTTCATCAATTACAATACAGCCCGGATCTTTTTTATTTAACAATTTCTCCGTCCGGCCGCTAGTCACCAGGCCCAAGGCGATGATACCGGCAATAAATAAAAAATAGGTTGCCCCGGGAGTGCCCTTAAGTAAATAATATACTCCTACTCCGGCGATACTGCCGAAAGTTCCGGGGACAAGGGGTAAATAACCGATAAAAAAAACAGTGCTAGAAGCTTTAACTAAAAAATCCCCCGCTCTTTCAAATTTCATAGGCGGGTAATTATTTTACGGTTGCTCCAAAGATAGGATAACCCGGAATAAAGAGTTAACCCTACGGTCACCAGCATCAGGAAAAATATTCCCTGGCGGAAGACCTTTTCCCAGGCAGGATTCCAATTATAATATTTAAGCATAATTTCTTTAAACACAATAGAACATAAAATAACAAGAATAACTAACATCTGTAAAAATGTCTTGTGTTTACCAGCGCGCGCAGCAGATAATACTTTACCTTTATTCAAAGCAAATAGGCGTAAAGAAGTAATTAATATTTCTCTAGAGACGATAATTATAAACATCCAAGCATCAATTAACTGCAATTGCACGAATGCCGTAAAAGCCGCCAGTACCAGAATTTTATCTGCGATAGGATCCATCAATCTACCAAAATCGGTAACCATGTTATCTCTTTTGGCTATAAAACCATCAAGAAAATCAGAAACGGCAGCAAAAATAAATATAATAAGCGCTATTAGTTTTATCCACCAAATTTTATCGAGTCCTGGAAGAAAAAGAAAAGCAAAGACAAAAGCAAGAATGATTCGAAACATGGTTATTTTATTAGCAAGATTCATATTTTTTCCCCCACTAAGTCATATTCTAAAGTATCTGTAATTTTTACTTGGATAAATTTACCTATTTCCAGCGGCCCAGTTGTATTTATATACACCACTCCGTCTACCTCCGGGGCATCACCCTGACTGCGCCCGATATATGCACCATCCTGCTTTTCCTCAACCAGCACAGTAATATTCTTTCCCAGGAATTTCGCATTTATACCGGCGGCTATCTCCCGCTGCGCGGACATAATTTTATCAAATCTTTCCTGTTTTAGCTGTAGAGAGATTTGCCCCTTAAAATTATAGGCAGGCGTGCCTTCTTCCCGGGAATAAATAAAAGCTCCCAGCCTGTCGAATTTGGCCTCTTTAACAAATTCCAGCAACTCACTAAATTCTTTTTCCGTCTCTGAGGGAAAACCTACGATTAAGGAGGTACGTAAATAAACCCCGGGAATAGTTTTCCTGATTTTTTTGATTAAAGCCATAATCTCTTCCTTAGCCATCGGCCGATGCATAGCTTTTAGAATACGGTTATTAATATGCTGAATCGGCAAGTCAATATATTTACATATCCGCTCTGAAGAAGCAATCAGCTTCAGCAGCTGGCTGGTAATCCGTTCCGGATGCAAATATAAAAGACGGATCCATCCGATATCCGGCGCATTACTAATTATTTTCTGTAAAAGCCCGGTTAGCTGGCTTTTACCGGTAGTATCCATACCAAAACCGGTAATATCCTGGCCGATAATATTTAACTCTGAAATCTTCTGGCGATTAAAACGCTCTACATTTCGGATTATGGCGGGCTCATCCAGGCTCTCCAGGCTGCCTTTAATCTTAGGGATTACGCAGTAACTACACTGGTTTACACAGCCTTCGCATATTTTCAGGTAAGCGTAATGTTTAGGGGTTAAAGCAAACCTTTTTGATTCGTGGTTTAATCCCAGTGTCCCCACGAAAGCATCTACTTCCGGTAAATCCTTGGCTAAATTTTTATAACGCTGCGCCAGGCAGCCGTAAACAATTATTTTTTTAAGTTTCCCCTGTTTCTTTAGCTGGACTAAATCCAAAATTACATCGATGGATTCACGCTTTGCCTCTTGGATAAAAGCACAGGTATTCACTAAAACTACTTCTGCCTGAGTAATGTCATCAACAATAGAATAATCTTTAAACTTAAGCCGCCCGGCAAGAGCTTCGGCATCCACCAGGTTTCGGGGACACCCTAAGGTGATTATCCCTATTTTTTCTTTCATCTGGAGATTTTTAAACCTTCTTTATTAATAACGATATTCTTTAAAGACTGTCCGTGCCGTCCAAGATTAGCAAAACGCTGGTCATTAACCTGCAGTTCTACTGCTCCGGCATCCCCCAGAGACAATTCCACTTTTTCGCGAGCCTTCCAGGTTTCAGACCGGCCGCGGCCAAGCACGCCATGAAAAACAACCTTCCCGTCAACTTTAACTGAAATCCAAGATTTACCACGCGCAAATATACCCAAAGCAAACTCCGGAGTCAGCTCTTTATTAACTTTAGTTGACGTAACCACAGCTTTAGGCACAGAAACAGGCATGGAAATTTTAGTCTTTTCTAACCGGCTCTTTGGCCGGGAAAAAACAAACTTAATTAAATTAACCCCTAAAAATATAAAAATTATCGCGATAACCGCGAATATAATTATTTTCTTTAAGTTATCCGAGGGCTTGATCGCGCTCAGCTTGGCAGTAGCATCTTTAATAAAAGAAAATTTATTTTCAACCCGCGTTCCTATGGGCTTACCCACGATGGCATTTAAAGCCGGTTTCTGTGGCTGCGCGCTAGGGCCGATAAAATTTTTAGCATCCAGGCCCAGATAACCGCAATAAATCTTAATAAAACCTTTAAGATAAATTGGGCTTAAATTCGAAATACTATCACCTTCAATTGCCCGCAAGACGTTAGGGTGAATTTTGGTCTTTTTATGGATATCCTCTAAACTTAACCCCTTCTCCTGGCGAATCTTTTTTAGCCGGGGACCGGCTGTTTCAATATTCACGTTTTCTCCACCTCCTTACCACTAGTCAGCTCTTTGAGCCAAGAATCCCGGTCAACTAAAATCCTACGCGGTTTACTTCCTTCAAACTGGCCCACTAAACCTTCCATCTCCATCATATCAATAATCCGCGCAGCACGCGTATATCCTAAACGCATACGCCTCTGCAATATAGAAACCGAGGCCTGGTTACTTTCCATGATTACCCGCACCGCTTCATCATAAAGTTCATCTTTATCGCCGTTGGCTAAACTATTTTTCTGCTGCTCCTTAAGAATCTGGTCATCATAAACCGGCTCACTTTGAGCCTTAATAAATTCTACCACCCGCTCAATCTCGGCATCTTTAACCAAAGCCCCCTGAATACGGATTAAATCTTCTTTCCCGGGTTGCAAAAATAACATATCCCCCTTGCCTAATAAAGCCTCTGCGCCATTGCTATCGAGCACTGTCCGTGAATCGACTTTAGAAGCTACTTTAAAAGATACACGTGCCGGTAAATTTGCTTTGATTACACCAGTAATTACATCCACGCTTGGCCGCTGTGTAGCCAAAATCAAATGTATGCCTACTGCCCGCGATAGCTGCGCCAGGCGCGTAATCGCATTCTCAATCTGATCACGGGCCACACTCATTAAATCCGCAAACTCATCAACAATAACGATAATATAAGGAATCTTCTCCTGCTTTTCATTATAAGCCTCAATATTTCTAACTCCGGCTTTAGATAAAAGCACGTAACGAGACTCCATCTCGGAAACCACCCAATTAAGCGCAACTGCTGCCTTCTTGGCGTCTGTAACTACCGGGCATAAAAGATGCGGCAGGCCGTTAAAAGGCATCAACTCCACCATCTTGGGGTCAATCATTAAAAATTTTAAATTATTCGGAGAGCCCCGGAAAAGTAATGACAAAATACAGGTATTCACGCAGACAGTTTTGCCGCTTCCGGTAGTTCCGGCAATTAATAGATGCGGCATATCATCCAAATCGCCAAATACGCTCCGGCCGGTGATATCCTTACCTAAAGCTATAGTCAAAGGTGATTTCTGCTTAGAATATTCCGCAGAAGTAAGTAAATCCCGGATACAAACTAAAGTGCTCTGCAGATTAGGTACCTCCACTCCTACCCTGCCCTTACCCGGGATAGGAGCAATAATCCTGATCGACTGGGCTTTGATGGCCAAGGCAATATCATCACTTAAGGCCTCAATACGATTGATCTTTACTCCGGCAGCCGGTTCCAATTCATAACGCGTAATTACCGGGCCGCGGATAATATCCGTAACTTTTGCCGAAATACCGAAATCCTCTAAAGTATCTTCTAATGTCCTGGCGCAAGCCTCCAAGTCTTCTTTCATTTGCCTGGTATCCGCCGGAGGCGGCGCGTCTAATAAATCCACAGAAGGCAAATGATAATCACCGATTTTTAGCTCGCTAGGTTTTAACTTTATGGGTTCTGCCTGCGCCTTATCCTTAATCTGAATTTTCAATTTAGGCGAGACGCCTAAAGGCATAAATATTTTAGGTTTAGAATTAACAGGCTGAGGATCTTGCTTCTTAGAAAACAGGCTGCCTTTGTTAATAAGATTAGTTTTAACTTTAGCCGCCTTTTGTTTATTAGAAAAAAACGGCAGCCAAGCAAAAAAAGATTTCAATTTCCCGATGAACTTAGAAAAAAGCGAGGAAATAAGCTCCTCATTAAAAAAAGCCCAGCCCAGAATTAAAAAAAGAGTAAAAATGATAAAAGCGCCTAAAGGAGCGACAGTTTTTGTTAAGTTCGAAGAGATAAGGGCACCAAAGAATCCGGAAGTTTGGAACCGCAACGGATCATTATTTAAATTAAACATACCGATCAACGAGCTTAGGGAAACAAGTATGGCAAACACCCCAATGACCCGCGCAATGCTTATGTAAGGTTTATCCTTATGGAAATATTTTATACCCAGCCTGATTGCTAAGAGGGGAATGATGAAACTAGAAATATTGCCAAAAAGCAATATGAGGATGCCGCCTAAATATGCGCCGAAAACTCCCAGGAGATTTTTCGTGGGGAAATTAGGGTGGGAAGTAAAAAAAACAAGGTCCAGGCGGTCAAAGCGAATAAGGCTGGCTAAAATCATCAGCCCCACTGCTACGAGAATAACGCCTTTAACCTCATTAATTCTTCTTTCTCTCACTTCAAAATTTAACTACTTTACCGCGGTATCTTCAGCCTGTTTTTTGCTTAAATTAATCCTGCCCAACTCATCTACGCCGATGACCTTAACTTTAAATTCATCGCCGACTTTGACCACGTCATCGATCTTCTTTATAAAATCTTTGGACAATTCCGAAACATGCACCAATCCTTCTTTACGCGGAGCGATCTCCACAAAAGCGCCAAACTGCATAATCCTCTTCACCTTACCAAAATAAATTCTACCCACCTCTACTTCATCGGTAATCGCCCTGATCATTTTAATCGCCGCATCGGATTTAGCCGCATCCACTGAACCCACTAAAACCGTGCCGTCATCTTTAATATCAATACTGGCGCCGGTAGCGGCAATAATGGCCTTAATCGTCTTTCCTCCCGGCCCAATAAGTTCTCCGATTTTTTCAGTATTAATTTTTAAAACATCGATACGCGGAGCAAAACTGGAAAGTTCTTCCCGGGGGCTATTTAATGCCGCGCTCATTTTGTCTAAGATAAATAATCTTCCTTCTTTAGACTGCAGCAAACATTCTTTAAGCAGTTCCAGTGAAATCCCGGCATTCTTAAGGTCTAACTGCACCGCAGTAATTCCGTTGCGGGTTCCGGCAACCTTAAAATCCATATCCCCGAAATGATCCTCTAATCCGGCGATATCCGTTAAAATTGCCGTCTTATTAGCCTCCTTAACCAATCCCAAAGCCACGCCCCCTACTGCTTCTTTAATCGGTACTCCGGCATCCATCAAGGATAAGGTAGCCGCGCAAACCGAAGCCATACTGCTGGAACCATTGGATTCTAAAATTTCAGAAACTACTCTTACGGTATACGGGAATTTCTCTTTTGACGGCATTACCGCCAGCAAAGCCTTTTCCGCTAAAGCGCCATGGCCAATTTCACGCCTGCCGGGTGAGCGCGCCGGCTTAGTTTCACCGACACTAAAAGAAGGAAAATTATAATGCAGCATAAAAGACTTCTTTCTCTCTCCATCCAAAGACTCAATCAACTGTTCATCTTGCCCCGTACCTAATGTCGTCACGGCTAAACTTTGAGTTTGTCCGCGCGTAAAAAGACTGGAGCCATGGGTACGCGGGAGCACAGAAACCTCACAGCTGATCTCCCGAATCTGCTTAAAAGAACGCCCGTCGATACGCGTCCCCTCATCCGCAATCATTTTACGCACCTGTCTTTTCTCCACTTCATGCAGGCCAGTATGAATATCCGTCCCCGCAAAGCCTTCCGCCGTTAATTGATTTTCCAGCTCTTTAGTCAACAAGGCTACCTGCTCTTCACGCTCTTCCTTTTTACTTAATTTATAAACCTTGGCTAATTTCTCCTGAGAGAGCGCTTCAATCTTCTGCATTAAAGCCGGGTCAATTAATTTGAGGTCAACCTTAGCTTTTGCCTGGCCATAAAGCCGGGCAAATTCTTCCTGCAAAGCAAGAATAGGCTTTAAGCTATCCATCCCGAATTTCACTGCTTGGAAATACTCTTCTTCGGAGACCTCATTAGCTCTGGACTCCAACATTACTACGCCATTACTATTGCCGGCAACTACTACTTCTAAATCCGCGCTCGCCATCTCCACATAAGTGGGATTTAATACCAATTCATTATTTATCCTGGCTACTCTACAGCTAGCCAGAGGGCCATGAAAAGGAATATCGGAAATAGACAAAGCCGCGCTTGCGCCGATCAATGCCAGGACATTCGGATCATTCTCCCCGTCACTTGAAAGCACCATGGCCATCACCTGAACTTCATTTAAAAATCCTTCAGGGAATAACGGACGAATGGGCCGGTCAATAAGACGGCTCCCTAAAATTTCATTTTCTGAAGGCCTGCCCTCACGTTTAAAAAATCCTCCGGGAATCCTACCGGCGGCATAGGTTTTTTCCTGATATTCAACCGTCAGAGGAAAAAAATCCTGCCCTTCCCTGATTGAGCTAGACATGCAAGCGGTAACTAAAATAACGGTTGCCCCATAGGTAATCGTCACTGAACCATTAGCTTGCTTAGCCAATCTACCCGTCTCTAAAATAAGGTCATTTTTACCAAATTTAATTTTTAAACTTTTATTTTGCATGATTGCTCTTTCTTTTTATGGATTGACTCTTCTTGGGTTTACTTTCTCAAGCTAAGCTTTCCCAGTATCTCTTCGTACTTCTTCATATCCTTATCCTTGAGATACTTGAGGAGTCTACGGCGCCTGCTCACTAATAGCAGTAATCCGTGGCGAGAATGGAGATCCTTCTTATGCGTTTTAAAGTGCAGACCTAAATCATTGATTCTCTCGGTTAAAATCGCTATTTGCACCACGGCGCTTCCAGTATCTCTGGCATGCACCTTAAAATCATCAATTAATTTTGCCTTTTGTTCCTTTACCAAAACCAATTTTCTACCTCCCTTTCTTAAAGATTATACGTTAATTATTCCCACAAGTCAACAGGTTAATCAACGCTAAATTAATTTATTTCTTTCCTAACAGTGCGATTACTTTGTCCAGCTTCTGAATCACCAAAACGCTGAAACAAACAAACCAAACCGTTAAAGCCAATGAAATTAAACCACCGATAAAACTTACGCTTGTTGCCATATTATTAATCTCCCTGCCTGCCAGCCGGCAGGCTTTTTTATATTTAAGTATTCTAGCATAAGAAAATATTTATGCAACTTCAATTTAAGGATAAATATATCCAGCGGCCTTACGCCTTACGAGGTTTATTTTTAGCTGTTTCAATCTCAATCAGTACTTTAATGATCTTCCGGTCAAAATGCCACCCCGCCTCCTGGCGCAGAATTTTAAACGCTCCTTGCTTAGAATATGCCTTGCGGTAGGGCCGGTCAGAAATAAGCGCCTGATAGGCATCGGCGATGGCGATGATGCGGGCACATAAGGGGATTTCTTCATCACACAAGCCTAAAGGATATCCCAGGCCGTCAAGCCTCTCGTGATGATGCATAACTATGGGTACAACCTCCTTTAAAAAATGCACAGTGCGGATAATCTCTGCCCCGATCTTAGGATGCGCCTGAATTATCTTGTATTCTTCGGGAGTAAGTTTACCTTTTTTCTGCAGTATAGCGTCACTTATTCCGATTTTGCCGATGTCATGTAAAACCGCGGCCTTTTCCAGATTATTCAGGGCGTTTTCATCTAATCCTAATTTTTTACCGATAGACAAAGCAATCACGATCATGCTCTCGGCATGCTCGGCGGTATAAGAGTCCCTGGCCTCTAAAGACTTAGAAAAAGCGTACATCGATTCCAGAACTACCTGATCCACTCTTTTGCCTAACTTGGTTAATTTTCTTTTTAAGTTTTTTGCCTCTTCCTTATAATCCGTCCTGCCATTCTTATGCCGGATATCTTTATGCACATGGCTATAGACCACTGCCCTGTTTCCGCCGGCTTCTTTAGCCTGCTGCAGAGCTTTATCCACAGCATCAAGCAGGCTTTTAGCGGTAATCAATCTATCCTGCCAGCCCAGCAAAAGCTCAGCTACGCCGATACTGATCTTAATCTTGATAGAATGATTTTCTATCTTAAAAATATTTGTTCCTACTTTATTAATGATCCTCTCTGCCACATACAAGGCATCACGCCTCTGCGTTTGCGGCATGATGACGACAAATTCTTCGCCGCCGTACCGGGTTAAGATGTCACTTTTCCTTAAAAGGCCTTTGGTAAGATTAACAAACTCCAATAACAACGCATCCCCTACCTGATGGCCGTAAACATCATTGATGGATTTAAAATAATCTATGTCTATAATCAAAATAGCCAGCGGCAAAGCATGCCTTCTGGAAAGTTCAATTTCAACAGGCAGGCGCTCCATAAGATAACGGTAATTATACGCCCAAGTATGCGGGTCACGCAAGGTAAGCTCGCGCAATTTCTCAAAATGCCTTCTGTTTTCTTCTTCCTGGCGCCTTGGTTCCGTAATATCGCGTGATAAATGCACCACTGCCTCAACCTCGCCTTTACTGCTTAATATAGGTTGAGCAATAACTTCGACGTTATACTCCTTTTTATCCTTATCATAATGAATATGCTCGGCCTTAACCACTTTCTTAGTCTTTAGGGCTTCCAGCATCGGGCAGCGATCATGCGGCGCAAGACAGCGCGTGGCCCTCTTATGGGTAATTTCATAACACTTTTTTCCTTTGATTTGGCTTAAAGAAAACCCCTCTTTTTCCAGGCATTCTTTATTTGCCGTAAGAATGGAATAATCCTTAGGGTTAATAACCATTAAAATATCCGGGATGTTATTAATGATCTTTTCAAAAAGAGGTTTGTCTATCGCTGATTTCTTCATCCTATTTTTAGCTTTGCTAATCTTTTTCATCTTCATTAATTTTTCTACGCACCAACTTTTTTTGCGCGTGGCGCCGTTTATCCTCTAAGATCTTTATTTTAATACTTTTCGGCTTTTGGCGGTTCCGGCGCATAACCTTAGCCTTAAACGACTGCCTCTGCAAATTATCCTGTTGAATTTTATGCACAATTTTACTCAAAAGTATATGCCTGGCTAAAGAACGATTCAATAGCTGCGAACGCTGGCGCTGGCATTTTACCTCCAGGCCCGTAGGCAAATGTTTTAAATAAACACAGGTGGAGGTCTTATTAACATTCTGCCCGCCGGGGCCGCTGGAGCGGATAAAGCTTTCCACAATATCCTCTTCACGTACTCCCAAAAGAGCCATCCTTTTTTCTAGTGTCAGGTGGTTCTCGGCGATAACCGGCATTTCTAAATTACTCCTTAATCTCTTGATTGATATTTTTAATGAGATTATCCAGATCTTTAATCAACGGCACAGGAAGCAGTTTTAATACCGTAACCTCCTGCTTAAGCAAGCGTAACTGGCCAAGCAGCCTCTTTAAAACCGCATTTCTTTTCTTCTCCTGAGCAGCTTCCGGATCCAGCTCCTGCCGCTGACGAATAATCACTCCTAAATTTTTTTTAAGCTCAACAGCGTCCCGGCCTTTTTCAAATATCTCTTTCTTTAAATTGTGATAATCATCTTCATCCAGCCCCTTATTATTTTTAGCCTGGCGTAAAATATCAACCGACTCATAACTAGGGATATGGGCAGGCTGGGCGGAGGAGGCATATTCATTTTTTAAATACTGCGGCTCCTCTTTCTCCAGGAAATAATATGACTTAAGCAGTTTCATCGCCGTTTGCTTGCGAATGCCGATCTCCCGGCTGACATAAATATCAAAACTCATATACCCCCACTCCTTATACATCTTATCTTTCCAGACTGAATACAAAGAACGGCCCAATTCAATCCAAGAGCATTTAAAATTTTTAGCGCTCTCTAAAATATGATAACGTAAAGAATTGCTGTCTAAATTCTCCATTTTTGCTTGGATATTCTTAAGTGATTTTGATTTAATCTCTTCCATCTGGTTTATTGGCCAAAGATAGCTTTTAGCTCCTTGCCTAATCCTTTATATTGATCAATAACATTAGCTACCTTATCCATTAACTGCTGCGGCGACTGATGAGACAAATTCTTCATCGCCGCCTTTAAGATTATACTTTTGATCTTTTCCTGGCTTAAAGCCGGGTTATCCAGCAAAGTATCAATCTTAAACTCTAAACGTAAATTACCTTTGGGATCAGTAAATAGATCCAAAGCGTTTTTCATCAAATCCAGCTCCAACTGCTGCTCTTGCGCTTGCGCCTGATAAACCAAATCAGAAAGATTAAACCTGGTAACAATCTCTAAAGCATTATGCTGAGCCTTAAAGAACGAGCTTAAATCCAACCTGGCTGAGGAAAGCTTGCGATTGGAAATAAAATTACCGTAATAAGCAGAAAACTTAGTCACGTCCAGATCCTTAACCTCTAATTCTGCGTCCAGGTCTTTGGCCAGATAATCCAACCAGCCGCTAAATGTAATCTTGCCGAAGGACTCGGCCTGATGGCTAAGCAATTGGGCACTTACGCTAAAATTTGTCGCTAGAGACGTAATCGGCAAAGCAACTTTAGCCACTTTTATATTCAGCTTATTTACAACCATCTGAAAACCTCCGGGAGTTACTTTCTTATCCGTAAAAATTATTTTACCATCACGCAGATTAAGGCTGGTAAAATAAATTTCCGGGGCTTTACCTTTTTGCTCAAGAGTTGGCAGGTTGAACTTACCGCCTGCTGACCGCTCCAGGTTAATCACCGGCTCGACAATATTTAGGCTGTGAATAACTATTTTCCCAAATAACAAAGCCACCAGGTTAGGCGACAGCGATATTTTCTTAATACTCGCTAAATCTCCGATCTCTAATTTTTCCAGAGTAATCGTAAAAGGCAGGCTTAAACTTATTTTACTCAGGCTGGCCTTAAGTTTTAAATTCTGCTCTATCTGCTCCTGGATGATCCTGGGAGCATACGTTCCTAACAGAATATTAGCCGCCACAAAAAAAACAAAAATAATCCCCAAGAACAAGAATAAAATTTTATACCTTTTTTTCATCGATTACTCCAATTGCAGCGCCTTTTGAATCCTAGAACGGATAGTATCCCTGAGTAAGGCAAAATCACCTTGTCCATAACCATTGGTTGCAACCGGCTCAAGTACAATAACTTTTGCCGCAACAACTTTAGTTTTAAAAATCCAACCCCCCTTAGGGATGGCCGCGTGCGTACCCTTTAAACAGATCGGCAGGATGGGCCTCTTCTCCTTGATCGCCAGCTTAAATGCCCCGTTTTGAAACTCACCCATTTCATCGCTGCTGCTGCGGGTGCCTTCAGGAAAAAATAACACCGACATATCTTTTTGCAGCCAGCGGCTGGCCTCCTGATAAATCTTTTTGATGCTGGAAAAATCACCCCGGGTAAGCTTAATATGTTTAATTAAACTCAAGCACCAACCGATAAAAGGAACCTTAAACAAACTGGCCTTCGCTACCCATTTAAACTGCATCCTGGTCTGATAAAGCGCTACAATATCCGCCAGGCTCTGATGATTGGCAATGACCACGTAGGCCTGTTTATGGTCAATATGTTCCAGGCCGCTGATTTTTACCTTCCAAAAGGGATTTAAGCCGATCACCGCATCCGACCACCAGAAACACTGCGCATGCGTAATCTTCTTTTTCTTATCAAACGGAAAAAGCAGGATATTTAAGGCAAAAACTACCAAAAAAAGCAGAATTGTCAATAACCCGCTGCCCACCCAAATAAATACAGAAATAATCGCTTTCATACTCTTTAAGTGACTATAGCCCAAATACCGAGGGTTGTCAACTTCAAATAAAGGGGACGGTTTATTTTGCTGCTTGGGGACAGATTTGATTATAGGCGCAATAGGCGCAAGCCTTGTATTCGGGTTTAGCCGGATAATCTTGCTGGCGAATCCCCGCGGAAACCTCCAGGATATCCTCTTGAACATCATCTAAGTCCTCTTCGGCTAGCTCATGCCTGCCGATAATCCCGGATTCCAGAAAATATAGCTCCACCGCTGCCGGCAAAACCCCGAAAATATGCTGGTAAGCTAAAGCATAAAGCGATAACTGCTTGCTTTCTTTGACCCGCTTATCCGCATCCTTCTGGGCCTTAATCGCTGAAGTCTTAAAATCCATAATCACCGCTCTATCCTTTTCCATATCTATACGATCAAACCTGCCAATGATCTTATTGTTGCCAATAACAAAAGAAAATTCTTTTTCAATGAATTTAGGAACCGAACCGCGTTTTTCTTCATCCTTATAAAACCTGACTAAAGCCTCCCTGCCGATGCGGAAACGTTCCTCTTGATGCTTAGCATCCAGAAACCCCTGAGGATCAAAATTAGCTTCAAAGCAATCCAGGAGTTGATCCAGGGTAAACTTACTGCCATCAAGCTTACGCAGCAAATACTGGCTTACCGCCTCATGCATGGCCCGGCCGTAGATAACCGTATGATGCTCCATAATCGGCACGCGCAGAATATTCACATATTTATATTTTAAAGGGCAGGTCAGATAATCATCAATCTGATAATAACTTAAGGAGAGTAACTTATCTTCGGCAATTTTGGGAAGAACGGATCTGGGCAACTCCTTAAACGGAGCAAAACGCTGGATACTCTCCAGGCTGGGAGTCTTTTTCTTTTCCGCGGCCTCAGGCTGTTTACCTAAAGCCTCCGGCACAAACTGGCTCACCTTGCGTAAACGCTTGCCGCCATAATCATCAGCACTGGTCAGATATAATTCCTCTTTAGAACGCGTCATCCCCACGTAAAAAAGCCGGCGCTCCTCCTGCGTATGAAAATCTCCGGTAGGAAGAACTTCTTTAATCAGAGCATCCGGCAATTCAATCTGCTGCGAACGTTTCGGCAGCGGAAATTTACCCTGCACCAGGCTGACTAAAAATACCACTCTAAATTCCAGGCCTTTAGCTTTATGAATAGTCAGAATATTCACCGCATCCTGGTCTAAGTCCGCCTCCACTGTCGGCGGGTCATCTCCGGAATCAATCAACAGATTAAGATGCTGGATAAAATTAATTACCCGGTCCTCTTTGGCGATCAATTCATAATTACGCACCTGATTAAAAAATTTAGCAATATTCTGAATTTTAGTTTCTTTTTCTAAAGTAGGGTCGTACGTTAAATATTTAAGATAACCGGTATCAGTAAGAAAACTGTAAAGCAGCCTGCCGGTAGTCTCATCACGGGAAACCTGCAGAAATTTTTCAATCTCAAGAAGTATCTGTTTAAT
This sequence comes from Candidatus Omnitrophota bacterium, assembly GCA_018897555.1. GTDB lineage: Bacteria > Omnitrophota > Gorgyraeia > Gygaellales > Profunditerraquicolaceae > UBA6249. The sequence continues at coordinate 32,049 of JAHIKK010000112.1, forward strand.
TTTATCTTTAGTTTGATCCTGCACGCCCGATAACTCCGGGATTTTTTCTAAATCGCTAAACACCGCATAAAGCGTACGGTTCCTGCGCCGGGCAAAATGATTGCATAACGCCAAATCCGCTAAATTTACTTTATAAATATCCGAGCTTACCAGGTAATATAAACTTAATGAATCCGAAGGATTGGCAATTACGCGCAGAAAATTAATACACAACTTAACCTCGCCCCGGGCATATAAACCCTGATTGCCGCTAAACTGCCAGGGAATATTCTGCATATTTAACGACTGGATAAAACTTTGCGCATCGGAATTGGAGCGCACCAAAATGGCAAAATCCCTATACTTAAACTTACCTAAACTTACTTTATCTTGTATAATCTTACTTACATTATCAGCTTCAGCGGAGTGGGTGTCAAAGTGTAAATGCACTGGCTTTGCGCCATCCTTAGTCAAACTAATCAGATGTTTATCGATTTTGGCTTTTACCTCAAAACGCTCCGGATTATTATTTTGAATTAATTGATAGGCACTATCTAAAATTACCTGGGTAGAACGATAATTCTGAATCAGGGTAATTTTTGCCGCGCCAGGATACTCTTGGTTGAAATTTACCAGATTACTATAGGCAGCTCCGCGCCAGCGATAGATGCACTGATCATCATCTCCGACAACGGTAACATTTTTTAAACTGCCGGCAAGAAGTTTTACCAGCTGAAACTGCGCAAAGTTGGTATCCTGAAACTCATCGACTAAAATATATTTAAATTGTTTCTGATAATTTTGCAAAACCAAAGGATGCTCACGCAATAGCTGTAAGCTTAAATAAAACTGATTGCCAAAATCCACCAGGCCTTCTTTAGCCAAAAGTTCCTGATATTTAACATAGACCGAAGCCACCTCCATCTGCTGCGCTGCCAACTCTGCATTGGCTAAATCCTGCGGATCAGCTTTAGCCTGAATTAAAAAATCCTGGGCATATTTTAAATACTCCTGAGGCGAAATATCTTCATCTTTGGCCCGGCTAAAAAATGAAATCAGCGCTTCGATAAAACGGGTAGGTTCAGCCAGCGGCCGGTAATAATCAAGCGTAAATTCAAAGAGGTGTTCGCGGAAAAATACGGCGGCTTCCGGCTGAGCCAACACCTTAAAATCCGGATTTAATCCGGCGACTAAAGCATTCTCGCGTAAAATACGATCACCAAAAGCATGAAATGTAGAGATCCAGGTATCGGTATAACCGTAAGGCATGAGAATATCCACCCGCTCCTGCATCTCTTTAGCTGCCTTATCCGTAAAAGTAAGCGCTAAGATTTCATCGGTCTTCGCCAGCCCCTGGTTGATCAACCAGCCGATGCGCTGAGTAATCATGCGCGTCTTGCCGGTTCCGGCGCCGGCAATAATCAACAGCGGCCCGTCTTTATGCGTAACCGCCTGCGCCTGCTCCCGGTTTAATCCCTCTAATACTTTATCCATAATCTCTAACTTTGTTATATTTAATCTTTATTAATCACCTGGATCATTTCACAAAGCCGGCCAAAATCACGCAGATTAAAGTTCATCACTAACCGTGGTAAATTAAGAAATTCTTTTTCCTGGATTTCTTTGGAGGTGGGAGGCGAAACTTTAATTTCACCGCTGGTCAAAATATCTTTAAATTTTTTATTTATAAACTTCAGCGTCTTTTCAGAGATCTGGCGGTTTAACCTTATTACCGCCAGGCCCAAAACATACCTTATCGAGTGATATACCCGGTAAAAATCCTCGATATAGCTGACTGCTTGATCCGCAGTTTTTACAATCGCAAAAAGGCTAAGATCTTCTTTATTAATAAATCCTTTTTTAACCAACTGGCTCTTTACAAAATGCATCCAGCTGGTCCAATAGGTTGATCCTTTCGGCTCCATTAAAACTATCGGCCGGGGGCGGGATTTACCGGTTTGCACCAAGGTAATCATTTCAAACCCCTCATCCAGCGTGCCAAATCCCCCCGGAAAAAGAGCAGTGGCATCCGTCTCTTTAACAAAAATCAATTTTCGGGTAAAGAAATATTTAAAGTTGATCAATTTTTCTTTTTCGTCAATGTAGGGGTTGGGTTTTTGTTCAAAGGGCAGGCGGATATTCAGCGCAAAATCCTTGCTGCTTCCGGCCCCCTTATTCCCGGCCTCCATTACCCCGGGGCCTCCGCCGGTTACAATCATATAACCTTTTTCGGTTAACTTCCGGGAGAGCTCTTCTGCCATTTTATATTCAGCAGAATTATTTTTTGAGCGGGCTGAACCAAAAATAATTACCTTTTTAATAGCCCGATACGGAGAAAATACCTTAAAAGAATAACGCAGTTCCTTAAGCGTATTATTTGCCAGCTTCAGGTCTCCTCGATCGATAGACTCCTTGCCCAATTTAACACTGGTAGTTAATATTTCGCGTAATAAATGCTCCGTTTCCAGGGAACCGGATTTCCTGGCAAGTTCAGCAATCAAGTTATCCATAACCTGATCCCCAACTTCATAATCTTTTAAAAACCTATCCATTATTTACCCTCCCATCCACCTGCCTGCTTCAATAATTAAAAAGATCCTTTAATACATACTGTTTACCTGAAACCTTATTCAAAGCATTAAGCAGCCGGTATTGTATTTTCAAATTCAAACGCCTGCCCCTGGCCGCACGCGAAACCATTTTATGCGTAATCTGCTCAGTGGAATTACTTACCAGATCATGAGACTTAAACCCATGTTCAGCCATGATTCTGGCAATCGGCTGCTCCCCAAGGTCTCGTTGGATTTCGTTATTCATGATAAAAATAGAAACGGTCCCATTATTCCTTCACGTTTTAACCGTTTTATCTTCATATATTGACTAGGCGTAACTCCAAAGGTAGCTTTGGAGATTTCTGCTGTTAAAATTTCGTAATCCTTTTTCTCTTGTGCCCCGCGTTTCTGCCATTCATCCGTAAGCTCTTCACGAATAGCAATACCCCGCATTCTTTTCTCAATCCAATCATCAGGATAACCTTTAAGCTTGTAAAGCATCCTTGTTCTTTTTGTAGCAAGCTCAGGATTTTCAATCTCCTGAATACGTTCATAGCCAACTTTCGCTAACCAACGTTTAAATAGCTCAGCTTTAGGAGATGGCACTGACTGAACAATACGAAAAATACCTTCTGTATTAGCGCAATCGGTCTCGTATTTTTTGCCGTCAGACGCTTCTAATTTGAGTCCGTGACAAAATGTCACGACCTCGCTACCTTCCTCTCTTAATCTTTGTTTTAATTTACGCCAATAAGCGCCCGCATCAATACTGTCCGTTAATACTCCGCACACATCCGCAACGGAAAACCACCACTCATTCTTATGAATGGTTTTTCGTACCTTCTTACCTTTAAATATCGCTATCTTTGTCTCCATACTCCCCTCCTTTTCCTGCGTTATCATTACTTTCTCCTTACTATAACTGACGCAGAAAAGGCCAAAATCTAACAGAAATTATCGTTACCGTAGCTAAAACAACTAAAAATATCCCCATTATTTTATTATTGCGAATTTCTTTTTGCATAGAGATAGGTTCAATCCGCCAATTGATCCTTTCATAGAATTTCTTTTGGATTTCAATAGTCAGTTCTGGCTTAAAGAAAACGAATAGACCAACTATTATGCCAATCACAGAAATTAAAATTGGGGCAAGCATATTGATCTCCTCTCAGGAATAGATAAAAATAGAAACGGTCCCATTGTTTCATTATTTCGAAGTATCGCTCTTTTCTTATGCCCAAAAAGTGCCCAATTTATTCAATAATTTTCCTTAATGTATATTAGCGGGTGACGATGGCTGGATTCGAGGACGCTTCAGGCGGCCGAGAAACAGGCATCGGCAGGACCCGCATAAACCGAGATCCTTCGGGCCTACGGCCCTCAGGATGACAGTATATCTTGACAACGCCGGAATTTCAAGTATACTTAATAAAATTAAAGAATAAATCTATAAGGAGTTCTAAAAATGCTTAGAAAATGCGTAATCTGCAAAAAGGGTGCACTTCAAGGAAAAGTATTGGCCAGAAAAGGCCAATATAAAGCCAAGGGCGGTACAGGCTCAAAGATCGCCCGCTGGAGCAAACGTAAATTTTTCCCAAATCTACAAAAAGTAAAAATTTTAGTTGATGGTACATCGCATCGGGTATTCATCTGCACCAAATGCATCAAAAAAGGTGATTTCAAAAAAGCCACTCCCAGAAAACTTAAAATCACTACTTAAAAAATATATCCTTAGCCTCCAGGATCATTGATTCTTCCTGGCGCCAACTATCTATTTTAGGGGTATAGACCAGGTCAAAAGAATCTGCCTGTAATAAACTCTCTCTTAAACTACTCATCCCAAAAGCAATTACCTCCAGAGTAGTCTTTCCATCCGTTGCCCAGAATTTTAAAGTCCCGCGGTTTAAAAGTTGCACCTGGCCTTTAAGCTTGAGCGCGCGGGTATAAAACAAAGGCTCCGGATTAGCCATGCCAAACGGCTCCAACAGCTCTAACTCCTTAACCAGTGATTCATTTAAATCACTTAAAATCAGCTCCGCATCAATATCTCTGCTCGGAAGTAAATCCTCTAAAGTCAACCGGTCGCTGGCCAGCTTATTAATACTCTTTCTGAATTCATCGATATTATCTTTAGTAATTAACAACCCGGCAGCATGGGCGTGGCCGCCAAAACTATTCAAGAGCTCCTTAGAGTCCATTAACGCGTCAAAAAGATGGAAATTCTTAATTGAACGCGCCGACCCCTTACACAAATCTTCTTTTATGGAAATCACAATCGCCGGCCGGTAAAACCTATCTGCCAGCTTGGAGGCCACAATCCCTAAAACACCCTGATGCCAATCTTCTTTGGCAATCACAATAACCTTATTCTCTTTAAAATTCATCTGCTGGTTAATCAACTCCTCGGCTTCCTCCAAAATCTTACTTTCAATCTTCTGGCGCTGGCGGTTAAACTTCTCCAGCTCTAAAGCGAGATCTTGCGCATCTTGAGTATTCTGACACATCAAGAGCTTGAGTGACACTTCAGCATAATCCATGCGGCCGGGAGCATTTAGCCTGGGAGCAATAATAAAACTGACATAGGTAGAATTGAATTTTTTATTTTCAATTCCCGCATTTTCAATGATCGCCCGCAGCCCCAATCTTTTGGTTTGCGGCAGCCTGGCCAGCCCCTCTCTGGCAATAATCCTATTTTCACCGGTTAAAGGCACACTGTCAGCGATCGTACCTAAAGTAACTAAATCCAAATCATCAACTAATAAAGAACCGGTTACTGCTTGGGCGAATTTATAAGCTACTCCCACTCCGGCCAATTCCCTATAGGGATAACCTGAATGCTTAACCTTAGGATTAATAATGCTGGAGGCTGCAGGCAGATTGGAATCCTGCGGCTCATGATGATCCGTAACAATCACATCAATGTTTGCCTGCCGGAGAGCCTCTATTTCTTTATGGTTGGCGATGCCGCAATCAGCGGTCAGGATAAGCTTTACTCGGTTTTCCCTGGCAAACCGGACAATCTCCGGATTTAAACCATAACCTTCATTAACCCGATGCGGAATATGATGCAGGACTTCCAGGCCCATGCCCATAAGCGCGTTTTTAAGTACGACCGTACTGGTTATCCCGTCAACATCATAGTCGCCAAAAACCATTACCTTTTCTTTATTCTCTTGCGCCTTCTTCACCAGGCTAATGGCGCCAGGCATATCCGAAAACAAGTGCGGACTGAACAAATCACTAATGGTATCTTTGAGAAATTTTCCGGCGGCGGCAATGGTAGTTATCTTACGGTTAATCAAAATCTGAGCCAATACTTTAGAAATGCCCAATTCTTTAGAAAACTGATTTTGTAAGGAAATATTAGGAGTGGCTAATCTTAGGATGGAATGGCTGGACATTTACATCTTTTCCGGTTGAGTTATCCCTAACAACCCTAATCCGCTTGCTAAAACAATTTTTACTCCTTTAATCAAGGCGAGCCGGGCGCCGGTTAAGGCGTCATCCTGGCCTAAAACGCGGTGTAGATCATAAAATTTATGGAAACTTTCAGAGAGCTCCTGAAGATACACTGTAAGCATATACGGATCAGAAGTAACCAAACAAATATTTAAAGTCGCCTCAAACTCCAACAATTTTTTAATCAGGCTCAGCTCTTCCTTCTCGCCAAGCACAGAGAGATCTAAATCATCTTTAATGGTTACCGAACTGCTGCGTAATATGCTGCAGATTCGCGCATGGGCATACTGGACATAATAAACCGGGTTTTCTGAGGATTGTTTTTTGGCTACCTCTAAATCAAAATCCAAATGGCTCGATGTCCGGCGCATTAAAAAGAAAAATCTTGCGGCATCCGCGCCCACTTCATCTAAAACCTCCCGCAAAGTTATATATTGTCCGCGCCGCGTGGACATTTGAATCTCCTGTCCATTCCTAAAAATAGTCGCTAACTGGACGATAACTATGGAGAGATCATCCTTCTTATGTCCAAACGCCTCAATCGAAGCCTTGATCCGGTTAATATAGCCGTGATGATCCGGGCCCCAAAGATTAATTAACCAGCTATAACCCCGTTTAAATTTATCCTCGTGATACGCAATGTCCGGAGCTAAATACGTCTGGCTGCCATCACTTTTAATAATTACCCGGTCTTTATCATCGCCAAAAGCCGTGGATTTAAACCAAAGCGCTCCGTCCTGCTCGTACAAAAATCCTTTTTGCTTTAATTGCTCAAACCCTTGCTCGACTTTGCCGCTTTTAGCCAGCTCCTTTTGCGAATACCAGCAGTCAAATTTAACCCCGAAATCATCCAGCTCCTGTTTAATTATCTTCAGGATATGGCCAGCGGCAAAATCACCCAGATCTTCTTCTTTAATTTTCTTATTATCCGCTTCTTGGGCGATATCTTTAATGTAATCACCCTGATAATAGTTCTGTGGAAACTCGATACTTTCGCCCTTTAATTCTTTAAGCCGTAACTGGACAGACTTGCCCAAAATATTAATCTGATTGCCTTCATCATTAAGATAATATTCCCGGCTAACCTTAAAACCGATAAAAGACAAAACATTGGCCAGGCAATCCCCGACTGCTGCCTGACGGGCATGGGCAACCGATAAAGAACCGGTGGGATTGGCGCTGACAAACTCAATTAAGACTTTTTTGCCTTTTCCTAAATCTATCTTTAATGCCTCTTTGCCTTGAGTGATTATTCTGCGCAGCTTTTCATAAAAGTAATTTTCCTGAAGATAGAAGTTTACAAACCCGGCGCCCTCCACTTTTACCTGGGTGATTAAATCTTTTAAATCTGCGTTGTTTTTTATTTCCTTCCGGATAGACTCAACCAACTGGCTGGCAATAACCCGCGGCGGCTGCTTTAGCTCTTTACTTAATTTTAAAGCAATGTTGGTGGTAAAGTCGCCGAAGCGTTTATCGGTAGGAAGCTCAAGAAAAATATCATCCTTATAATCAGCGGCCAGGCCTGAATGCGCAAGGCTGGCGTTGACTAAAGCAATAAGCTCTTGCTGAATATCATTCTTCATTTTTTTATTTATAAATTGCGGTTGGTGCAAATAGGGGTAAGTTATTTCTTAGGGGACAGGACTCTTACCTTTTTAGCGTCAGACCAAAGCCCCTCTAAAGAATAAAACTCTCTCACCGGTTTATAGAACGCATGCGCGATTACTGAAACGTAATCCAGGGCTATCCAGCCCGATTCATCGTTCGGAGAAACCTTAGAGAGAGTTTTTATTTTTTGTTTTTCCAGATCTTCCTGAATTGCCTGAGCAATCGCGGTAGCCTGCCTTAAGGAATTACCGCTGGCAATCACAAAGTAATCGCAAAACCCGGCTACCTTGGAAACATCAAGAATAATAACCTTTTCGGCTTTTTTAGATTTGGCAACCCAGGCGATACGTTGCGCTAAAGTCTTTGAGTCTATTTTTTTACTCCTATTCTTTAAGCAGTTACTTGTCTTTTCCTAAAATCTTGTACATCCCGGTGTTGCATTCAGGGCATTTACCTTTCATTGCCGGGCGGCCGTTTTTCATGGTAACCCTCTGTTCATCCTTCATTGTTTTCTTCCCCTTGCATTTTACGCAATATCCTGTTTCTGCCATTTGTTTCCTCCTTTAAATGATCCCGCCGAATAAGTGTAAGGCGAGACTAGGTTATCATTTTCACTATTCTTAATTTTAACATAGGAAAATTTTGATGTCAAATTATTAATGCTTTTCCTTTCATCGAATGTTTTTCTTCTATTTCACCGACAATCTCTTCCAGTAGATCCTCCAAGGTGACTAAACCTAAAGCCAACTTATTCTTATCCACAATAATGGCGATCTGCATCTTCTCGGCTTGAAACTTCCTGAGCAGCTCGCTCACCCGCATGGAGCCTGAAACAAAACAAGCCCCGTGAAGCAGGTCTTGCAAGAGAAATAAGCCTTTCTCGCGCAAGATATACAAAAGATCGCGGGCATAAACTATGCCCACGATATTATCCTTGCTCCCGCTATATACCGGAAGCCGGGCATGCCCTTCCTCCACAAAGATATTCAGCAAGTCATCGGAATTAGTATTAATGTTTACCGCGATGATTTTATCCTGGGAGACCATGACATCGGTAAGTTTAGTCTCTCCGAATTCAAAGATACGGTGGAGCATCTTGCGTTCCTCTTCGCTTAAAACCCCCTCTTCCTGGCCCATTTCAATCATGGTTTTTAGTTCTTCCACCGTAATCAGAGGAGACCTCTTAATGCCCTGTGCCCCGAATATTTTTAAAATAAAATTACTGATCCCGATAAAAAATACGATGAAAGGCTTTAAAATTATTAGCACCACCTCCATCAAGGGCGCAGTAAACAGGGAAACCTTTTCCGCGTGCTTGGCGGAAAGTATTTTGGGAGTCACTTCGCAAAAAATAAGTAAAAATAAAGTTGTCACAAAAGTAGAGGCCACTACGCCCCAACGATACCCATAAATCTGGACGAATATCCCGGTGACAATCGATGAAACAGCAATATTCACCAGATTATTGCCGATAAGTATGGCGGCGATCACCTTGTCCAATTTCAGCACTAACCGCTGGACACTCTGGGCGCGCTTGACCCCCTGCTGCAGCATATGGCGCAGCCGGATCTTACTTAATCCGATAATCGCCGTCTCCGACGCCGAAAAAAAGAAAGAAAACACCGCTAAAATTAATAAAATTAATAAAATGGCCATCTTTATCCTAAATTCAGTTTACCGTAAATCTGTTTTTCGCTTTTCTGCAGCGGACCGATAAGGGCGAGGTTAATAATTTCATTCTTAAATATTTGCCCGGCTATTGCCCGGACATCCTCCGGGTGAACCTTATTTACCTCTTTAATAATCTGCTCTAAAGAATACACTTTATCTAAACAGGCAACACTCTCCCCCATCCAGAGCATATACTCCATAGTATCCTCCAGCGCCAAACTCAACTGCCCTAAGTAAAACTCTTTTGCCCGCTTAAATTCATCCTTAGTCACCAGGGATTTTTTGATCTTACCCAATTCCTGAAAGATTAATCCCAGGCAATCCGAGACTTTATGATTATCAATCCCGGCGTGCACTAAGAATACTCCGGTATCTTGATAGCGCTTAAGCCCGCTGCCGATCTCATAAGCTAACCCTCTTTTTTCCCGGACTTCATTAAAAAGCCGGCTAGACATATTTGCGCCTAAAATTATATGCAAAATTGCCTGGGCATGCCTTAAAGAGTGATCGCGCTTTAAAGCATGGAAACCTAAAGCCATATGGGTCTGCTCGGTATCTTTAGGGAAAATCTTTAGCTGCGGTTTATCCTGACACTGTTGAGCTTGAGGAAAGGTATTTAATTGGTTGCTCTCTAGCGGTGAAAAAATAGCCGAAACCTTCTTTACCAACAGATCATGATCCAACAAACCTGCCGCGCTAATTACAATATTCGCCGGAGTATAGTGATTGGATTGAAAAGATTTTAAAACATTCCGGCTAATATTATTTACGGTTTCCACCGTCCCGATTACCGGTGAACCCAAAGCCTGGCTTGGCCAAAGCAGTTCATCCAGTAATTCATAGACATAACTTTGCGGAAGATCCCGGTACATTTTTAATTCTTCCAAAACTACCGTTTTCTCTTTTTCGATATCCGCCGGCGCCAAACACGGATTATTTACCATGTCCGATAAAATATCTAAAGCGCTTACCAAATAACGATGGGGAATCTTAACCAGATAACAAGTGTGTTCCTCAGAAGTAAAACCATTTAATAAGCCGCCTACTCCTTCGATTGATTCTTTGATCGCCCGGCAAGAGTATTTTTTACTGCCCTTAAAAAGTAAATGTTCCAGAAAATGCGAAATACCTTTTTGCTCGCCCGGCTCATAACGGCTGCCGATATTAATCCAGATCCCCAAAGATACGGATTGCACGTTGCTTGAACGTTTAGTGATTATTCTTAACCCATTATTCAACTTCTGCCTTTTATACATTTAACCTTCCTACAAAGCTGCCTACTCTTTGTACTAAATTACGTTTGCCTATATTTTCTTTGATCTTGGCGACAATCGCGCTGCCGATAATTACTCCGTCAGAAATCTTCGAAACTTCTTTTACCTGGGCCGCGCTGGAAATACCAAATCCTACGCAAACCGGTTTAGAAGTTAATTTTTTTATCCTTAACAGATTAGCTTTAAGGTCCGCGCTTAAATTATCGCGGCTACCGGTTACCCCTGTCAAAGAGACATAATAAATAAAACCTTTGCCGGCTTTAGATATTAATTTGATCCGCGCGTTGGAACTGGTTGGAGCAACAAAACAAATATTAGCCAGGACTTTTTGGTTAGCGTAACGAATAAAATCTTTTGCTTCCTCAAGCGGTAAATCCGGGATAATTACCCCGTCAACTCCGGCGGCTGTGGCTTTATCAATGAACCGCCTGTCTCCGAAACAAAAAACAGGGTTGTAATAAGTCATTAAACATATCGGCAGGCTGACCTGCTTACGTAATTTCTTCACTAAATCTAAAATCTTAGGCAGGCTAGTTCCCTTTTTAAGTGAATATCCGGAAGCCTCCTGGATTACCGGGCCGTCAGCCAGGGGTTCTGAAAAAGGCACCCCCAATTCAATTATATCTGTGCCTCTTTTTTCAAGTTCGATCATTAGTTTAGCGGTTGTCGGTAAATCCGGATAACCCGCAGTTATAAAAGCAATGAATGCTTTCCTGCCCTGTTTCTTTAATTGAATGAATTTCTTATCAATGCGATTCATGCAGATCCTTATCCCCTCTTCCGGAGAGGCACAGAATAACTATAGCGTTCTTCTTAATCGACCTTCCGGCTTTTTTCAAATAGGCAATCGCATGCGCGGATTCCAATGCCGGAATTATCCCTTCCACCTTAGATAACAACTTAAATCCTTCCAAGGCTTCCTTATCCGTAATGGCGACATAATCCGCCCGCTTTATTTCTTGATAATAGGCATGCTCCGGGCCAACCCCCGGATAGTCCAGGCCGGCGGCAACAGAATGAGCATTTTTAATCTGGCCGAATTTATCTTCTAAAATTTTTGACTTGGAGCCATGCAAAACTCCGATAGAGCCATACTCCAGGCTGGCGGAATGTTTTCCCGAAGAGATCCCTAAGCCCGCAGCTTCCACCCCGATCATTTTTACCTTGGAATCATTAAAAAAAGGATGGAATAACCCCAGGGCATTACTGCCGCCGCCAACACAAGCAACCAGATAATCCGGCAGGCGATTTTCCTGCTTTAAAATTTGAGCCCTGGCCTCATCTCCGATCACGCGTTGAAAATTACGCACCATTTCCGGATAAGGATGCGGCCCGGCAACTGTGCCGATAACATAATAGGTATCCCGCACATTGGTTACCCAATCGCGCAAAGCTTCAGTCATCGCGTCTTTTAAGGTCCGGGTTCCGCTTTTAACACTGATTACCCGCGCCCCGAGCAATTTCATACGCATAACATTTAAAGCCTGGCGATGAATATCCTCTTCTCCCATATAAACATCGCACTTTAATCCGAATAAAGCAGCCACCGTAGCCGTAGCTACTCCATGCTGGCCTGCCCCCGTCTCGGCAATCAATCTTTTTTTACCCATCCTCACCGCTAAAAGCACCTGGCCCAAAGTGTTATTAATTTTATGCGCACCGGTATGCAAGAGATCTTCTCTTTTTAAATAAACCTTCTGAATGCCTAAATACCGGCTTAAGTTTTCTGCCAGATAAAGCGGGGTAGGCCGTCCGGCGTATTCACGCAAATAAAAAGCAAGCTGGCTGGCAAATTTTTTATCCTGCTTAGCCCGGGAATATTCTTTAGTTAATTCATCCAAAGCATAAATCAGTGTCTCCGGAACAAACCTTCCGCCAAAAACACCAAAGTGCCCGGTTTTATCAGGCAGTTTATTTTGCCTTAAGTATTTTTTTTGAATAAAAATAGATTTTTTCATATTGATCTTACCGCTTGCATAAACCTTTTGATCTTCTGGTGGTTCTTTTTCCCGGGCCTTGATTCTAAGGAGCTAGAGGCATCCACCCAATCAGGTTTTAATAATTTAACTGCTTTACGGACATTCTCCGCGGTTAACCCTCCGGATACAAAGATAACAGGCTCCATTCTAACCGCTTGGGCAAGTATTTTCCAGTTAAATTTATTTCCTGTTCCGCCAAGTTTGGTTCTGGAAAAACTGTCAAATAAATAAGCAAAAGTTTTATATCTGGATATGCCCTCTAAATCTTCTTTAGCCTTTATTCTAAAGGCCTTGATTACTTTATACCCTTTAAATTTCTGACAGTATTCGGGCGATTCCTGGCCGTGAAACTGCAGAATATCTAAATTACAAAGCTTAGCGATTCTTTTTACTTTCGCCACCTCCGCATTCACAAAAACTCCCACCCGCTTAATTTTTCGCGGTAAAATTCGCGATATATTTTTTGCTTGCTGCGGGCGGATATAACGCGGGCTTTTATCATAGAAGACAAATCCAATAGCCTCGGCTCCAAAGAACAATGCCGCCAAAGCATCCTCTAAATTAGTAATCCCGCAAATTTTTACTTTTACCACCCCATTACCTCTTCTACTTTATTTTTAATATCCGCTGCCTCCATAAAAGCAGTGCCGATTAATACCGCGCTGGCCCCGAGAATCTTTAAGAACAAAATATCCTGAGAATTTTTGATCCCGCTCTCCACCACCACTATCTTTTCTTTAGGGATTAAAGTAAATAATTTTTCCGTAGTTTTAAAATCAATCTCCAGCGTGCGCAGATTACGGTTATTGATTCCGATTATCGGGACCTTTAAACTAAGGACCTTCTTAAGCTCCTTCTCATCATGCACCTCCACCAGATAATCCAGGCCTAAGCTATCGGCAATCTGCATTAATTCCAGGAGCTTGTCCTTGGTCAATAAATCCGCAATCAATAAAATTGCATCCGCTCCAAAATAACGGGACTCATAAACCTGATAGCTTTCTAAAATAAAATCTTTTCTCAAAATCGGAACACTGATGATATTCTTTACCTGGTTTAAATAAGCCAGATTCCCGCTAAAGAAATCCTCCTCCGTTAATACGGAAACTGCCTGCACCCCCGCCTCCTGGTAAAGCCGGGCAATCTCCTCTAAATTAAAATTCTGGCGGATAATCCCCCTGGAAGGTGAGGCCTGCTTAATTTCAGCAATCAAACAGATCTGCTTAGGCTTACTGATTGCCTCTTTAAACGGCCGCGTTGCCGGCAAACCGGCTAATTTAGCGATTAAATCTTCCGGGCTAAGCGCCTGCTTGGCCAAAAGAATTCTTTCTTTCTTTTTTGCCACAATTTGTTTTAAGATATCAGTTTTAGACATACTAAAGTATTATTGTGAATATTCCTTTAAGAGCTTAAGTTTTTCCAATGCTGCCCCGGAATCAATGGACTCCTGTGCTAGTTTTATTCCCTTGGCAATCGTATCCGTTTTATCCGCCGCATATATAGCGCAACCGGCATTAAATAAAACAATATCCCTGCAGCTGCCCGGCTTACCCTTCAAGAGCTCCTGAGTAATCTTTACATTCTCATCGATTGAACCGCCTAATAAATCATTTGGGCTTGCCCTCTTAAAACCAAAATCCTCCGGGACAATTTCGTAATCTTTGAGTATCCCGCCGTTAACCTCGGTAACAAAAGTTTTATCCGTAGTCGTGACTTCATCCAGGCCATCGGCGCCATGTACCACTAAAATATGCTTTGAACCTAAATTGCGCAGAACTTCTGCCAGCGGCCTAACCCACTGCCTGGCATATACCCCGATTAACTGATTAGTGGCCCGCGCCGGATTAATCAACGGCCCTAAAATATTAAAGATGGTTTTTTGCGCGATTTGTTTTCTTGCCGGCATAACATAGCGCATGGCTAAATGTAAATTTGGCGCAAATAAAAAAGCAATCCCTATCTGGACAAGGCATCTTTTAATCTTTTCCGTATCCATGTTAATATTAACGCCTAAAGCTTCCAAAATATCCGCGCTGCCGCATTTACTGGATACGGAACGATTACCGTGTTTAGCCACCGTCACCCCGGCGCCGCAGGCGACCAACGCGCTAAGGGTTGAAATATTGAATGTTCCTTTTTTATCCCCCCCGGTTCCGCAGGTATCCAGGATGTTGGGTTTATCTACGATAATCGGCTCAACATATTTGAGCATGACATTTACCGCCGCCGTTAATTCCGCGACTGTCTCGCCCTTAGCATTTAAAGCCGTTAAAAAAGCGACGATATCCGCGGTAGCAGCCGTGCCGCTTAGAATCTCCCGCATTACCTGCTGCATCTGCAAGTCAGTTAGATCTTTTTTGCTAAGTAATTGTTTAGTTGAATCTTTGATCATTTAATTTTAATAAAATTATCCAGTATGGCTTTACCGCTTTTAGTGAGTATAGATTCCGGGTGAAACTGCACCCCCCAGAGAGGGAATTTTTTATGTTTTAACCCCATGATTTCAGATTCTTTTGTCCAGGCGGTTATCTCCAGGCAATCCGGTAGGCTTTTCTTCTCCACCAATAAAGAATGATAACGCGTGGCCAAAAACGGATTGGGAATATTTTTAAAAATTTCTTTTTTATTATGATAAATTTTGGAGGTCTTGCCATGCATCAGCCTCTTCGCCTGCACGATTTTGCCGCCAAAAACATAACCGATTGCCTGATGCCCCAGGCAAACTCCCAAAATAGGAATTTTTCCGCAAAACTCTTCTATCACCGCGCAGGAAATACCCGCGTCTTCCGGCCTGCCTGGCCCCGGAGAAATAACTATTTCCTGCGGATTAAGTTTCTTAATCTCCTTAAGCGTTAGCGCGTCATTCCGGTAAACCAAAACCCGCTGCCCTAATTCTCCTAAATACTGCACCAGGTTATAAGTAAAGGAGTCATAGTTATCGATCATTAAAATCATTCTTCTTCTCTCCAAACTTTAGCGCCCAAATTAATCAACTTTTTTTCGATAAATTCATATCCCCGCTCCAAGTGATAAATCCTGGAAATGGATGTCTTCCCGCGCGCCGCTAACCCGGCTAAAACTAAGCCGGCAGAAGCCCGCAAGTCGCTGGCCATTACCGGAGCGCCGGATAAACTTTTTATCCCCTCCACAATAGCATGCGGCCCTTCTCTCTGAATATGCGCGCCCATACGATTAAGCTCGGCAACATGCATAAACCTGTCCGGATAAATTTTTTCGGTAATTACGCTGATGCCTCCGGTGACTGACATTAAGCTCATCATCTGCGCCTGCATATCCGTGGGAAATCCCGGATAGGGAAGCGTAGTAATATTTACCGAGTTTAATTTTTTATTGCCTTTAACCCTTAGCGCTCCATCTACGCGTTCAAAATGCGCGCCAGCTTCATCTAGTTTATCAATTAAAGCTCCCAGATGCTGGTATTGCACGTTTTTAATTAATACATCTCCACCGGTAATTAAAGCCGCTAAAATTAATGTTCCGGCCTCGATTCGATCGGGAATTATTGAATGCACTGCGCCATGTAAATGTTTTACCCCCTCAATTTCAATCACCGGTGTGCCCTGGCCCTTAATTTTCGCGCCCATCTTAATTAAAAACTCCGCCAAATCTACCACTTCCGGCTCGCAGGCCGCAGACTCAATTATCGTTTTACCGGACGCCAGCACCGCAGCCATCATCACATTATCCGTAGCTAAAACTGATGAGCCGTAGACTCCGCCCAGATAGATATAAGCGCCGTGCAATTTATTTGCCTTGGCAATCACATAACCTGAATCAATACTAATATCCGCGCCCAAAGCCCGGATACCTTTAAGATGCAGGTCCACCGGCCGCACGCCAATCACGCAGCCTCCCGGAAGAGAAACTTTGGCTTTTTTCAATTTACCTAAAAGCGGGCCCAAAACACAAAATGAAGCACGCATGGTCGAAACTAATTTGTATTCAGCGATATAATTTGTAGCCTTACCCGCGGTAACGTTAACCCTGCCTTTATCAAACTCCGCAATCTTGCCTAGGGCGCGTAAGATCTTCAGCATACTATGGGTATCACGCAGATTCGGCACACCTTTAATTACACACGCCTCATCCGTAAGCAAGGTCGCCGCCAGAATCGGCAACACAGCGTTTTTTGCCCCGGAGACCGTAACCTCGCCTTTTAATTTTGCCCCGCCTTCAATAATCAGTTTATCCATTTATCCATTCCTTTTTTGGCCAAAACTGCGCGTTGGATATTATTATAATCCTTAATTATTTTTATATCACTGAAATTTTTCTCTTCCAGCATCACTCTCACCGCTTTAGCCTGCCCGGACCCTACCTCAAAAGCCAATAAACCGTTATTGCGCAAATGAACTGTTGACCGGCTGATTATCGAACGATAAAAATCCAAACCATCAATACCTGCCGCCAGGGCCAGAACCGGCTCAAAAGATATCTCTTTAGCCAAACCCGCCAACTCTCCCGCGGATATATAAGGAGGATTACTGATAATTAAATCAAATTTTTTATTTTTAAGCCCGCTAAAAAGATCCATGCGTAAAAATTTAACCTCTACTTTATTTAAACGGGCATTCTCGCCTGCCAGCTGCAAAGCCTCATCCGATATATCGATAGCCCAAACAAATGCCCGGGGCAATAGCTTAGCGATGGATACGGCAATACAGCCTGAACCTGTGCCCAGATCAAGAATCTCGGGAGACACTTTATCCTCTGCCTTTAATTCTGCTATAGCCGACTCAACTAAAATCTCTGTTTCCGGGCGGGGAATCAACGCACGCTGATCAACCTTAAACTCCAAGCCCATGAATTCGCATGATCCTAAAATATACTGCAACGGCTCACCCATTATCCTGCGCTTTAATATCCGGGATACTTGGGCGGATTTATCTCTATCTAAACGCGCCTCTTTATTCAGATATAAAGATAGCCGGCCGCAATTTAAAACATGGCTATAAACTAACTCCGCTTCATTCATTCTTTTTCTCTGATTCTGCTTTTAATAAAGCCTCAAAAAGCTCATCCATCTGCCCCTCTAAAACCGCCTCTAATTGATGCGCGGTAAAATTAATCCGGTGGTCCGTAACCCGGCGGTCCGGAAAATTATAAGTCCGGATCTTTTCGCTGCGGTCTCCGGTGCCAATCTGGGTTTTTCTGGCGCTGGATAATCTTTTTGCCTCCTCCTCGACTTTTACCTCTAAGATCCGGGCGCGTAAAACTCTCATCGCCTTGGCTCTATTCTTGATCTGTGAACGCTCATCCTGGCAAGCAACTACCGTGCCGGTAGGAAGATGGGTAATCCTTACGGCTGAATCCGTCTTCTGCATATGCTGGCCACCCGGGCCGCTGGAGCGATAAGTATCAATCCTTAAATCTTTTGGTTCGATAACTAAATCGATCTCTTCCGGCTCCACCAATACTGCCACCGTAGCCGTAGAAGTATGAATCCGGCCTTGCGCCTCAGTCGTAGGAACCCGCTGCACGCGATGCACGCCGCTTTCGAATTTCAAACAACGAAAAGAATCCTTGCCCTTTACGCTAAAAACTATCTCTTTAATTCCGCCGGCTTCGTTAATACTGGAGTACATCGGTTCAATTACCCAGCCTTTATAATCAGCATATTTGGAATACATCCGATAGAGTACCGCCGCAAAAAGCCCTGCCTCATCCCCTCCGGTGCCCTGCCGGATTTCAACAATGCAATTACGGCCGGCGTCTTTATCTTCACCGGCCAGGATTTTTTTTAATTCCGATTCTGTATCTGTTTTTTTGGCTTGCAGGTTTTTAAGTTCTTCCTGCGCCAACTCCAGAAAATCCTGTTCATGCTTTCCGGATAACACACCCTCTAAGTCACTTATCTCTTTAAGCAAATTTTTGTAGCCGCGGAATATAGAAACTACGTCTTTGATATCAGAAAGCTCTTTGGCCAGTTTATTATATTGCTGGCGGTCAACAATCTGTTCGTGGCTGCCTAAAAGATACTCCAGCTCCTGATAACGCGCAGTTAGTTTCTCTAACTGCTCATACATTTTATTTTTTACCATATTTCTTGATGAATTTATCCACGCGGCCGGCAGAATCCACTAACTTTTGTTTTCCGGTAAAAAATGGATGGCATTTTGAACAAATCTCAACCCGGATACTGGGCTTCGTTGACCTGGTGTGCACCGTCTCACCGCAAGCGCAAACAATGGTACTCTCTTTGTAATTGGGATGAACCTTATCTTTCATTTCTTTTCTCCTTTTTTATTTCTGATTCATACTGTTTAAGAACTCTTCGTTATTCTTTGTCTTTCCCAGCTTTTCAATCAATAACTCCATCGCCTCCACATTATTTAACTCATTTAAAACTTTGCGTAATATCCAGGTTTTTGACAACACATCCGGTTTGACCAGGAGTTCCTCATGGCGGGTATTGGAACGCTTAATATCAATAGCCGGATAAATCCTGCGCTGAAAGAGATTACGATCCAGCTGGATTTCCATATTCCCCGTTCCTTTAAACTCTTCGAAGATAACTTCATCCATCCGGCTTCCCGTATCGACTAAAGCCGTAGCAATAATGGTCAAGCTTCCGCCTTCATCTACCGCGCGCGCCGCCCCAAAGAATCTCTTGGGTTTCTGCAGGGCATTAGAATCAATACCTCCGGAAAGAACCTTGCCGCTATGCGGAACCACGGAGTTATAGGCCCGGGCTAAACGCGTGATGCTGTCTAAAAGGACGACCACATCGCGTTTATGTTCCACCAGGCGCTTGGCCTTCTCTAAAACTATCTCGGCAACCTGCACGTGGCGTTCCGGCGGCTCATCAAAGGTAGATGAGATTACTTCACCTTTAACATTACGCTGCATATCCGTAACTTCTTCCGGCCGCTCATCGATCAACAGGACAATTAGAATTACATCCGGATTATTACTGGTAATGGCATTAGCGATCTTCTGCAAAAGAACAGTTTTACCGCTATAGGGCTGAGCAACAATCAGGCCGCGCTGGCCTTTACCGATGGGAGTAAGCAACCCCATGATGCGCATAGATAACTCATCCGGTTTAGTCTCCATATTAAACGGCTCACGCGGATAAACCGGAGTAAGATTGTCAAAAAGCACCTTTTCTTTTACCTCCTCGGGATTCTCAAAATTCACCGCCTCCACCTTAAGTAAAGCAAAATATTTTTCTCCTTCCTTAGGCGGACGGATCTGGCCGCTGACCGTATCCCCCGTGCGCAATTCAAATTTCCTGATCTGCGACGGAGAGATATAAATATCATCCGGGCAGGGAAGATAATTATAATTCGGGCTGCGCAGGAAACCAAATCCTTCAGAAAGGATCTCCAGCACCCCTTCCCCGAACATCAACCCTTCCTTTTCCGCCTGAGCCTGAAGTATTTTAAAAATCAGATCCTGCTTTTTTAAACCGCTGGTACCGCTGGCATTTAAATCTTTAGCCAGCTTATTCAACTCACCAATCTTCATCTCTTTAAGATTTTTAATATCTAACTTTTCCACAACTGCCTCCGTATTTTAGAAACTTGTTTCTGGGTTTTGGTTACCTGGCCGCTATTATCTATGATAAAATCCGCAAAGCGCGATTTTGCTTTTTGCGAAATCTGGGATTTCATTCTCAAAACTACCTGTTTTTTTGCCAACCCTAAACTCTTCTGGCTGCGTAAAATCTGCTGCTGCCTACTGGCAGTTACTACAATCAACTTATCCACCATCCGGGTTAATCCTGCCTCAATAATTAAAGCCGCATCCAGAACGATAATTCTCTTTTTTGTTTTACGGATACGCCGCTTGATCTGCCGGATTAACTCCGGATGCACAATACTATTCAGCTTAGTTAAAGCGGTTTTGTCGGTAAAAACAATTTTTGCTAATTTTTCCCGGTCAATGGAATTATCCGGCTTAAGGATTCCCCGGCCGAACGATTTTATGATCTTCCTATAAACTCCGGTGCCGCTTAAGATAAGCTCATGCCCCAGGCAATCCGCATCAATCAACAGGCAATCTTTATCCTTAAACATACCGGCTACCGTGCTTTTACCGCAGCCGATACAGCCGGTAACCCCTAAAATAAATTTATTTTTTCTTGGCTTTGCCATATAACTGGATATATTTATCCGCCGAGACCTTCCAGGAAAAATTACATTCCATGGCATACTTGATCAAAGATCGCCATTTATTTTTATCTTTAAATACCAGCGTGGCTTTTTTAATTAATTTTAGCAATTCTTCTTTGGTGTATTGGCTAAAAATAAAACCATTATTCCTGCTGATGGTATCCGCCAAGCCGCCGGTTTTAAAAACCAACGGGATTGTTCCGTAATGTAAACTAATTAATTGCCCCAATCCACAGGGCTCATATTGAGACGGCATCAGGAAAATATCGCTGCCGGCGTAAATCTTATGCGCCAGGGGATCATCAAATTTTAAATTTAATGAAATAACTTTTGGATATTTCAGGGCGGCGGACTTAAGAATTTTTTGATACTTCAGGTCTCCGGCTCCCAAAATAACTAATTGCACATCCAGCTTACAAAGATCATCTAAGGCTTCGGCAAAAATATCCAGGCCCTTCTGCTCGGCCAGGCGGGAAACCATTCCTAAAACGGGAATATCCTTATTCAGCGCTAGGCCGCATATTTTCTGTAAATCCTCTTTATTCAAGGCTTTATCTTCCGGGTTGGCTAGAGAAAAATTCTGCGCGATAAATCTGTCCGTATTCGGATCCCAAACAGAATAATCCACCCCATTTAAAATGCCGCTTAAAACCTCCTTACGCTGCCTTAAGAGCCCATCTAAACCAAATCCCAGCTTTTCGGTCTGAATCTCCTGAGCATAAGTGGGGCTAACCGTGTTGATAAAATCCGTAAACACCATTCCCCCTTTTAACAGGTTAACCTTATTGAAAAATTCAAAACCATCAATATCAAAAAGCTCCCAACCCAGGCCCAGCTTGGGAAATTCTTCTTTAGCGAAAATCCCCTGATAACCGATATTATGCAGAGTGAGAACGCAGCGCATCCGGCTATAAAAACTCATCTTTGCATACAAGTTCTTCAAATACCCCGCCACCAGGCTCGCCTCCCAGTCATGTAAATGCAAAATATCCGCGGGAAAATCTATCTCTTTTAATAAATCCAGCGCCCGGCGGCAGAAAAAAGCAAACCGCTCTAAATTATCCGGATAATCACCGTTTTTATCCCCATACAGCCCATCACGGTTAAAATAAGCCTTATTTTCAATAAAGTAGACTTTAATATTTTTACCCATAACGCAAGTGGTTACATCCTGGGCCACCCGGCTAATTTTAAACTTCGCCTCCGTAATACATTTATAACCGGGCATGATCACAATTATTTCATGCCCGCAATACTCCAAAGCTAAAGGCAAAGCTCCCGTCACATCCGCCAGCCCTCCGGTCTTAGCAAAAGGCACAACCTCCGAAGCCACCATCGCTATCTTCATTAAAGCACCTCTTCCCCTTCTGAAAATACGGACATCTTCAGCCAATTGGCTCCTGTTTTCATATCTACTTTTATCGGCACGCCTAATTTCATGACATTCTCCATTCGATCTTTAACTAACCCCGTAAGTATATTTAATTCGGAAATCGGCAGGTCAAAAACCAATTCATCATGAATCTGTAAAATCATCTTGGCGGCTAAGCCCTTGTCTTTAATTTGCGCGGATATCTTAATCATTGCCAGCTTAATTAAATCGCTGGCTGTTCCCTGGATAGGGGTATTTACAGCTTGACGCTCAGCAAACTGCCGGATCCCCATGTTTTTATTATTAATTTCAGGGATATACCTTCTTCTTCCCAAAAGCGTGGTAACGAATCCTTCGCTTTTAGCCTTTTTTATCTGGGCATCAATATATTCTTTCACTTTAGGATAACGTAAAAAATAAGCATCGATAAAATCCTGCGCTTGATTGACCGGGATATCCAGATCCTTGCTCAAGCCATACGCGCTCTGGCCATAAATAATACCGAAATTTACTCTTTTGGCTACCTCGCGCATCGAGGATTCAACTTTTGATTCGGGGAGATTATAAATTAAAGAAGCCGTCAACCGGTGCACATCCTGATCGCGGCTAAAGGCCTCAATCAGCGTAGGATCACCACAAAGATGCGCCAACACCCTTAATTCTATTTGTGAATAATCACAGGAAAGCAGGCAATTCTTTTCACCGGAAGCAATAATCGCCTGCCTGATCTTACTGCCGATATCCGTCTTAATCGGTATATTCTGTAAATTAGGATTACTGGAACTTAACCTGCCTGTTTCGGTACCGGCCTGATTAAAAGAGGTATGCACCCTGCCGCTAGAAGGGTCTACTAGTTTAGGCAGAGCGTCGACATAAGTATTTTTTAATTTGGTCAACTGCCGATACTCCAGCAATAGAGCGGGTAAAGCATGTTTATCGCTTAAGCGCTTTAACACCTCTTCATCCGTAGAGGGCCCGGTTTTAGTTTTTTTAATTACCGGAAGGCCCAACTTAACAAACAAAACCTCCCCCAGCTGTTTTGGCGAGTTGATGTTAAATTGCGTTCCACTTGCCTCATAAATATCCGAAATTAACTTAATTAACCTGCGCTCAATATCAACGGAAAGATTTTTAAGCAACTCTAAATCCAACTTTATCCCGTCTTGCTCCATCTCTGCCAGAATGCTTACCAAGGGCATCTCCAGATCAAAGAAAAGCCTGGATAAATCTTTTTCTTCTAAGGCCTGCAAAAGAGGCGGCTTTAATCTGATGACCAAAGCCAATGCCTCTTTGGCTTCCAAAGACCCCTGGCGGATAAATTCACCTAAATTTTCCAACGCCAAGTCCTCCAGCGCATAACTTGTTCGCGATGGATTTAACAGATACGCGGCGATCATAACATCAAAATCCAAGCCGTTTAAAATCAAGCCTTCCCTAAAAAGAGCGACTTTTAGTTTCTTAAGATCATGGCCTGTCTTCTTGATCCGAGGATCAGAAATTGCCAGGCGCAGGCCTGCTGCCTGGGCAAGCTTACCGCTAAAGAATTTATCATCGATGGCAAAAAATAGATCCTCAGCGCTTGATCCGTAAATGGCAATTTCATCGCAATGTTTAAGCATGGCGGTTAACTCCGCCTGATTACAGCTGCACAGGCTGGTTGGCGCGATTTTATCCGCCGCATCCGGAAGTTCACCGAGCAGCTTTTTAAACTCCAACTTCTTAAAAATGCCGGCGAGGCGGGAGTAATCCGGCTGTCCGGTTTTAGCCTTTTCTAAATCCAAATCTAAATCCAGCTCTTGATCCAGGCTGATCAACTCCCTATTTAATTTTATGCGCTGGCTATTGCTCTGGATCATTTCTTTAATTTTTTGAGGCTTTACTTTTGAAATATTCTTCAACAGCTTATCTAAAGAACCAAATTCTAAGATCAGTTTTTGGGCAGTTTTATCTCCAATCCCCGGAACCCCCGGGATATTATCCGCAGTATCGCCCATCAGCGCGATAATATCTACCAGCCGCTCCGGAGCAACCCCGAAACGCTCCTTTACTTTAGCCAGGTCATAAAACACTCCGCTGTCTTTATTCGGGCTAAATACCGAAATACGTTTACCCACTAATTGCAGGATATCTTTATCGCTACTCACAATGGTCACCGCCAATGACCGCGAGGCGGCATCTTTGGCCAACTGAGCGATGAGATCATCGGCTTCAAAACCTTCTTTTTCAAAAATAGGAATTCCGTAGGCTGCCACCACCTCTTTGATCAGAGGAATCTGGCTAATCAGGCTATCCGGCATTGCCGCCCGGTGCATCTTATATTGCGCGAATTTCTTCAGGCGGAAAGTGTTCCGCGATAAATCAAAACAGCAAACCAGATAATCCGGCTTCTGCTCTTTTAATACTTTATTCAGAATATTTATAAATCCATAAACCGCGTTTGTCTTCTGGCCGCTGGATGTGCTCAACTCCTTTAAGGCATAAAATGCCCGATAACAAAATGCAGTGGCATCAATTAAGATTAAACTTTTTTCAGCCATTAATTAAATATTCAAGGAATTCAATATAAGGAAAGATGTTTTAGTGAGCCCGGCAAAAAAATAAACAGATAATGTTGCAATTACAGTAATTATGAGTTTAGGCGGGAAGAGATTATTCATTTAGCTGTTAACTATTATATACAATTAGCTGTATCCGTCAAGTAAAAAGCAAGAAAATTTTCGCCTAAATGATCGAATCCATGGTTAATACCGGATGCGCTACCTGTTTTAAAAAAACGAGAAGTTCTTCCAAACTAGTAGCTACGGATTCATCGGCAATCTTATCCAATAAATCCTCTTGCCCAATCTCCTGGGCCCTGGATTTTAGTTTGTCATGCAAAATTTCCTTTAACTCCTTGGGCATCCAGACCACTCTGGTTAGGCCGCCTTCAGCTGAAATAAATTTCTTACTTAAAATATATAACTTACCCACCCCCAAGAACCCCGGAGTCTGCACCCCGCCGCCAACCAATCCGGCTAAAGTTGTAAAACTCATCCCACAAGGAGTGTTGCCGGAATAATCGCGGTGCACCAGCATTACCCCGTTGGCTTCCGGGAGAATAGCCACAATGCATTCAAAACATCCGCAGGAAGATTGCGGACTATCCATCAGCGAATACATACTTACCGCACTAATGGTTTGATTAGATTTTTGCTGGACGAATGCATTTATATTATCCCATTGGCCAAGCCGGGCATCCAGGAGATTACCTTTGAGAATAGGTTGATTGGGGCCGGTAGGGATAATTTCAAAAGAAGCTTTGGCATCCAGCCAGGAATATGCCCCGCATAAACCTAAGCGCTCCGGAGTAACCACGCAAACATGATTCGGGGCAAAGGATTGGCATAATAAACAGGAATAAAATGTATCCACGCTCTCATCAGTCATGCCGGCTAAGCGCTCATCGCGTTGATTATAAATTTGCTGTGCCTGGAGTGAAACTCTGGCTACATCCTCCTGCTGAGTATAAAGCTTAACCTGCACCTTATCCACAATCGCGCTGTACTCCGCATGTAACATCGCATGTAAAATAATCCCCAAATGTTTTAGCCGGAAACCTTTACTATAAGCATCCTGGGATATTCTAATCCAGACCCTGTCGCGCTGGCCCATATGCATCAGGCCCATGCCATAATTAATAAAACGATGGATCTGCCTCTCTAATATTGACTCAAAATCTTTTTGCATTTTACGGCCAAAAACATCTACGACTATCGCCAAAGGTAAAGATTTAGTCCCTGGCGGCAACTGATCAATATCCGGGCCAATCAATTCCACGCTACCATCAGTAATACTAACCTCATCACCGGAACTTAAAAACTCAATCGCCGCTCCGGCCTTACCTCCAAACTCCGCCGCCAATTGCTCCTTAAGCACACGCTCGCCTTCAAAGGCAGCAGCATAAGGCAGGGGAACAGGCACCTGCAACATTTTGACTTTAATCCCACGCGTCAAAATACATTTAGAAGGTAATTTTCGATAATCCTTCTCCGTAACTAAGGCCTCAAATAAGGTGGTATCAATTTTACCTAATTGCGGCACATCCAGATCCGTAATCACGGGCAGGCCAAAAGCCAGGGCCCCTAAACCTGTGGCCACTGAGAGTTCATCCACCTGGCCAAGCAGAAGGACAAATGCCAAAACACGATTGCGGATATAATCCGCTATCCCTTCCCACTGTCCGGGCTTATTACCACCGTAAATTAAGGGAACGCGGACCGCAAAATTAATCGCGTAAATCGCGGAAAGATAGTCATCTCCTAATGCCACGATATAATTTTCTAAACCTAATTCCACCCCCTGATTTTGAAGTTGCTGCTTAAAAGTATTTCCCTTAATGTTGCCCGCCAGAAAACTAACAATGCTTTTGGATTGAAAATCACGAATTAATTCCACAGCGGATTGATCATCCTTGGCCGGGCCCAAAATTACCGCAATTCCCGCGATCCTTCCGTCAACTAATTGCAGACCCAGCGACCGCAAAATCTTATCCGGAATAAAACCCCATCCCTCGGCAGGATGCTCTTGATTTAACACGGCTATGGCGGCTAAAATCTCCTCGCATATCAAAGTAGCCATACCCTGGTTTAATAAACCCCCTAAACTATTAATGAACAAACCGCTGGAGGCAGCCTGCTGATTAGCCAAAGCCTCTGCCTGATTAAAAGCCGCTAAACAATCTTGCAGGTTTTTTACCTGGATATTCAACAGGGCATTAATTAAAGGCAGGTAATAATTGGTTTCCGGAAACTCAATTTTTACATTCTGGCCTTTTTGGCTGATTGCCCTATCCAGGGATTGACGCGTAAGATTTAATACGGCGAGAGTTCCTTTTGTCCCAAGTTCCGCGAGTAATGGAGGCACTTGGCCTGCTTTAACCTGCCTTAAAGAGAGATCCGGCATGGCTTTATCTACAAAGATAACTAAACATACGCCGACGGCTTTGCCGTCTTTGAATTTAACCGCTTCGGCTCTGCCCTCGCCGACAATCTCCTGGATCGGGTTAGGCATTACCTGAATATCCGCCGGTAACTGGCCGCTAAAGCTCTGCGTGTTGATAACCTTAACCGCAACCTTATATTTTTCACAAATTAATTTGGCTAATGGGAATACTACGCCGGTGGGCCCGTCAATGCAGACAGTATCGTTAATCAGATAAGCGTCTAGCTTTTTTAAGTCATCTTCGGAGCTGATGAAAACAACGCCCTTTTTTCTTGCGCCGGGTATCTGCGGTAAGTTAAGCGCCATCTATAATCCACTTGCCTTTAAAACTTCGGGCACAAGCTTATCCCAGCCAATGGGCATAATATGAATTCCCCGGCACAGCGGTTTTAATTGCTTAATTAAACGGCTGGCAATCTCTATGGAAGTAGCCGCCTTATCTTTACTTTGCTCCATCTCTAAAACCAAATCCTCCGGCACATAAATGCCGGCAACATTTTTATTCATGTAGCGAGCCATACCTGCGGACTTCAACAAAACAATACCCGCAATAATCGGAACTTTAACCTCTTTGATCTTGGAAATAAAGTTCTCAAAAATTTTTATATCAAAAACTGCCTGGGTTTGGAAAAATTCAGCTCCGGCGGCAATTTTTTTCTCCAGCTTCATGATCTGCGGGGCTAACGGGTCTGAGCCGGGATTAACTACCGCGCCAATACAGAATTTTGGCGGATTACCCTCTAGTTTATTATCCTGCATATCAAAACCGGTTTCTAATTTCCTGGCCACCTGTAATAATTGCACTGAATCTAAATCAAAAACCGGCTTGGCCTGCGGATGATCCCCTAAACTAGGATGGTCTCCGGTGGCAATGAGAACATTCTGAATTCCTAAAGCCGCCGCAGAAAGTAAATCTGATTGCAGGGCCAGGCGGTTACGGTCGCGGCAGGTGAGCTGATAAATCGGCTCAAAACCCTTCTGCTTAAGCAGAAAGCTCACGGTTAATGACCCCAGGCGCATTACGGAGCTCTGTAAATCCGTAACATTAATCGCATCGACTTTGTTACGAATAAGCTCAGCATCCTGCAACAACCTCTCAGTATGGATCCCTTTGTCCGGGCCAACCTCAGAAGTAACCAAAAATTTCCCTGCCTGTATTTTTTCTTTAAAAGTCATTTAATTATTTTTCTTAACATAATACTACATTATGTTATATTTTTATTGCAAGCTGAAGTAATTCAGAGTTACGTATACACGCGAACCCGTTCTCACGAGCGGGTTCTTCGCTTTCTAGAGACTAAATACCATCTCCCAAAATCGATATACTTAAAATCCCATCGCCTTCCCAAGATTCTTTTGTACCTTCTGGAGGTCTTGCTGTAATAGAGCCCCTAATTTATGAATTATCATGCTATCTTTTATTGTTCGCATAATCCCTGTAACCAAAGATGGGTAGATAAGTCCTGTCTCTTCCCATTTATCTATTTTGGTATCACCAAATAACACCCTTTTTATATTCCCGGTGATAGCCGCAACGATTACCTCTTGTCGTCCATTATGATAATTATCACTACTTATTATTAAGGCAGGCCTTTTCTTAGATCCGATTCCTTCGGAAAAACCAAAATCAACGAGAACTATATCTCCCCGTTTATATTTTATCATACGCGGCATCCTTTTCGTTATTCCATAATTCCTTTAAAATAGGATCTTGCTTTAAATTCATAGTTAAAGCTGATAATTCTTTCTCTTCTCCTTCTTGACGTAAACGCTCCAGCACGCTTTCCACGACATATTCCCGGATTGTTTCACCATGAAGAGCCGCGTAGGCTTTTATTCTCCTATGCTCTTCAGGGAGCACATCAATGCTTAATCTCTCTCGCGCCATCTCTGCTTTCGCCATATTTAACACCCCCCTGGTATAAATATACACTATTTCAGTAAATGTGTCAAGACACAAATGTTGATTAATTAATCCTGCTGCTTTGACTAAAACGCCATTCACTCGAAGACTGCCAGATTCATTCTAAAACCTAGAAACATTTCTATAAGATAAGTATCGTGTCCCCAGAATTGCGCAATTCTACCTACCAATAACTGTTCTATAAAATAACATATAACTAATAATAATATACGACGCAGTATTTGCTATCCAAACTGCTCGTTTTATCTTTATCTTATCTATTGGCTTAAAATATTTTTTCACTATAAAATATTCAATAAATACAGTTAAAAAATAAAGTACGACTAATTCTGGTATATAAATAACCCAATTATTTAATCCTGATCTCCATATAAATGCTTTAACAAAAAAAATGGGTACGCCAACTAATGTTGAGATAAAATTTGCAACAATCGATGGAAAAAAGGTTTCTTTAAACCTAATTTTTAATACCCATTTATATATAAAAGCCTCTAATAGCATTACAAAGACTAAAACTTGTAACATCAATAATGGAATATCAAGTAACACTACAGGAATTCCCGCATCTGCGTAAGCAACAGAGGTAATCAAAGTAAAACAAAAAAATATAAATATTATTTTATTTTTAACAAGATTTTTATAACTATCCATTCTCTCCTCTTAGTTAAGATTTTCGGCTTTTGCTGGAGGCACAGTTAGAAGATTTTCGGCAATAGTGTGCAAGGAATTACGTCGAGCGTAGGCTGTGTCCTTTTAGCGTAAGGAACATAGCCGGAGCGAGACGTAAGCCGCAGCACACGGCGAAAATCTTCGTGCCGGAAGCAAGAGCCGGAAATCGCAAGTACATCTATTGCTGCGCGACAGCTGCCTCGACCAGGTTGCGCATAAGAATAGCTACGGTCAAGGGGCCAACTCCTCCGGGTACAGGAGTAATGTAGCTGGCCTTTTTTTCCGCTGCTTCAAATTCCACATCTCCGACAATCTTATCGCCTACGCGGTTAATCCCGACATCAATGACCACCGCACCCTCCTTAATCCATTCCCCCTTAATTAATCCGGCTTTGCCTACGGCCACAATCAAAACTTCAGCGTGCCGGACATGCTCTTCTAACTTGCCCGCCTTGCTTGTGCCAATATGACAAACAGTAACCGTAGCCAATTTATCCAACAACAAAAATACCAAAGGTTTACCCACTGTTTCGCTATGGCCCACCACCACCACTTCCTTGCCATATAAATCCACGCCGCTAGTTTTAATTAATTCCATCACCGCGGCCGCCACCGGAGAATTCACCCCTTCAATATCTTTATTCCGCAAAATAAACCGGCGAATCGACTCACCATCTATTTGTTTAGGTAAAGGCATCTGAATGCTAATGCCATGCACATGCTTATCGTTGTTTAATTTCTGAATGAGTTCAACTACCTGGCTTTCAGTTGCCTCTTCAGGCAAAACGCGCAAACAATATTCAATCCCAAGTTCACCGGCTAACCTCTGCTGTGACTTTGCGTAACTCATTGCCCCGGGATTTTCACCGATCAGAATACTGGCTAAAACCGGAGGCTGTTTTAAACCGCGCACAGTGAGGCGTAATTCTTCCTTTATTTTTTCAGCGATAGGCTTACCCTCTAATAACTTTGCCAACTTTTTCCTCCATTTTGGCCCTGGCCTGCTTAACGAACTTAGCTTTCAACCCTAATTCTTTATTGATCACGCCCGTCAGTTTTTTATCATTGAGTATTTTTAAATTGATATCCACATTAAGACGGGCAGAGCAAAATGCCGACTCTAAAAATATTGCCGCTATGGCCATATCGCTGATTAAATTTACGTTTGTTTTTTTAATTAAAGGCGCCAGCATCTTTAACCCTTCGCAACAAAACCTGGCCAGCATTAAAGGCACATCCATTGCTTTCCGGGAATCCTTGCTCTTATATGCCAGAATATCTAAATCCACCAAATTTAAGAAATCATCTTTTAATTTATCTGATTTTTTTAAAATCGTTTTGAGTTCTTTCTCATATTTAGAATATTTGGGCTTGCCCAAAGTGAAATTAATCACCATGCTCAGGAGGCTGGCACCCATAGCCGCATTCATTGCCGCGGCAGATCCGCCGCCGGGAGCAGGAAGCTTGGCGGAAAGGTCATTTAAGTATTTAGTTAAGCTTTGAGTTTTATATTCCATGGTTTTACAGTGTAAAGTTTGCGTTTAATTCAAAAGCATCTTTAATTAAAGATATCTTCGGCAGATTATCCAAATACAGAAGCGACAACACATCAAAACGCGCTGAACGCTCCAGGAGATTATTGCTCTTCAAATAATAAATAGCGGCTTTGGAGATCTGCCTCTGTTTCCTGGCAAAAACCGCTTCTTCAGGAACCCCGAAATTAGAGGAATGCCTGGCCTTAACCTCCACAAAACAAATAGTGCCCTTATCTTCTGCAATTATATCCACTTCGCCAAATTTAGTTCGATAATTACGCTGGAGAATCTTATAACCCTTAGTTTTTAGAAACTCCACTGCTGTTTTTTCTGCTTGCTTGCCAAACTCTATCCTTGTTTCAGGCACTTTAAAAAACTCTTTCTGTGAATAGCCGCAGGCCCAATTTGTCTTAAGATCTCCCGATGCCTTTGCGTGGGATAACCTTTATGCTGAATAAAACCGTATTGCGGATAAATTTTATGATACGCATCCATAATCTGATCTCGCCGTACTTTAGCCAGTATGGATGCGGCGGCGATACTCAAAGATTTGCCATCCCCCTGAACAATACTCTGATAAGGCAGATCCAGCTTAAGGCGCATATTTCCGTCAATAAGTACAAATACGCGTTCTAATTCTTGGGGTTTAAGCTGCTTGGTCAATTTAGAGATTGCCTTTTGCATGGCTAAGATTGTCGCTTGCAAAATATTAATCTGATCAATCTTAATATGGTTAACGGCGGCAATGGCATATAAAGATTTACTTTTTATTTCAAAAAACGCGTCTTTTCTTTGCGCCGGAGTTAATTTTTTAGAATCATCTATCCGATGAATAAATCGAAAATCCTTTAACCACACTGCCGCCGCTACTACCGGCCCGGCTAAAGGCCCTCGGCCTGCTTCATCCACGCCGATAATATAATCAAAACCCTTAAGCTTAAGCTTTCTTTCGTAGCAGAGCACTTACTTAACTTTTTCTTCTTTGCTTTCTATTTTAGTGGCATGTTTGCCAATCTTCCCTCTTAAATAGTAAAGCTTAGCCCTTCTAACCTTACCAAAACGGATAATCTCAATGCGGTCAATAACCGGAGAATAAAGCGGAAACACCCGCTCCACCCCCTCACCGGAAGAAACTTTCCTCACGGTAAAATTAATTTTGCTGCCTGATCCACTCTTCGCAATCACCACACCCTCAAAAGGATGCAGGCGGAATTTATCCGGGCCTTCGGGAATTCTGGTAAGCACCTTAACCGTGTCTCCGACATTAATCGCCGGCATCTCTTTCTTAGTAAACCCTGCCTCAATTGATTTAATATCCATTACTGTTGCTCCTTTCTATTGCTTTAATAAATCCGGCCTCTTAAGCCTTGTCCGCTTAAATGCCTGAAGTTTACGCCAAGCGTGAATTTTATGATGATCTCCTGATACCAAAACTTCAGGAACCGGCCAGTTTTTAAATTTAGCCGGCCGGCTATATTGCGGGTATTCTAATAGATTACCTTCGAATGACTCAAAATTCAAGGAATTTTTATCTCCGAGTACCCCGGGTAGCAGCCGGACTAAGCTATCTACCAACACCATCGCCGCAAGTTCTCCGCCGGTTAAAACATAATCCCCGATAGAGACCTCTTCATCCGCTAAATATTGCCTCACCCTCTCATCAATTCCTTCATAATGGCCGCAGATTAATATCAAATTCCGGCATCCGGATAATTTTTTGGCATAAGCCTGGTTTAACCTTTTCCCTTGAGGGCATAATAAAATTACCTTGGCTTTACCTTTAATCTTTTTCTTAATTGCCTGTACTGCCCTAAAAATAGGCTCTACCTGCAGCACCATGCCGCTTCCCCCGCCAAATGGACGATCATCAACTTTACGATGTTTATCCAGGGTATAATCCCTTAAATCATGCGTGAAAATCTTGACCTTGCCTTTTTGCTGAGCCCGCTTAATAATGGACTCATCCAATACGGCAGAAAACATTTTAGGAAAAATACTGATAATATCTATACGCATATCTGATTATTATAATTCATTAAAAACATCTGCTTAAATTGGCTGAACTTATCCTCTTTGATTGCCGCACGTATCTGCCGCATTAAATCCAGAAAAAAATAAACATTATGCAGGCTAAGTAAAACCAAACCTAACATCTCTTTAGCGTTAAACAGATGCCGCAAATAAGCCCGAGAAAAATTCTGGCATACATAACAGCTGCATTTTGGGTCTAAGGGCCTGAAATCCTCGGTATAAGCGGCGTTGCGGATAGTAATCTTGCCGCCACTGGTAAAAGCAGTCCCGTTTCTTCCGTAGCGGGTAGGAATTACGCAATCAAACATATCCACTCCCCGGTCCACGGCCTCGACGATATCAAAAGGGTAACCAATACCCATAGCATAACGCGGCTTACCTGGCGGCAGCAGATCTACCACCAACTCAATGATATTATATATTAAATTGCTGCTTTCTCCAACAGAAACTCCGCCGATAGAGTAGCCGTCAAAATCCATATCCACTAAACGCTTAGCGCAATCACGGCGTAAGTCTTCATAAGTGGCTCCCTGAATAATACCGAATAAAGCCCCCTTTTCTTTAAGCTGCGCCTCTTTCGATCTTTTTGCCCAGGCAATTGTCCTCTCCATCGCTACCTTGGCCTGATCCTTAATACAGGGATAATGCACGCATTCATCAAGCGGCATCATAATATCTGAGCCTAAGTCCTCTTGATTTTTAATTACATCTTCAGGGGTAAGAAAATGTTTTAAGCCGTCAATATGCGACTGAAATTCAACCCCCTGATCAGAAATCTTACGATATAGCGCTAAACTAAAAACCTGGTAACCTCCGCTATCCGTAAGTATCGGCTTATCCCAACTCATAAATTTATGCAGGCCGCCGGCTTTTTTAATGACCTCCATCCCCGGCCTTAAAAATACATGGTAAGCATTCGCCAAAATTATCTGCGCCCCCGCCTGCTCAATATCCTTAAACATCAGCCCCTTGACCGTAGCATGCGTGCCCACCGTCATAAAAGCCGGAGTATCAAAATCCCCATGCGCAGTAGTAACCCTGCCCAGCCGCGCTTTACTATTTTTATCTTGATGGATTAATGTAAACATTTTTTCTTATAATGAACTGTGGTGAAACTCATACGCGTCTGTCTTGTCTTGTTCCTCCGCGCACCGCTTGAGCCGCCCCAGCGTGGCGGCTCTACGCTCGAGCAGAATCTTGCGCTCCCCGCCAAGAATCGTGGCGGGACCGTGCCCGCGCAAGATTCTTAACGTGCGCTCCGGAACAAGCCAAGCCATCCGCTAAATCAAGAGTGTCCCCTTTTAAAACGTCCCCCGATTCCATACTGTTCTCCGCCAAAGCAACTATTAATTATTTTTATCGATCTTATTTAATTCTAGAAAAATCAATCGGTATCCGTTTCTCCTCGTTTTCATAAATAACCACAATTTCATACTTTGACGATAAATTAATATCACTGTAATTGTATAAATGGCTAGGTTTCTGCACTGATAAACCGACAACGTCACTGCTATCTATCTTCAAATCTTTGCGATATTGTTCAGCGATCTTGTTTGCCATCTCCATTGTTTGCTTCACGACAGCATTAGCGGTTTCCTGCCAGTTGTTCTGGACACCCAACAGATGAGAGTAAGAATATGGGCTTTTGTCATTGTATAATGGGTTCGATTCAGCTTCTTGAACTTTGATGCCATCTTTGAGCAAAACAAAATTTACTTTACTCTGAAATGCATATAATCCAGCGCCAACTGGGTTAACCTGCTCTACTGTCTCAATGTGAAATGTCGGCAGCGTTGCAAGAAAGTTAACGTAGTCCATATCTATTGCTTCATAATTCTTTGTTTGCTTGGCTGCGTAATCAGCAATCAAATAATAATTAGAGCAAATCAATATGTAGACTTGACGTATACCACCCAAGAAATTAGTAATGTTTTTTGAGTATATGAAAGCGTAATTGATAACATCTGGCTTTAATCTGTTCTTCTTACCAAAGTCAATAGCTTCCTGTATCTGCTCTGGCGATAAACGAGCGATTAAGCCATTCTTATAATTCTTTAACGTTGCAGGACGCTGGCCTCTAATATATGTTTCCCTCATAGAAAAACCGCAGCCACTTACAAAAATGCTCAAGGTCACAATAAAAATAAGTCTCCTCATTTCTCCCTCTCTACAATTTAGTAGACCTCATTTAACACAGAATGAGGTTAGAATACCTTGCTCTACGCAAAAACTATAATAAAAAATTATCATTCTTGTAAATCTAAGTTCTGAAAACTTTTCTCCAAGTATCATAATTCCCAATTTTCCTCTTCTGAAAATAAAGAGACCGTTTCTATTTTTCTTGGGCCCGATTCTAGTAAAATAGAAACGGTCCCTTTATTCATTACTATTATTTGTGCAATATATCAGAAATCTTTAGGTGGACGTCTTTAGGATTCTTTATGTCAATCCAAGTTAATTCTTTTACTGGTCCTCCAGCAGTATCAAATAGAATATTCCCGATTTTAGTGTTATACCATAAAACATTCACTTCGATATTCTGCACTTTGCTCAAGGGGCATTCTTTGTATGTCTTACCAATCATACCTCTTTGGGTAATAATTCTTTTATTAGTAATAGCATATATTGTGTTCTTCCATTGAGAGCGATTGATGAAAAAAGTTATAACCGTAATAACCCAAAACGGGGTCCAGAATAGGGAAATAATAGTAAATAATGATGTTGCGCCAAAAAAAGAACCCATAAATGGCCTTACTTCAAAATACAATTTTTCTTCTGGAAGTAATGTGCCAAGGGACAATATTTTTGGAGTTATATAATGAAATTCTTTATGGATTTCCTTGGCTGAACCTTCAAGAGAACTTCCACAATGTTTACACTTAATGGCCTCATCCTGTATTTCTTCTGCGCAAAAAGGACATTTTTTCATTTCATATTCTCCTTTCTTAAATAATATTAGAAAACCTCGCTCTACACCAATTAAATGTACTGCTTAGCGGGTGGCTTGGGTGTTTTCGACGCGCGTCAGCGCTAGAAAATACCCAAGACAGCCTGCCCGCCAATCTTTATGGCGGGGACCCGCTAAATGATCAGCATTGCATCACCGTAGCTATAAAATCTATACTTCTTATCCACTGCTTCTTGATATGCCTTGGTCATTAAATCTTTGCCGCCAAATGCACAAACCAGCATGAACAGAGTAGTCATCGGAAGATGAAAATTGGTCAGCAGGCAATCTACTGATGCGAATTTGTAACCCGGATAGATAAATAAATCTGTATTGCCTTCTTTACGGCCAGAGGCATAAGTTTCCAAAGCCCTCAGGCTGGTGGTGCCCACAGCAATAATGCGGCCTTTATCCGCTTTTACTTTAGCCAGCGCGGCAATAGTTGCATCAGGAACTAAGAAATATTCCGGCTCCATTTTGTGCTCAGTGATATTTTCGCATTTAACCGGACGGAAAGTGCCTAACCCCACATGTAATGTAACATAACCCAGATTAACGCCAACTGCCTGGATTTGTTTAAGCGATTCTGGCGTAAAATGCAGGCCGGCAGTAGGCGCAGCAAGCGCCCCTTCATTTTTTGCGTAAACCGTCTGATAATAAACTGTATCTAAATCCTCAGGATCACGTTTAATATAAGGCGGCAGAGGAACAATCCCAAAGTTATAAATCATATCCGCATCCGTCTGCTTGAAACTAATCTGCCCCCGGCTGCTTAAAATTCCGGTAACCTTGCCGGAAGCAAAAATAATCTTTTCACCGACTTTTGTGCGGCTGGGCTGAACCAGGCAGGAAAAAGTTGTGCCGTTAATCCGGCGGGTGAGTAAAATTTCAACTCTTCCGCCGGTTATTTTATTCCCCATTAAACGACAGTGCAAAACCTTAGTATCATTAAGCACCAACAAATCATTTTTTCTAAAAAATCCGGCAATCTCCTTAAATACTTCGTGGCTGATCGTGCCGGTTTTTCGATTGACGATTAAAAGGCGGGCCTGGCCTCTATCTTCCAAAGGATATTGAGCAATCAGTTCCTTAGGCAGCGGATAATCAAATTCAGTAAGTTTTAGCATATTTAAAACTAGGGGACGGTTCTGTTTTTCCGAATACAATTTTAGAAAAACAGAACCGTCCCCATTATTTAATTCAGGTAGCCGATAACTTGATCGGTTAAATCGTCAATGGAATAGAGGACTACGCCGTCGGGAGCCAGATCATTAATCAAACGAAGTTGATTAGAAAACAGGTCCGGATTGTCTTTCATTAAGAACACCCCCATACCGACATAAATTTTCCCTTTGCCGCGATGGCCCAGGCTGCTCTTTACCACTTCTTTAGCAAACTGATTATCCTTAGTATAAGACATCAATACCACATAATCAATAATCCCCTCTTCTAACCAACCCGACCAATCCTGGAAGGCGTTGCTATAGGCGCGCTCAGTAACCGGAATAACCGCGCAGGAGACCGCTAAACCGGGGGATTTAACTTTAACTAAACTGGTGATTTTACGCAATAAATCCGTAACCTGCTGGCGTTTCCAGTTATCCCAGGCCAAATACTCATCTTCATTGTTCAGCGTATCTAAAGCATTAATCCCGGTTTTATCGCGAAATCTCTCTATATTCATCAGCCCATAACCATAGGTTAAACCGAATTTATTAAACCTTGAACCCGGGACAAACGGAATAGGCGATGGATAACGCAGATAATCTAAGTGTATCCCGCTAAATAACGGATAACGGTTAATAATTTCATTAATAATCGTGAGTATGTACGTTTCTACCCTGGTGTCCCCCGGCTCTAAAAATATCATATCTTCTCTTAAATAA
Source organism: Candidatus Omnitrophota bacterium (assembly GCA_018897555.1). Classification (GTDB taxonomy): domain Bacteria; phylum Omnitrophota; class Gorgyraeia; order Gygaellales; family Profunditerraquicolaceae; genus UBA6249. The sequence continues at coordinate 70,053 of JAHIKK010000112.1, forward strand.
TATTTATCCAACTCCGTGCTGGTAGAAATCTTCGAAGGCCTTTGATACTGATCGCGGGTAAGAATGGAACTGCCGTACTTATTCAGAATATCCGCTTTTTCGTTTTTCCCCAATCCTAAGATGTTCACCCAGGCAAAAACTTTAATATTGTTCTGCCCGGCCTCTCTAAGCAATAAATCCAGCGTATCCAACCCGGCGGAGGCAACCATCTGGTCATATTTTGTTTTGTCAGCAATCCTCGAATCATAATAAGCATTACCCGACTGAAAAATCTGCAGATAAATCTCATTAATTTTAGCCTTATTACATTGCGCGATCAAATTATGCACACCGGCTTCAGAATAAAGCATTTTTTTAGCGGAAAACACCGACACCCAAATACCTCGAGGAACAGCCGGCTTAACCGGAATCGGCTGATCTTCGGCTAAGGCCAATCTAAAGCTGAATAAATAACAGATTAGTAATAGAGTTAATGTTTTATGCTTCATTTCTCTCCATAATCCGCGGCGGCATTGAGTATTTACAACCGCAATATTTCTGGCGATAGATACCTTGACGCTTAGCTTCTATCTGCGCCTGCTTAAAACCAAGGCGGAAATCTTCATAATAAAAATCTATACCTACTTCTTGGCCAATTTGACAGCCTAATTGTTTAAGCAACTCATGATTCTGATATGGACTGGCCAATAAGGTGGTACTAAATACTTTAAAACCGCCTTGCTTAGCCTGCCTGGCAGTTTTGCGCAAACGCAACGACCAACAGATTGCGCACCGGCCAAGCAGTAATTCCGGAGTATTAATTGCCTGAAAAAAATCGTTTTCTTCATGCTCCGGATACTCTACAACCAGGGAAAATTCCTGACTAAGAATCTTTAAGGCTTCAACACGCCGGTGGTATTCACTAACCGGGTAAATATTAGGATTATAATAAAATCCGCTAATTTTAAATCCCTGATCTTTTAACCTGCTAAAAGGATAAATTAAACAAGGCCCGCAGCAGATGTGCAGCAGGATATCCATAACTTTACTAAAAGATCTCTTCTTGTTGCTCTTGATTGAACTTTAAACCAAAATGCTCAAAAGCCTTCCGGGTAGCTAAGCGGCCCCGCGAAGTACGTTTTAAATACCCCGCCATTAAAAGATACGGCTCGACCGCATCCTCAATCGTATCCACCTCTTCATTGAGGCTGGCAGCTAAAGACTCAATCCCTACCGGCCCGCCGCCAAATGACTCCAGAATTAACTTTAAAACCTTACGATCCAAATCATCAAAACCTGCCTGGTCAATACCCAGCTCATCAAGGATCTTGGAAGCTGCTGCCTGATCTACATTTTGAATTTTTAAAACCTGGGCGTAATCCCTCACCCGGCGCAAGAGCCGATTGGCGATACGCGGAGTCCCCCGGGAGCGTTTGGCAATCTCTAAAGTTGCCGCCGCATTAATTTTTACCGATAATAACTGGCTGGAATTTTTTATAATTTTAGCCAAATCTTCCAGCTTGTAGAAATCCAGGCTATAAAATATGCCAAACCTGCTTCTTAACGGAGCAGCTAAAAGCCCGGTGCGCGTAGTGGCACCGATTAAAGTAAACGGCTTAAGGTTAAACTTGATGGTCTTAGCGTATGGCCCTTTATCAATAATAAAATCAATCTGGAAACTTTCCATTGCCGGATACAAAAATTCTTCCACCACTTTGGACATGCGATGTATCTCATCAATAAACAGGACGTCTCCGCTCTCCAAATTGGTCAGTATACCGATTAAATCTCCGGCCCGCTCAATCGCCGGGCCGCTGGTGGCGGTAATTTTAGCGCCCATCTCATGCGCGATAATATGCGACAGGGAAGTTTTACCCAACCCCGGAGGCCCGCTTAAAAGTACATGTTCTAAGGGCTCTTTTCTCTCTTGAGCTGCCTGAATGGCAATTTTTAAATTATCCACAATATCCTGATGGCCGACAAACTCACCAAACTTCTTGGGCCTTAAGGATATATTTAAAACTACATCCTCTTCGGATTCCTTGATATCCGTATTAATGGAATCAGCTTTCAGCAGTGTGTGCCTGGTCTCTTCGCTCATAAGGAATAATGTTTTCTTTGTTCCTGGACATAATTATATCTTCAAATTCCACGTCTTGACGGGCAATAATTTCTTTCATTTTGGCCAGCTCCAGGATGGCTAAAAAGATCACCACAATCTCCATCTTGCTTTTAGTCTTGGAGAATAGCTCCGAAAGCTTAATTTCTGTTTGTACCAGCAGCAGGTGCAGGATATCATGGACTTTTTGCTCAACCGTATACTGATCCTTGATCACCTCATAAAAAACTTCGCGGGGTATATCTTTTAAAGCCTGAGAAAAAGCATTAATCAAATCAAAAATGTTGGCCTCAAAATATTTATCCACCTGCTTATCGAACGCTTTACTCTGGGCCGCTTCTTCGGTTTTCGGGCGCTTAAAAACTTCCTGCTGGCTAGCTTCCCTTTGCTTTAAATTTTCAGCGATTTGTTTAAACTTTTCATACTCTAGCAGCCTTTTGACCAACTCCGCGCGCGGATCCTCCTGTTCTTCTAAAACCGCCAACTCTTCTGCCGGAAGCAACATTTTGGATTTTATCTGCATCAGCGTGGCCGCCATTACCAGAAATTCTCCTACAATATTTAAATCCAAAAGTTGCATCAAATTAATATACTCTAAGTATTGTTGAGTGACTTTGGCAATCGGAATATCGTAAATATTAAGGTGGTCTTTTTTGACTAAATATAATAACAGGTCTAACGGACCCTCAAACATATCCAGGCGGATTTTATAGTTCATATTTTAAGCAATTCTCTTACTGTAAAAATAGTTTTCTTAGCCAATAGGGATGCCTTTTGCCTTCCGGCGGATAAAATCTCTTGAATGCGCCTTTTGTCTTTTTGCCAAGCGAGCCGTTTTTCCTGAATCGGCGCCAATAAATTAGTAAGCAGGACTGTCAATTCCTTTTTACATTCCGTGCAACCAATCATGGCTTTACTGCAACGCTCCTGAACCTGATCCTTAAGCAAAGGGGAAAACGCCGCATAATAAGAGAAAACATTGCATTTATCCGGATGCCCGCGATCAGCAACGTGAATACGCTCCGGATCTGTAAACATACTCTGCACCTTTTTACGGATAACCTCGGGCGCGTCAGTGAGAGCGATATAATTATTATAACTCTTACTCATCTTGCGGCCATCTAAGCCTAAAAGACGGGTAGTCTGGGTAAGCAAAGCCTTGGGTTCCGCAAAACAAGTTGTTTTGTAAAGATGATTAAACTTTCGCGCTATCTGACGGCACAACTCTAAATGCGGCAGCTGATCCTCACCCACCGGCACGCTATCGGCCTTATAAAGTAAAATATCCGCGGCTTGTAAAACCGGATACCCTAAAAAAGCATAAGTACTTAAATCGCGATTAACCACCTGGCGCAGTTGTTCTTTATAGGTAGGGCAACGCTCAAGCAGCCCTAAGGGCGTAATCAGAGAAAAAATAAAATAAAGCTCCAGGTGTTCGGGAACTTGCGATTGAATAAAAATAGTGGATCTTTCAGGGTCAATCCCGCAAGAGAGCCAATCAATGACATTGTCCAACATGTTATCTTTAAGCAAGTCCGGATTTTCATACTCAGACATCAGCGCATGCCAATCCGCGACCATAAAGAAACAATCATATTCATCTTGCAACTTCGTCCAATTAGCCAAAGCACCAACCAAATGGCCCAGATGTAATTTACCCGTAGGACGCATCCCGCTCAATATCCGCTTTTTATGCATATCTTAGTCCGATATAGCTGTAAGCTATAACTTCCTCGCTATCTTCTCTATATCATAAGCTTCAATAATATCGCCTTCGACTAATTGATCAAACCCGCTAACTGCAATACCACACTCAAACCCCTCACCAACCTCGCGCACATCATCCTTAAAACGTTTAAGGCTGGCAAGCTTGCCTTCAAAAGCAACCGCACCATTGCGCATCACGGTAATCATGCAGCTACGGTTAATCTTCCCCTTGGTTACAAAACATCCGGCAATGATACCGGAACTGGAAAGCTTAAACATCTTCCTGACTTCGACCCTGCCTAAAAATACTTTCTTTAATTTTGGATCAAGCATACCCTCAACCGCAGCTTTTATGTCATTAGCCAGCTCATAAATAATATTATATATTTTTACATCTATGCCTTCTTTGGAGATCAACTCCTTAGCCGGCTCATCAGCAGAAACATTAAATCCCAAAAGCAACGCATCAGAAGCTACCGCTAAAATTACATCGGAAGTATTGATATTTCCCGCCCCCAGATGGATGATATTAATTTTTATTTCGGAAACATTCAACTTCTCCAAAGTATCTTTAATTGCCTCCAGCGATCCCTGGACATCCGCCTTAATAATTAAATTTAGTTCCTTGATTTTACCGGCGGCAATCTGCAGATGCAACTCTTCCAAGCTTACCCTCTTTACCTCTTTAACCTGCTGAAGCTTTTCTTTTTCCACGCGGGCGGCAATTAAACTCTTAGCCTGCCTTTCATCTTCAATCACAAAAAACTGGCCCCCTACCTGCGGAATTCCGCTTATCCCCAAAATCTCTACCGGAGTTGCCGGGCCGACAGAAGTTACTCCCTGCCCCCGGTCATTGAGCATCGCCCTGACTTTTCCATATAAATTACCTACGATTATATTCTGGTTAAGATGTAATGTGCCGTTCTGCACAAGCAATGTCGCTACCGGCCCCCTGCCTTTAGCCATCCGGGCTTCCACGACTACTCCATAGGCCAGGCGGTCAGGATTGGCTTTTAATTCCATAATTTCGGCTTGCAACAAAATCATCTCCAGTAAGCTGTCTATTCCCGCGCCGGTCTTAGCAGAGACCGGGACAGTAATCGTTTTACCGCCCCAATCCTCAGGATTTAATCCGGCTGCAGCTAACTGTTTTTTAACCGTGTCTATATTTGCCTGCGCTTTATCTATTTTATTAATCGCCACGATGATCGTTACTCCGGCAGCCCGCGCATGGTCGATGGCTTCCTGAGTTTGCGACATAATTCCGTCATCAGCAGCTACGACTAACACCACAATATCGGTAATCCGGGCGCCGCGAGCACGCATCGCGGTAAATGCTTCATGGCCGGGTGTATCTAAAAAGGTAATCTCCCCCTGCGGAAGGCTGACCCGGTAAGCACCGATATGTTGAGTAATCCCTCCATGTTCTCCTTCTGTAACTTTAGTTTTACGTATGGCATCCAAAAGAGAGGTCTTACCATGATCAACATGCCCCATAAAGGTTACTATCGGTGAACGGCTCTTTTGCTCTTGCGGCTTATCTATTTTTTGATGCGCCTGCAAAGCCGTTTCTTCGGCATTCAAAGCTTTCTTAACTCCAAAATTATATTTTAAACATAATTTATTTAAAGTAGCCTCATCTAAAGACTGATTAATCCCGATCATTACCCCCATACCCATAAGATGCTTAATCAGAACCGAAGACTTCTCCTGTAATTTTATGGATAAATCTTTAACCGTAATCGGAAGCTCCAGTTCAATCTCTTTTTCCGGGCCGGCTTCGGCCTTAACCTCAGGGATAAATTCTGATTTCACTGGAGGAGAAACTTCGACTTTTGCCTCTGGCTTATGGATAGGCTTAACTGCCACTTTTACTTCAACCTTGAGCTCAGGTTTTATTACCGGTTTAACTACCGCTTTCACTTCAACCTTGGCTTCAGGTTTTATTACCGGTTTAACTGCCATTTTCACTTCAACCCTAGGCTCAGATTTTGCTACCGGTTTAAGCATAGACTTAAATACCGGCTTAATTTTTTCCTTAACCTTGTTTACTGCCAATTTGAGCTTAAGCGGCTTAGCTAGAGGCTTAAACTTAACCGCCTCTTGCGCTTTAGCAACCGGCTTCTTAGTTTTTACCTCCACTTTAACCTTAGGCTTAACTATTTTTTTTACTACTTTTTTTTCTTTTTTTATTTTTAGCATATTTTTCTCTTTCTCGCCCGCCAATCTTTGTGGCGGGACTTTATATTAAAAAACTACGACAGTTTCTTGGCCTTGGCGATAATTTTTTGAGCCTTCTTTTCTCCAATACCCTTAATCTTGGTCAGCCCCTCCACCTGAAGTTTAATTACATCATCTACACTCTTGATGCCTGCTTCTTTTAAACTTTCGACGAGCTTCTCACTGACTTCTAGTAGTTCACCTAAAGAAGTTTCTTTTTTAGCAGCGGCCTTAGACACCTTTTTTTCTGTCTTTTTGGTTTCTTTCCTGGCTTTTTCAACCTTGGCGGAATCCGGCTGAATATCTTCTGCTTTCAAAACAGCAGCAGGGCCTTCTTCTGTTTTACCACCCAGCGCCTCAGCAGCGATCATGCTCTTAGTGCGGATATCCAACTCCCAACCCACGAGACGGGAAGCCAAACGCACGTTCTGGCCATGCTTACCGATGCTCAAAGATAGCTGATCATCATCAACAATCACCCCGGCCTTCATTTTATCTCTGTCTAATTTTATCTCTGAAACCTTAGCCGGAGAAAGCGCGGCCTTGATATATTCACGGACATCATCATTAAAACGCACGATATCAATTTTCTCCCCTTGTAACTCATTAACAATATTTCTTACCCGATTTCCGCGCATGCCTACGCAAGCGCCTACAGCATCAACCTTATCATTCTTGGAATAGACCGAAATTTTAGTACGTTCACCGGCTTGGCGCGATATGCCCCTGATCTCCACGATCCCTTCATAGATCTCCGGAACCTCCAGTTCAAATAATTCCTTAACTAAATTAGGATGGGCGCGCGACAAAACAATCTGCGGGCCCTTGGTATCTTTTTTTACCTCCACCACATAGGCCCGAATACGCTGTCCTTGCTTAAATTCTTCTTTGGGCGACTGTTCGCGTTTAAGCAAAACACCCTCGGCCTTACCCAACAAATCCACAATCACATTACCCTTTTCAAAACGGTAAACCGTACCGCTGACAATCTCTCCCACGCGGCTCTGGAATTCCGCAAAAACCACATCTTTTTCCGCCTCGCGCATTTTCTGGATAATTACCTGGCGCGCAGTAGAGGCGGCAATACGCCCAAAATCAATATTGGTAACTAACTCATTATTACGAAAAGCGCGGATCTCTCCGG
>JAHIKK010000017.1 GCA_018897555.1 Candidatus Omnitrophota bacterium
ACTTTCTTCGTCAGTTGTTTTTTGTTTTTTTCCGATATTCTCAAAGGCTTATCCAGCGGCTTGAAAATTAACAAAGTCCTGACTTAATTACCCCTCTTTTTCGGAATTCCCATAGAACTTCTGACACTATCAAATGGGGCCAGATTTATTTTTCATTCTTTTTTAGCCTGCTTCCTATCATGCCGCTGAATTATTATATCATGCATCTGAATCTCAAAGCTTGTTTATTTTTGTAGATGTCACGCGATGAGACATTTTAAACGGAGAAAAAATCTTTTGTATGTTATCGAGAAATAGAAGATAGTTATCAAAAGAAATATTGCCGGTATTTTTTTCTCTTGAGCAGGACCTAAAATTATCCCGCCGGGTCTTGCTCCGTCCATCCTCAAGCATTTCTTTCTTTTCTTCTTCAGTCAACATATCTGATTTCCTCTATAATTTTATGCAACTCCGTTTCTCTATCAAAAAGCCTAAAATACTCTCTTAAAAGTTCAATATCCAGCCTGGGATAGTTATTTTTTATCAGCCATTCGATATCCGCCATATCTTGATGCAACCGCCGCGGGTCATTTGAGCCGGCTTGCACCTTAAGGCCTATCTGGTCTTCTACTCTAAGCACTTTGATCTTGAACTCTTTGCCAATTACCTCTTTTTCTTCGGCTCTTTTCAGCATCTGTATAGCATATTTCCTATGAGCAAGCAAAAAATCAACTCTGCCCAATTCAATTTTATCGCTCAGGAAATTTAATACATCTTCGCTTTCGTGAATAAGTTTATAACCATGCCTAAGCATAATATCTTTAATTTTCTGGCTATTCTCGCTTAAAATAAGCAGGTCAATATCGCGCGTTGTCCTGGTTACGCCGCTTGCCTGCAAGGCAAAACCTCCGATAAGCGCAAAGCTTATTTTCTCGCGTTGGAAGGTTTCTAATAAAAATTTTAAAACTAATATAAAATCCATAACTTCTCTCCATCCGATTCCTCTCTTTGTTTAAGGTTGAGTTTTACCCGCGTAATCACCGGCCTGAATTTTGGTTTTCTGGGCATTTTTACAGCCTCCTTTTCTAATTTTGTTTTAAATAATCTAATATGGCTTCAGCAAACTCATAGAAATCTCCTAATCTGTTCTGAAAAATATCGTAAACCTTTTCAATCAAAATATCTCTATATTCGTGTATAATTATATTCCTGAAACCCGCCATTTTAATAAGTTTTTCTGCTTCTTTATCGCTAATAACCCCTTTTTGCGCTAATATGGTAAATATTTCTCCGTAATCAGAGGGGCTGCCAAAATTTTGCTGTGATACAATATGATTACCTATATCAATACAGGCTTGAATAGCGGTCTCTAATTTTCTTTCTACTATTGCCTGAATATCAGGGTCTTTCTTGTATTCTTCAAACGATACGCCTTGTTTAGACTTTAAATGTTGAAGGTTTTCGTTTAATGAAGCGAGTATCCTGCGCACAACCGTAGCATCAACCATCTATAGTCCTCCTCGTAAACTAATCTCCGCCATTTTTTCATATAAATCATACATTGGTTTTATATCCTGATAGATACCTAACGAAACAGCCTTAAATCTGTAAAATGCTTTTTCATCTTTAGTATGAAGCAGGCGGCCATATTTTATAACCTGGAACTTTAAAAAAGGGCTGGCGCGGTTTAAGATTACCACATCCACCCGATTTACTTTACAAATGCTCATAACCGCGCAGATAATCTCTATTTGTCTATCTCCTAACTTTAATGCATCCTTCCCATCCGTAAAATATACTGCGATATCAATATCGCTCATTGGATTAACACGGCCGGAGGCAAAGGAACCGAAAAGCAAAACAAATTCAATATCCTCCTGCTTAATAAAATAATCCTTTAATTCCTGCTCTTTTAAAATACTTTTCATCTTTCTATTTTACCGCCTTAATCTCCTCTAAATCCTTTAAGAATTTCTTCATTTCCTTATCTACTTCTTCAGGTGTTGTATCAAACTCTTTTAAAACTTGCCTTTTGATACCGGCAAGGGTTTTTTTGCCATCTATTAACTCCCAGATTCTTGAAGCAACCTTATTTAAAGTATAGATACAGTTTATCTCGTCTGAGGTCTTATAAATTGGCAGAAGTATGGTCTCATCTTCAATCGCCCTTGTTACCATATCGGAATTCTTAGTTAATACTTTTTTATCCTGCATTGGTTTTTCCTCCTCTTGAAAGCATTTTTTCTATCGCGCGCATCTTTTTTTCAGTTTTATCCCGCTTCTTTATTGCCCGGTTGTTTTTTAGTTTTCTTGCTTTCAGAAATGCCATCTTAAACGCATTATATCTTTGAGAAACTAATTCAATTATAGCATGTTTATTATTTAACAAAAAGGCAATTTTTAATAAGCGAGGAATAATTTCCAACGCGTCAAAACCTAAGATCAACGAGTTTTTATAAAAAATAACTGCCTTAGGGAATCTTCTTTCTTTCTCATATATCCGGCCTAAAAGATAATGGCTTTGCGCGTTTAAACGTTCAAGCGATTGATACTTTAACAATAATTTCTTTGCTTTATGAATATTGCCAATTTTAAATTCCGCCGCGGCCATTCCCAATAGGCATTGCTCTTCTATCTTATTAAACAATCCTTGATTGCCCAGGTTTAAAGCCAGGGAGAAATATGTTTTTGCTTTTTTAAAATTATTTCTTCTTAAGTAAATTTGGCCTAAGCCCAGGAGACAAGCGGGGTTTTTAGGGTCAACTCTTAATACTTTCGAAAATTCTTTTCTCGCCAAAGAAAACTTCCCCAAAGATAAGTAAAGCGGCCCATAATTATTGTCCGCAACTCTGTAAGCAGGATTGGATGTAATTGCTTTTTCGTAGTATTCTTTTCTTCCCGTAGACCTAAAAAGATTAAAATTAGCGCCTGCCGCTAAACCGGCCCTGAAACGGCTTTTAAATTCCGCCGGAGAAAAATTATAGGCGATCTCATCACCTAAGTGTTTATACCCCAATGGGGTATAACCGCCGTTTACCGAATAGGCAATGGTAATTATCCGCGGCTGTTTTATTTTTTTCTTAAGCTTATCTGCCAAATCTTTCGGCAGAATCCAGGGTTTTCTTTTGCCAATTTTTACGGTATTAGCCGCATTTAGGAGGCTGTCTATAACTAAGAAATCTGTATCAATATCGACCAGGACTTTTTGTCTTAAAAAGGGCAGTTTTTCTAAAATACATATAACAAATTTTCTTCCCCAAAGTTTAGCTGAAATTATTCCCTTTCCTTCCCTAGCTCCTGACTTCTGTCTTTTGTCCTTCGTAAAGTTCTTGATTATGCCTCTTATAAATTTTTTAGATTTTTTAAATTCTTTCAACCCTCCCGGAATAACCCAGTAAAAATCTTTAACTATCCCTTCCCGCATTGCCGGATAAATATAATTGCCGATATTTGCCTGCTTTTCAAAATCGCTTTCATAGCGCTGGAAAGAAATACTGTATTCTAAGCCGCTTTTTAATTCATCCAAGCTTCTTGCCTCTTGCATCACCTGCTGTATCGGTTTTGCCTGATAAAACCCAAAATCAATATGGGCATCAAGATGCACCAAATCAAGATTTTTCAAACCCTTCTGCCGCCAAATTTTTAACGCTTCATCATGGTCTTCAATAAGGAACACGCCTTTATTCATCTTTTGTGAAGTTTCATATAGATAGGTTTTAAAAATCTGATAATCAATGGAGCGATTATCACCATAAAGCTGTTGATAAGCCTGCTTCTCCAACCTGTAAGACTGATCATTTTATTATTTTTTATAATACCAACCACTTTACCGATAAACATTTCTTTAGTTATCATTTCTGGAGAAGATATAGAATTGTCCCCCCGCGTCCAGAGAAAATCCCTATTTTTCTTTACTAAACGATGGCAGGCCAATTGGTTATTTGCCCGGTATAAAATAATATCCCCCGGCCTTAAATCATCTACCGGGATTTTTTTAATCAGCAGTTTTTCTTTCGGCCGGATAAACGGCCACATACTGAACCCGGAAGTTTCAAAAAATAATAAATCTTGCTCAGGCATGTTAAGGCTTTACCATATTAATTTAGATGTTGTCATTTCTTAAATTCGCCGACAAATTTATTTTCCTGGGGAGGATAAAGATTCTGCCCGGGCATGGGCTACTTCACAAAAATAATCAACCGGTTTATCTAATTCCGCGGTTTCCAAATGGGAATGCGCCGGGCACCAGATACAGAGATTGATGATGGGGCAAATGCGGCACTTCTTTAAGAATTCTTCTTTCTCCGAACGCATCTCTCTTACTTTGGGGATAAACTTCTCCCAGGCGTATTTTAGATTTCCTATCTTTAAGTCATAGATACAATCCGGATGCCATAACGAAGAGCATAAACGAAAATATCCGTCATAACTTACGGTAAAACTTCCATTTCCGGTTCCGCAATGAAAAAGATGATTGCAATGTGAGCCTGTTGCGAAATAGCCTAATTTTATGAAGTCAAGTAATTTATTTTCTCGTCGGTGATTTGAGTAAAAAGCGGATATTCTCGACGCTGATATGGTATAATGAGGGTATGAAAACCGAAAGGAGCCCTCAAATGTTA
>JAHIKK010000113.1 GCA_018897555.1 Candidatus Omnitrophota bacterium
AATTGTATTATAATGGTGCATAGCCTAGCCCTCCTTATTTGCCGACGGATATCGGTATTGGTGATGGTTGGTGACTATCACCATCATAAGGATTCGGTTAGGCTTTTTCAATCATAATTTGGACACGAGTGAAATTTAATAATAAAAAAGGAGGAAGTAGAAATGAATAAGAAAGTAGTGGTTCTGTGGATAGCAATCTTTGGTTTGGCTTTATTGGCGGGCAGCGCGCAGGCCGCGGATAAGTTCGGTTATATCGATTTAAGCCGTACTTTTAACGAATACAATAAAACTAAAGGATATTACAAGGCTTTAAATGATAAAGGAAAGATTTATACCGACGAGCGTGATAAAAAAGTCGCCGATTTAAAAGCTTTCCAGGATAAATTGAGTTTGCTTAATGATAAAGAAAGAGAAGCTAAAAGCGCTGACCTTGCGGCCAAGGTAAAGGAATTTCAGGATTCTGACCGTCAGAAGCAGGCGGATTTACGTAAAGAGCAGGAAGAGAAAGAGCAGGAGATCCTCAAAGAAATTGAGGAGGTAGTGAAAAAATATTCCGAGAAAGAAGGGTATACTTTGGTGTTTAATGACCGGGTATTGGTTTATCAGACCAAGAGTATGGAGATTACCAATCAGATTGTTGCTATTCTAAATGGCGGTAGTGGTAGCGGGAAGAAATAAATAAAGTAAATAAAGGTTTAACAAATGCAAAAAACACTCAATGAGATAGCTAAGCTTATTGACGGACAGGTTATCGGTAACGGGGATACCTTGATTACCGGAGCTTCCGGAATCCGGGAGGCAGCCGAAGGGGAGATTACTTTTCTGGCTAATTCCAAGTATAGCCCGCTGATGGATAAAACACACGCGGCAGCGATTATCACTTCAGCCGACGCGCAAGGAACGGCTAAGCCGATAATTATAACCCAGAATCCTTCTTTGGCTTTCGTTAAAATCATTTCCATGTTTACGCCCGATGATGCCGGGCATCCTCGCGGCATAGATTATACCGTGGTTATGGGCAAGAATGTTTCTTTGGGTAAGGACGTAACTATCGGGGCATATTCGGTGATCGGGGATAATGTTACCCTCGGAGATAATGTCATAATTTATGCCGGTTGCTATATCGGCCATCACACCAAAATAGGCAATCAGGCATTAATTTATCCGCATGTTTCCATACGTGAACGGATCAGGATCGGCAGCGGCGTAATTATCCATTCCGGAGCAGTGATTGGTTCGGATGGTTTTGGATTTGTCACGGTTAAAGGGGCGCATCATAAAATTCCTCAGGTGGGGACGGTTGAGATTGGTGATAATGTTGAGATTGGCGCCAATGTTACTATTGACCGGGCGCGTTTTGGTAAAACGGTTATCGGGCGCGGTACTAAAATTGATAACCTGGTGCAGATTGGTCATAATGTTGCTATCGGTGAGAACACCCTGATTGTTGCTCAGGTGGGTATCGCCGGCAGCGTGATTATCGGCAAGAATGTAACCTTAGGCGGCCAAGCCGGATTAGTCGGGCATATTATCGTCGGTGATAATGCTATTGTCACCGGCCAAACAGGAGTAGCAAAATCTGTTCCGCCGGATACGATGGTTTCGGGTTATCCGGCCAGGCCTTTTATGACTACGCAGAGAGTAAACGCCAGCCTCCAGAACTTACCCAAGTTATTCAATCAGGTTAAGGAATTAAAGATAAGGATCCAAGAGCTTGAGGCAAGGGCCAAGGATAAATAAATGGAAAAACAGAAGACGATTGTTAATCAGGTTACGCTTAAGGGCGTGGGTATTCACACCGGTAATAAAGTCAATGTAACTTTTAAGCCGGCAGAGGTGGATTCCGGGGTGACTTTTATTCGTACGGATATCTCCGGAGCCCCCCGGGTCAAAGCGGATGTGGGATCTTTATTACTGGCGCCTAAATTCAGCCGGCGTTCTTCTATCGGTAATGATCAGGCAGAGGTGCAGACGGTTGAACATCTGATGGCCGCCTTATCCAGTTTGGGAATAGATAATATTGACATCCAGATAGATAATAATGAGGTTCCCGGTTTAGACGGAAGCTCAATTAATTTCCTCGAGGCGTTGGAAAAAGCAGGCTTTGCGCATCAGGATGCGCCCAGATATGTCTATACCGTTAAAGAGCCGATATGTATTCAGGAAGGCTCAGGCTCGATTACTATACTTCCGGCTAAAGAATTTAAGATTTCCTATACCCTAAACTATGATCATCCCATGTTGGCGGCGCAATTTTTAGAGATAGCGGTTAATGCCGAATCTTTTAAAACCGCTCTTTCTTCGGCGCGCACTTTTTGCCTGGAGAGCGAAGCGAGCGAATTACAAAATCAAGGCTTAGGTTTAGGCGCTAATTATGAAAATACTTTAGTGGTGGGTAAAACGGGTGTAATCAAAAACAAACTCCGGTTTCCTGATGAGTTTGTCCGGCACAAGATCCTGGATTTAGTCGGAGACCTTTATTTGGCAGGTTGCCCGATTAACGGCCATGTGGTGGCTTTAAAAAGCGGACATTCTTTAAATTTAAAGATCGCCCAGAAAATCTATGAACAGAGAATGATCGGCCAAGGCGCGAATCTGGCAGGGGCAATGGATGTTAACCAGATTATGAGGGTCCTGCCTCACCGTGAGCCGTTTTTGTTCGTGGATCGCATAACGCATTTGGAAAAAGGCAAACGCGCGGTAGGGATTAAGAATGTAACCATAAATGACTATTTTTTTAGGGGGCATTTTCCGGGACGGCCGGTGATGCCGGGAGTGTTGATCATAGAAGCTATGGCTCAGGTAGGCGGAGTAATGATGCTGGAGAGCGACGAAAACCGGGGAAAATTAGCGTTATTTTTAGCGATTGATAATGCTAAATTTAGAAAGGTGGTTGTTCCCGGTGATCAACTGGTTTTTGAGGTAGTCGCCGGCAAGATGCGCTCTAGGATGGGCACTGTGCATGGTGAGGCCTTAGTAGATGGAAAAGTTGTGGCAGAAGCAGATTTGATGTTTGCCCTGGTTGAGAATTAGTGGTTCGACTGCGCTCACCATTAATCTTTAGTGAGTTTAACGAATTGAAAGATTAGTTATGTTGATACATCCTTCCGCGATTGTTTCTCCAAAAGCAAAATTAGCTTCAGGCGTATCTGTCGGCCCGTTTAGTATAATTAGCGATCAGGCCTCTATTGGCGCGGATACTAAAATCGGCGCGCATTGCGTAATTGAAGGCAATACGACTATCGGTAAAAATTGTGAAATATTTACCGGAGCCGTAATCGGCAGCCGGCCGCAGGACCTTAAGTTTAAAGGTGAAAAAGTTTTTTTAGAGATTGGTAATAACAATATTATCCGCGAATATTGCACGCTTAATCCGGGGACTGCCGAAGGCTCCAAGACTTCTGTCGGCGATGATAATTTATTGATGGCCTATTCACATGTTGCTCATGATTGCCGGGTGGGTAACGGTTGTGTTTTAGCCAATAACAGTACCCTGGCCGGCCATGTCAGTATTGAAGATAAAGCAGTTATCGGCGGAATAGTGGCTATTCATCAGTTCGTGCGCATCGGCATGCTGGCAATTGTCGGAGGATGCTCTAAGGTCGTTCAGGATATTCCTCCGTTTTCCACCTGCGATGGCCATCCGGCGCGCGTCTATGGCTTAAATCTTATCGGTTTAAGGCGCAAAGGCATCAGCCATGATGCGATTAATAAAATTGATCAGGCTTTTAAATTGATATTTAATTCCGGGTTGTCCGCAAAACATGCTTTAGAAAGGGTAGAAAAAGAAATAGAAAAAACCGAAGAAATAATTTATCTGGTTAATTTCCTGAAAAGCTCCGAGCGCGGTTTTACCCGCTCCTGCCGCTAAATTAATGAAGAAAATCGGTTTAATTGCCGGAAATAGAAAATTCCCCCTGTTATTTGCTGCCAATGCCAAGAAAAAAGACTGTAAAATTATCGCGATTGCCATTAAAGGCGATACCTCCCCAAAATTAAAAAAAATCGTTGATAAAATTTATTGGCTTAAGCTTTCTGAATTTGAAAAAATGTTTGATATCTTTAAAGCCGAAGCCGTGGAGGGTGTAGTCATGGCCGGGCAAATCAGCCCGCGCAGGTTATTCAGCAAAGAAACTCAAAACAGCCCGCAGTTAAGGCAGATTCTGGATACGCTTAAAGACAAGCAGGCGGATACATTATTTGGAGCAGTAGCCAAAAGATTAGAAGCTGCCGGGCTTACTCTTCTGGACTCTACTACCTTTATTGAAGAATATTTACCTAAAAAAGGCACCCTCACTAAACAGGAGCCGGATTTTAATACCTGGGAGGATGTTTATTTTGGTTTAAACCTGGCTAAAGCTGTGGCTAATCTGAATATCGGCCAGACGGTTGCCGTCAAAACCAAAGCTATAGTTGCGGTTGAGGCTTTTGAAGGAACGGATAACTTAATTCGCCGGGCAGGTAAATTGGGCCGGGGCAGGGTGGTAATTGTGAAGGTAAGTAAGCCTAAGCAGGATATGCGTTTTGATATTCCGGTTATCGGGTTAAATACGATCAAGAATTTAGTTAAGGCAAAATGCAGCTGCCTTGCTTTTGAAGCCGGCAAAACACTTTTTATTGATCAAGAAGAAAGTGTCAGGTTTGCGGATAAAAATTGTATTTCGATAGTTGCCGTGTAGAGAATCAAGGGGACGGTTCTCTGTTTTAGAGAACCGTCCCCTATATTTTTCTTGACAGCAGCTGTTTTGTAGTGTAAAGATATATAGATAAAAAGGAGGGAGTTATGCCACGGACAGTTGAAACAAAGCCAACGGAGTTTAAATTATATGCCCCTGGGGCCAAAAAGGTTGTGGTTTCCGGAAGTTTCAATAAATGGGATACCAAGAAGTTGCTCGCCAAGAAGGATAGTAAGGGCAGCTGGGCAGCCAAGGTTGCTCTTAAGCCGGGCAGGCATGAGTATAAGTTTATCGTAGACGGGAACTGGGTAAATGACCCGCACTGCACCTCTTGCGTAGCCAATCCAATTGGTTCGCAAAACTGTGTGCTTGAGGTTAAATAATCCAACCTTTTAATAATTAAAGAGAAAACCTATAGGGCGCTGCTTACTTAAGCGGCGCCCTATAAATTTATCTATACCTTTTATATGCAATATATTTATGGGCCGATAAAATCACGCCGGTTGGGGCTTTCCTTAGGTTTAAGCCTTAGCCGGGATAAAATATGCGACCTGGATTGTATTTACTGCCAATGGGGCAGTGTCGGCAAAACGGTTCTGGAAAGGAAAGAATACGCCAAAGCCGATGAGATTATCCGGGAATTAAAATCTTGGATGCAAAATAATCCCCGGGATGCCCAGGAACTAAAATTTGTTACTCTTTCCGGGCTGGGTGAACCGACATTAAATACTTGTATCGGCGAGTTGATTGACCAGGTAAAAAATATTACCGGTTCCAAAATCGCGGTAATTACTAATTCTACGCTCCTGGGAGATCCTACGGTACGCCAAGGGCTCCTGAAAGCGGATTTAATCGTGCCTTCCTTAGATGCGGTGGATCTAAAGATATTTAAACAAATCGACCGTCCCCATGCCGGTATAAAATTAAATGAAATTATTGATGGCCTGGTTGCTTTGAGAAAAGAATTTCACGGCCAGATTTGGCTGGAGGTAATGCTGATCGCCGGCATGAATGATGGCCTGGGGCATATTGCAGAATTAAAAAAGGCAATTTTGCGTATCAATCCGGATAAAATTCAGCTTAACTCTCCGGTGCGTTCTACCGCAGAGCAAAACGTTTTTCCTGTGGAAAAAGGCAAGCTGGAGCAGATCAGAGAGATTCTAGGGGATAAGGCGGAGATCATTTAATGCGCCTATTGCCTAATGGATAAGGCACCAGTCTTCGGAACTGGTTATTGGTGGTTCGAGCCCACCTAGGCGCATATTATACCTATTTGCAACCTATTTGCACATTAGGGATCGGTCAACACATTGTTACCCCCTTGAGTTAAGGAATCGGTGTATTTAACAAGCAGAGCATCTAAGTCAACAGGTGGAATCATCAAGAGCCGTTTATCTAAATCAGGTTTTTTCTCTTGGATCAATTGCCAAGG
>JAHIKK010000114.1 GCA_018897555.1 Candidatus Omnitrophota bacterium
AGAAGAGGGTATCCAACAACTCCTGCCTGCGTCTACAGGCGCAAAATAGCTATTAGTGCTAAAAATCATCCCTTTTTAGTTATATTATCGTCGAGCAGGCAATCCTGCCAAGAAAATTTTGGCGAAAAAGGCTTGACAAAGTGTCTTGATATTGTATACTTATGCTAGTATTTAAGAAAAGTAGTTTTTAAAAGTTTTTCTGAAGTTTATAATTTTCTAGTTAGGTAATTAAAAACAGCCACGGTTTTTAATTGAACTGACGGTTTCGGTTTTTTGCCGAGTCAGTTCAATTAAAAAATCGTGGTTTTTTTATTGGCTATGAGCCGCGAGAAAAAAGGAGAAAATGTTGGAAAATAAACATCAGCGCAGAAAAATTATAATATTCTTAATACTCCAATGCTTTTTATTCTCCGGGATTGGCTCCGCAAACTTAATCTCCGTAGTCAAAACCATTAATATCCCCTCCACATTTGGAAATATCAAAGAGGTATTTGATATACAGGCCATCACACCCGCTAATACGCAGAATGCTAATCCCAACACTAATATAGGTAAGACGATTATCCATATCCAGGATGCCCATTGTAATTATGAAGCCCAGAAAAACATGGCCGGGTTATTGGATTATCTGGTCAAGGAGCAGAACCTTAAATTGATCATGGTTGAAGGCGGCAGTGGAAACGTTAATCTTGATTTTTTGCGCAACTACGCGGATAAAGGAGCCAGGGAAGGGGTGGCGGATAAATACCTGAAGCTGGGGAAAATTTCAGGGGAGGAGTATTTGGACATTGTTGCTGACTATCCTTTAGACCTTTATGGGGTAGAAGATGAAGCCTTGTATGAGGCGCATTTAGATGTTTTCCATCAAGTAGATGCCATCAGGGACGAAGGATTAAAATATTTAGAGGATTTATCCAAAGTTGTCAGCGCTTTAAAGCTGAAGATCTACAGCGAAGAAGTGAAATATTTAGAGAGCGCCAAGAAAAACTATGAGGATAAGACTTTATCTTTAGGGGAATACTGCGGCTATCTTAAGAATATTGCCGCGAATAAAGGTTTTGACCTTAAAAGTTATCCTTTTTTGAGTACCTTCGCGGAGCTTTCCCGGTTGGAGAAAGAGGTGGATTTTAAAGAAGCGGAATCCCAAAGAAATGAGTTTATTAAGAGTTTAGCCAGCCTGCTTAATGAAAAGCAGGTAAAAACGGTAATTGACAAGAGCCAGGATTTCAAGGCGGGGAAGATCAACCCCGGGGAATATTATTCATTTTTAAAAGAACTGGCGACCAAGAAAAAAATAAACCTTGAGCAAAAATATCCCCAGCTCAGCGCCTATATTCGTTATATCAATGAAAACAAAAAGATAGATGTCGCGCTGCTTTTAAAAGAAGTCGGTTCTTTGGAAGAAAAGATAAAAGAGGCGCTTTTTACCAACGCGGATCAGAAGAAATTGTTTGAAATTTCAAAATCGCTGAATGTGCTTAAGGGTATTGTGAGTTTAGAGCTGACCCCTGAGGATTACGGGTATTTTCAAGCCAACAGGCCGAATATGTCCACCGGTTCCTGGATGAGTTTTTTAAGCGATAACTGCGCCAAATACAATTTAGCGGTGCAGCCGCCAACTTCTGGGGTAATTGATGAGAACCTGAGTAAATTTGAGGAATTTTATAAATTGGGTTCGGATCGCGAGCAGGCATTTATCAAGAATATTGTTAAGAAAATGGATGAATCCGGAGAAAAATTAGCCGTGTTTATCGCCGGCGGGTTTCACACGCCCGGCATGACGCAGATGTTTAAAGAAAGAGGCTATTCCTACGCGGTGGTCACGCCGTCGATCACCAAAAAAACCGACTCTAGCATTTATCTTTCCGTCTTAAGAGGCGAAAGAAAAACGCAAGTGAGCGATAATATAGATGAAACGGGAAATGAATAAAAAATGAAAAATAATAAAACAGGAGGAAGGAAAATGTTTAAACAAATTGGTAAAAAAGATTTATTTTCAAGACTCGTATTAAGCCTTGTAATAATCTGTTTTGTTCTTAGCAGCGTTCCTGTGAGCGGGCATGCTGGTTTAACAATTGCAGATAAATTACGTCCGCAGAGAGCTGAAAGTTCAAGCGCCTTGGGAGATGTTGCTGGTGAACTTGAAAAAATTGGTGGTGGTAATGAAGGAACGGCAGAGGTTACTAGAATTGCAAGTCAATTGCAATTAAAGACGGCCGACGTCTTTAATTTGCAAAACGTAGAACAGAAAATTGCGGAGCCAATTATTGCGCCTCTTCAGGAATTTAGTGATTCAATGAATGAGGTTTCGGCGCAACAGTTAGCTGCGAGCGCAGGTAAAAGCACCGTAGCAGCAATGGTTGCTGCTAAACGTGTTCTTCCCGCAGGCACAATTGAGGTCGATGCTAAGCAGTTAGTTGGTTTAGATGCTAATCTGCCTAATTATGGCTTAAAAATCAAGAATATGAAAATAACACCTTTAAAAGGCAATTTAAATCCCCAAGATTTACTGGGGGTCGATAGTTTTAAGCATCTGCTGAATATTTCTTTTAATGGGGCTATTGGTTCCTGGGTTTTTGCCGGCGGTGGCAAGGAAATCAAAGAAATCGCAGACCGGAATGCTGTGTTTTTCGGCGAAGCGGGGATTCGCAACGCTGTCACGGTTGATACCAAGTTAGCCATAGGTGTTTCAGGGGATGAAGGTAAAAGAGACGACTCATTCTCCTTGGATGTGGGCAGTATCTATTATTCCGGTTATGGCCAGGATGTCAGGAAAGCATTTACGACCAAAGCGGAATTTGATGCGGAAATGCAGCGGTTAAAAGACTTAGGAGTGAAGGTGAAGGGAAAAAGTTTTGTAGGAGATTTTCTGGAAGTCACCAACGGCCAACAGGATCCCAAAGCGATAACGAATCCGCTGAACAGTTGGTCTTTAGCGGCTTTGTTTGATAATCCCATTGATAATCCTTTTGTCAATGATGATGCCCGGATAACCGGATTTAGTTATAATGCGCCTACAGATGCGGGAGTTGCCTGGGATGATTTACCCAGCGTGGCTTTGCCGAAGATAGCTAAAGCTAATGGAATTGATATTGAAAATCCAGAGGCATTTGCAGAGTGGATGAATCAAATAGCTGTTTTTACTTTAGGCGAGCGTGAAACCGCACTCAGAAAAAATTATGAGACAGATAAACATCGGCATGACGCGATTTTTAAAGATGTTCAAGAGCTCCAGAAACAATTCCCCGGGTTAAAACTTGTTTTAAACGGAGACGGGGATGCTATGCCGCGGATTGTCGCTAGCGCTGGGTTAAAAGTAAAATATGGAGAAAAAGAATATACTTTTGTTGTTGTTGGTCGCAGTGGCACAGCGGAAGCAGTAACTTCGAGTTTAGTGGCTAAAAATGTCCCTGGTGGACAATTTGCCCATCGTTATGTTTCCAACGAGGCGACCAAGGCTGACTATAGATCGGCAAACGCAGGTAAATTTACAGAAAAAGAAATGCTCCCGTTTGTAACAACGGGTACTGCCGAGGCAGTATATAAAGATGAACGGACTGCGCAGTCAGTTCAAGGCAACGGCTTGGTCACGATGACCAGTGTTAATGGCGCGGAAGCCAGGATTTTTGGTGATGAACTGGCTAATTTACTTCAGGGAATTCAAACTACTTACACTTCTGATAAAGCCGGCGAATTAACCACCAGCACTTTTGTTGTCGCGCCTGATGGCAGCATTTTGGTGGTAACCGCGCAATTTGAAACAGAGGATGTGTTTAAAACTCGGGCAGCAATTAAAAGCGCCAGCCCTGAAGCTGCGAAGTATGCTGAAAAGACGAATTTCAACAAAAACAAAAGGATTTCTGATTTGTTGAAGCAACGCCAGCGCGAGGAATTAACTCATAAGGCTCAATACGCTGACGAAGTCGAAGAGTTGCTGGATACACAATTCCACAGCAGGCCTGAGGCAGTTAAAAAGAATATAGAAAAGATATACCGGGCTGGATTATTGGGAGGCTGGGGAGTGAAGGGTAAGGGATCGGGTAAGTTATTTATTTTGCCTATTGACCAGGGAGGAGAACACGGGCCATTTAAAACCTTCGCCAAAGTTCCTGAGAATGCGGATATCTGGGCTCAAGTTGGGTTAGCGTATGCAATGGGAATGAATGGGTTTGTGGCGCATCCTGGAGCGATACTTGAGATTGCGCATAAATGGGCGGATAAAGTACCGCTGATTGCCAAGATAAATATGAGCATTCCTGTTGGAGGAGATAAGAAAAAGCAACATTCAATGATACTTGGTCAAAAAGCGACCATAAAGGCTCTGGCTGAGGCAGGCGTAGCCGGTGTTGGATTTACGATTTATGAAGGTTCTGAGGAATTTAATCAACAAATGGCGGAATTGCAGGAAATGATCGACGCGGCTAGAGAAAATGGCCTGGCCGTTATTGTCTGGTCCTATCCTAGAGGTACGATTGCTGAACAAGATGAAACCTCTTTAAATGTCTCTGCCGACGCGGCGTACACAGCCATTGTTGCTCAAGCGGATATTGTGAAAATAAAACCATCCGCAGAATTCTTCATCGGGGAACAAACTTTGGATGAGTATAAGGCGATGTTTGCTAAAGTTTTTGGACAGGCATATGACCCTAACTCTAAAAAGGAAGAAGATAAGGTAAAGCATAAAGATGACGAAAAAAATATGGATTGGCTAAGATTCGGCAAGCTCAGCGATAAAGATTTAGAAAATATATTCGCTAAAGTTAATGGCCATGAGTATGATTCTAAAGGTAGCACTGATGTAACTAAAGATGATAAGAAAAATATGAAGGCTCTTAAATCCAAGATTCGTCCTGAAGAGAAAGAGTTACTAATTAAGGAAGGCTATGAATTCCGTTCACTGGAAGAGCGCACAAGGCTGATAGCATTTTTTGGCGCTTTAGCCAATAGGCAGCCGCTTATATTTTCCGGCGGGCCGGCTAAAGAGGATTGGGATGTACTTATGGAAATCGCCTCGGTTCATTTAGGGGGAGCCAAGGGAAGCATTGTTGGCCGGAATATGTTCCAACGCGGATGGGTGCCTTCCATTAAGCTCGGGCAGGAGATTCTGGCGATTATCCGGTCGTCTACACTTCAGGAATTCGACAGCGCGCATGAGTTAGTAACTTACGCGCTCCAAATAGAACTACCTAAAATAAAGGCAGAGTTAAATCTTCCCGCGGCGAAGCCGGCTTTTGGCAAATATTATGAACCGGATATTACTCGCGGCAAGGCTGGACAAGAAGCACAAGCTGTTTCAGTTGTTAAGCCGAGCAAAGCTTTAATTATTGATTCAAGGCTGGTTCGCGCAGGCGGATTAACTGAGATCTTAAAAGCGGTTAGTAATCTAGACGATTCGTATGCAGTCGCTTTCTATGGAGCAGGAGCCGAAGCTGTGAAAATTTTATCTGATGTAGGGATAAATATTATAACAGCGGATGATGTAATGCAGGTAACGGCGAAATTGAAAGATGAAATGGGAATTGCGCCGGCTAAGATTAAGTTAGTTACTACTGTTGTTAATGAGAAGATTAAACAATCCGGGATCAGCCAGAAAGTTATTTCTTCCTTAGACACAGTAAGTGTTTTAGTCGGTATTACTAAAGCTATAGCAGAACTTAATGATAGTAATGAAGCCCGGAATATTTTTACTAATTTGATTAATGGATTAGTAAAAATAAACGTTGTTTCGCAAAAGGCAGTTTCCAGCAGCAAGGTCCTGGAATTGGCAGCAAAGGATGTTGAAATTGTGAAAATAGAATCGAATGTTAAGATAGCCCAGGATGATGCAAAGATAATAGAAGAACTCGCAACTAGAGTAGGCGTGTAAGCAACAAAACCGGGGTCGGATTTATTTATATAAAAATAAGTCCGACCCCTTCCTTAAAAAAATGAAGAGAATCAAGAAAAATGATGTGGGATTAATTTTTAATTATAGAAAAAATAGCTGGGATCTTGTTTTTAAGTGTCTTCATCATAAATCTAAAATCAGCAAAAATTCATATATATTTTTTGTTTTAGCAAAATTAACAGGCGTAGAAGCTTAATAAAGATAATAAGTTAGAAAATATTAAATCTTCTCTTTAAGGAGGAAAAATGTTTAAGATGTCCGGGAAAAAATCTAGGTTTTTAAAGTTTATTCTGGGCATTGTTTTAGCCGGTTTTGTTTTCACAAGTATGCCGATTAAGGGGTATGCCGGTTTAGGTAATGCGGATAAATTACGAGCAAAAGCCGCGGTCAAAGGTCTCCAGCTGTCAGAGATGCAGCAAGATTTAATCCAAGAGATTATTGTGCCGGTTAATAAGTTGCGTAATAATGATCTTGGTAAAGCTGTTTCCGGAGGGAAAGGGGCGAATTTAGGAGAGTTAGGCCATGTTCCTGGGATTGATGTGCCTAAAGCAGTGGCGCTAACCACAAAAGCATTTCGCGAGCATATTAATAGCGGGAGAATGGAAGTAAAAAATTCAATTATCGCTGAAAAGATGACAAGGAAACTTAGGGATGTTCAACGCACTAAGGATTATTTAGATAAAGAGTTAGAGCGAGGAGCAGGAAAAGTTTCTAAACCTTCGGTGGAATTACAAGAACTAAAGGGCATTATTAAAGAGTATAAGCAGGCAATAGAGTTAGCCAATAATTCTCCTGAGCAGACAAAAACTATGACTTTGCGAGAGTTTATGAATTTTATTTTAGATGGTATAGATTACGATTCTGATGATCTTGGTTGGGCGGGAAAGCTCATTCGCGAAGCTGTCGAGGCTGGGGAAATGCCCAAAGAAGTAGAAAATGCAATAAGAGGCGAGTATCAAAAAATATGTGATGAAGCGGGCGTTCCGGATGTAGAAGTCGCGGTGCGCAGTTCTGCTACTGCGGAAGACCTTCCAGACGCTTCTTTTGCCGGACAGCAGGATACTTATTTAAATATCCGGGGGATAAAAGCGGTTCTTGCCGCGGTCAAGAGCGATTGGGCTTCTTTGTATACGGACAGGGCCCTTTATTATCGCCATCATAAAGGATATCCTCATGATTTAGCTTATTTAAGTGTAATTATTCAAATTATGGTAAATGCTGATTCCGCGGGAGTAGTGTTTGGTGTCGATGTAAATACCGGAATGCCGGGATTTACTGCTAATGCGAATTGGGGTTTAGGTGAATCAGTAGTAGGCGGCGATATTACCCCGGACACAATTAAGGGAACGTATAGTTTAAAAACCGGAGAACCGATAATCACTGAACAAGTAAAAGGATCAAAAGAAAAAAAGGTTGTTTATAGAGAAGAGCCGGGTTTGAAGGCGAAAGAATCAACTAAATTCGTAGCGGCGTCTGAGAAAGAACGTAATTCTTTTGCCCTAACTAAAAAACAAATGATTGAGCTGGCCAAAGCTGTCAGGTTAATTAATCTGCATTATGGAAAATATATGGATGTTGAGTGGGCGTTTGATAAAAAAGGAAAACTTTGGATATTGCAGGCTCGGCCGGATACAATTTGGAATAAGAAACAAGAGGAACATCCGGATACGGTCATCGATGATATTTCCGGAGTGAAGGAAGAATCTAAAAAAGAAAAAGAAGTTATTTTAAGCGGAATTTCTGGCGCGCCTAAGGCCGCGTCAGGAAGAGTTGTGATTTTGAAAGACGATTCCGCGGCAGAAATAAACAGGGTTCAAACAGGAGATATTTTAGTCGCCACAATGACTAAGCCGGATATGGTTCCGGCAATGAAAAGGGCCGCGGCGATTGTTACCGATGAAGGCGGGCTTACTTGTCACGCGGCTATAGTTGCCAGAGAATTAGAAGTTCCTTGCACGGTGGGAACGAAAAACGCAACCCAGGTTCTGGTTGAAGGAGAAGTGGTTACTGTTGATGGCAATGAAGGTAAAGTTTATAGGGGCGAGCTGGATATAGTTAAAAGTGTTAAATATACAAAAATTAAAGATTTGCGCCCGACTAAAACCGAGTTGGGGATTATTAATTCTTCCGACGATGTGGCGATGAAGATTTGGCAATATTCTAATTTCATTTCCTATTACGGTTATGGGCTTTTCCGCGAAGAGTTTGCCCATACCACCAAGATTTTGATTCATCCTTTGGGTGGATTAATCTGGGATAAATCCCAGAGAAACGGCTTTAAGGACGCTCAGGCAAAAGAATGGGCAGAAAAGAATGTTATTGCTGAATATGGGCAAAAGATAGAAGAAATTATTGCCGCGGTAGGGTATTCTCCTCTTTTAGAGCGGGAAGTAAAAACCTATGAAGATTTTTTTATTCATCAACTCGCCCAAACTTTGATTAAAACCGCTTCCGCGCAGGTGAAAGGGCAGCGGATTAAGGCGCGCACCGTTGATTTTAAAACTAACGAATACGCTAATCAAGTCAGCGGACCTGCTTTTGAGCCGCTAGAAAATAATCCGATGCTGGGTTTCCGCGGGGTTTACCGAATGCTGGATATTTCTTACAGAGAAGCTTTCATTTTGGAGCTTAGAGCGATTAAGTTAGCGCGAAAATTCCAGCCAAATATAGATATTATGCTTCCGGTAGTCAGAACTGTGGAAGAAATGGTCGAGGCAGTAGAATTGATGGCGGAGGTAGGTTTATTCGATGACGAGGATAAGCCCCAAATCGGAATTATGGTAGAAACCTCTTCCATTATATTTCAATCAGATGATTTTTATCGGGCGCTTGCCGGTTTAGCCAAAAAATATGGCACTAAACCGTTTATGTCCATAGGTTCAAATGATTTAACGCAGTTTACCTTGGGCCTTGGGCGGGATAATGAAAAAATGGTAGCTTATTTTGATGAAGGGGATCCGGCGATGCTCGTGGCGTTGGAGGTTGTTATAAAAAAAGCCGCGGAATATGGGATCTGGTCGGGATATTGCGGGCAAAGGCCTTCCAATGATCCTAAATTTGCCGCTTTTCTAGTGCGCTGTGGTATAAAATCTATAAGCGTGGTTAAGGATGTGTACGCGAAAGTAAATAAAGTTATTGCTGATGAAGAAGCGAAATTAGCTAATGTCCCATTTGATCCTGCTATTGCTAACTGGGTAATTCCTCAGAAAGAAGGCAATCCGCAGAAAATCAGTTCCGTTGAAGTGGATGCCAGCGAGCTGATTAAAAAACTCAAGATACATCCTTTGGTTTTTATGGAGTATGACGGAATAGGACGTCTATATAAAGATCCGATTATCCAGGGAGAGTTAAAGGAAAAATTCGGCGGCAAGAGCGCGAAAGAATATGTGGTAGATTTTGTTTTTGACGCGATTATGGCTAAAGTTGCGGCTACTTCCAAAGAGACGCCGATTATTTATACTACCGATGATTTGGAAAAAACCGCGTATGAACAAATGTTGGAGAATGGAACCCATGAATTGTTTGATGAAAATCCGCATTTAGGTTTTAAAGGATTAGAAAGAGTTGTTGATTCTGACTATCAAGAATTCTTCCGTTGGCAGTTGGAAGCAATCAAGAAGGCAAGAGAAGCTTCCGGGCGCAAAAATATTGGAATAAGATTAGATTCACCTACGAAGTTAGGGAGTGTAGAGAAGGCATTAAAGATTATGAAGGAAGTGGGTCTGGAGCCTGGAGTAGATGGGTTTATGGCGGGGATGGAAATAGCCAAGCCGGCCAATGTTTTAGTGTTAGGAAAATATATTGATTTGGGGATTAACTTTTTAAGTGTAAACACAGAGGAATTGCTATCTTATCTCTTAGCGTTGGATCCGCATAGCCCATATATTCGTATAAATGATCAAGCTAAAGAGTTGGCATTAGAAAATCCGCGCAGGATATGGACGACTATCGCGGAAAACAGAAAGGTGCCCTTAATGCAAAGCAGGGGAGAAGTTTTTACTGCTTTGGATAGGAAAGTTAATAGCGGTTTTGATACCAGGGTAAATGATAAATTTGTGAGTGTTTTTGAGAAGTCAGATCATTTTAAAGGCGCTCTGGTTATCGGCGCAAATACCATATTTGAAAATTCCTGTTTGTCCGCGTTAAGGAAGATAAAAGATGCTAAAATCGGTATCGCGATTATGGTGTGGGCAAATGATCAGGCCGCAGCGGATAAGTTAAAGATTTTAGGCGTAGAAGAAGCGGTTGATATAATTACTTCCGAAGGGTTGAATGCCGCGTTAGATGCGGTGAGGAAACAAGGTATCAGCAATGTAAATATTACAGTAATTAGTTCTTCAGAGGATTTAGTTGCCAAGCAGTTTGTCAATGATAACACAGGTATTAAGTTGATGAATCTACAGGCGCCGAATTCGAAAGAAAATAGCGTGAATAATATACCTCTGCTTATTGCCCGCGCAATTACGGGTATTTTTGCCGAAAATGAAGTCGCGGTCAATAAATATAAGGATTTAAGCCAAGAGTTTGTTAAGAGTAATAAAGGCAATATTGATGAAAAAACTTTAAGCGCTATAAACAGCTTAAATGATGTTAGCGCGCAGATTTCCGATGTGCCAATGATAAAAGTAACCGAAGAGAGCGCTAAAGCCCAAGCTGCATACGAAACAGCTCTTAAAGCCGTGGGTATTAGCGGGTAAGAATAAAAAGTTATAAAACAGGAGGAATAAAAAATGTTCGCACAGTTTACTAAGAAAACATTGTTTTCTAAATTAATTTCCGGGATTGTCGCGGTAAGTTTTATTATTACCAGTGTTCCTGTGAGAAGTTATGCCAACGCGGATAAATTGAAGCCTAAGGCAGGGATAAACGGTGGCGGTGGCAGCACAATTAAGGAAATCAAGGCGGATTTAGAAAAAGATTCTTTTCCTGTTCCTATCTCTGTGCCGGTCATAACGCCAGTTAACAAACCAGAAATTTTTGTTTTAAGTAACCAGATATCGCTTCTGGAAGGCGCAATGACCAGGGGGTATAATCTAGAGCATGCTATTCTTGATGGAGCCGAGGGCGGAGTTTTTAACCACTCTGAAACGCGCGGCAGTTTAGAAAGCAATATATCAAACTTAATAGGTAGCCTCACGTTTTCTTGGCATAAAAGTATTTCTCTCTTAGATAAACAAAAGGAATATAAAGACAACCTGAAAATAATTGCCAATCTTCCGGAAGAAGAAATAGATGAAACATTTAAATGGCTTGAAACTCATTCCCGGCCCGATGAGGCTTATGCGGAAACTGTAAAAGCAGGCTATAATGAACCCTTTCCGGCTTTAGCAAAAGAAAATTTAGCGCGCCGAATCGTAAATAAAATAATAAATACACAGCTAAAGACGGTGATTGCCTATAGCAATAAGTATACTTTTAAACAGACCGTCCTCTGTGTAGGGGAGACAGCGGAGCAATATAAAGCCAAAAGGACGCAAGAAGTCCTAAGGCAGGACTTAGAGGAAATATTGGACGGCATAAGCAAAGCAGATGCTCAAAAAATCGCTTTAAGAGTAGCTTATGAGCCGCGCTGGGCGATTAATCAACAACCGCCGGTAACTCCTGATCCTGAAAAAGAAATCCAGCTTGCTCACCGATTCATAAAAAACACATTGGCTAAGGTTTTAACAATCGAATTAGGTGTTGACTACGGCGGTAGCCTTAATGGTAAGAATGCGCAGGCTATTTTATCTTTGCCTGATGTAGACGGTGGTTTAATCGGAGGCGCTGCCAAGACACCGGAGGCGATTGGCCCGGTTATTGATGAAGCTATCGCGCAGGGTGAGAAAAAAGGCAAGATTTTAAATATCGGGATGAACTGGAAAGCTGAAAACATAAAAACCGGCTTAAGTTCATTAGCTGAGTTTGAAAATAAAATATTTAAAACCAAAGATTTAGGCAAGGTTCAAATTGTTATCTCTACGCCAAATGTTGTGCCGGTGAAAAATGCCCTAGCAACATTAATACCTGCAAAGTTAGCGCTATTAAATAAATTCTCTGCATATTTATCCGCGGTATCTGGTACTGAAGAAATCGGTTCGGGGTATTCCAAGGGGATTATTACCTCTTCTGAAAAGACTGAACAGTTAGAAAAACTATTTGGCGAAAAAACTAAAAAAGGCGATACGTATTTTCTTATAGGAAAAAATAACGCCTATTTTGCTTTGGCTAAGGAGAATAGCATAGATCAAGCCTTAACCGTTCTGCCGACTGTGGATTTATCAAATTCCGCGGTTTTGGAAACTTATTATTCTTCCTTATTGGAATATACATCTTTGGTAACGACAAAATCACAAAAAGGTTTGGAGTTAATTAATATCGCCGGCGATGAATTAAAATTAAAATCTTTCTTAACTAATAAGAGCGCTCTAGCAAAAGCAAGGCCTAACAGCCTTAATGTCGTCGAAGATAATTTTGTTTCAGGCAGTTTAGCCGGTATAAAACGCTGGATGGGTACAGGCTTGCTCAGGGATGAATTTTTTCAATTTGAGTACAAATCTGATTTAGCCCAAAAAGGAGCCAGGCCGACACTGTTAACTTTTAAAAGGAGTAAGAATAAATTAACCCGGGGATGGTCAGCTATTGTCCAGCCGAAATATACCCATTTAATATTTGGATTTGGGACGATTGGCAGCGAAGTAGGAAAGAAGTCTCGTGAGATGGGGTTCAATGTTGTGGCGGTAAATCGTTCACCTAACGAGAAAGCCGGTTTAGCTCAAAGCCTGGGAGTTCCTCTTTATTTACTAAGCGCTGATGATAAAAAAGCCTTTGAGAAAGCGAAGATCGGGGCAGAAGGAATACTGGAAGATTTGTTGAAAAACGGCGAAGTGGATTTAATTACCGATGCTACTGATGGAGAAACAGAGGATCCAGAGACAAAAGAGGAAATAACAGTAGCTGCCTATAATAAAAAATACATCTACAGCAAATATCCGAAGATCAAAGTAATGTATGAAGGCGCTGAAGATCCTAAGATTGCCGATAGATTTTTTGACAGTGGCACACTTAATGTTTTAAAGATTCCTTATTCAAAAGCAATGGAAGGCGTAAACAGCCTTTTCTTTCCTTCTTGTAATACCACTGGCCAGGGATTTATCCTGGATAGATTAGCTTTTAATAGCAAGGATTTGGTAGTGAGAGTAACCACGGGTCGAAGAGCAAATGATCCCGGCCAAAAAGGTAAATTATCTCCTGATGGCACCGCTGTAGAAACAGGTTATCACCACGCCGAAGATTATTTAGAAGGCCGGCAGGGTTATTCTGAAATTATCAATGCGTTTAGAAAGGGCGCTAAGAATAAGCCTTCCTTAACCACAGACGCAAGCAATACTCATTTGACAAAATTCCATCTTACGGAAATGTGGATTAGCGGTTTTGACAAAAATACGGGTAAAAAATTGACAGCTGAATCCGTGAAGAAATTTTTAAGCGAAGAGCCAAGAATAGCTTTGGTGGATTTTAAGAAAGATAAATTTGACGCTACGCTCCTGATAGACATTTTATTTAATAAACTCTCGGTTATTCATCCGTTTACACCGATAGTTCAGGTTTTAGACTTGCCGGATAGCGGAGATGTTAAGGTTACGAAGGTGGTTCCGCAGGAATCCATAGTTATTCCCAACAATATGAACGGAATCCATGCGCTTACCGGTTTGTATGAAAGAGAGGCTTCCACAAGGCTGGTAAACGACGTTATGCAGTTAGTGGAAATATCTCAGGCGATTGAATCCACGCTTCCGCTTAAGAGCGCACGCGTAAAAACCAAAGAATCTAAAGAGGTAGAAATTCCCGCTATACCCGGAATAGTTACCTATACCAACAAGCAATTGGAAGATTTCAAGTCTCCTGACGGTAAACCGGTTTATGCAACTTTGAACACCGATGTCGGCGATATCGAGAATGAACAAGTTTCAGATAAACAGGATAAGAAACTCATCGAAGGTTACGATTATCTGGAGAGGCTCTCTAATAATAACGCGCTTTATATTCTTGGGCACAATGGAAGGCCGGCAGGCAAATATGTGGAAAAACTAGGCTTGTTCGCTGTTGCCAGATGGTATGCTTTCCAGAGGGCGAAAATATACGGCCAAGGTATAGAGGAATATGTTGGCAAAAAAGACGCTTCCGGAAGATTTATAGAAGCCAGTTATTGGGTTATTAAGAATTACCGCGGAAAAGGCGATGTGAAAGTATGGTTTTTACCGGATACTGACCAAGACAGTATCAATAAATACGCCCAAAAAGTCAAGGATCTTAAACTCGGGGATTGGGCTATTGCTGAAAATCGCCGCATGGATTTACGTGAACAAGCCGGCGATCCTGCAGGAGAAAGCCCAGATGCCGATCCTGCGCTTCGTGAAGCGGCGATAAAAGAAATGCTTTATCGTGGTGAAAAAGAGCCATTGGTTGGCCCCATCGGCTTTAATTTTGGCACAGCGGATGTGCATCGTTACGATGCCCGAATCACTGATGCGGGAAAATTTTTACTTTTAGCCAGCGGACAAAATACAGCTGACTTTATAGGCCGGGTTAATAAAATCAGGACATTAATTAGCCAAGCTCATGAAAAAGGTGCGGTAGCATTCGTTGTTTCAGGCTTAAAGAAAGACAAAATAGAACTGCTCTTGGAGGCAGTTAACAATGTTTTGCATAAAGGCGATAAAGTAGTAGTTGTGGGCGCTATCAACGCCTATCCTTTAGCCGCTGAAGGAAAGACTACCGGTAAAATGGAGATTAAAAAGGATACTTTAGAAATGTGGAAACAAGTAGTCGAGGCGGCAAAAGCTAAAGGTATTGATTTATATTATCCTAAGGCGCTTAAAGTAGTAAAAGATTTAACTACGGCAAAAAAAGAAGATATTCAGGTTATTCAGGATGGGAACATTCCTGAAGGTTATGTAATTGGTGACGTTGCTGATCAGGGGCTTACGGAAATATTTAATATTTTTGAGGATGAGAATGTTAAATTGGTATTACAATCCGGGCCTGTTGGGCCATTTGATTTAAATGATGTCCTTGCTGAAGGCAGTAACAAATTTCAGCAAAAATTGGCAGAGTTATCGTTAAAGAAAAAAGTAGTTTCTCTTGGTTCCGATACTCAAAAGGCCAATAAAAAAGCAGGCGTGGAAGGGAAATTTCCTGACCAATATACCGACGGCGGTTCATTCCTCGATGCCTTAACTTGTCCGAAAGACGAAGATTGTCCGGCTATTAGTGCATTAAAGGAATCGGCAAAAATATACGCTGGGGTTCTAGCCAAAGATATTGAAAAAGAAGCTGAAAGAGTAGAGACGGCTGCAGGTGAAGTTGCGACAAAGAATTGATACTGTCAAAAGTTCTATGAAAAACACGCTTGAATAGAGATGGGTATTATGAAGATTTTGGATGTGGGTGGCGGTTGTTTTGTCATCCTGAACGAAGCGCAGCGAAGTGAAGGAT
>JAHIKK010000115.1 GCA_018897555.1 Candidatus Omnitrophota bacterium
AATGCAAGCAAGCCGTTGCTTCACTGATCATCATTGACTCTAGCTTCCTGCTATCAAAGAACAAGGAACTTGCTGCTCAACTTTACAACATCAAATCGGAACGATTTAAGAAAAAACTTAAAAACTAACAAAGTACTGTAAAGAAATAAATTAAAAATGACGACCAAAGAAAAGGAATAACAAAAATAATTATGAAACTGCGATCAAAAAAACGTCTTTAAAATACGGATAGAAACCTGTTGAGCGAACTGTTATAGAAAAGAATAAGATATATAAAATAACTAATCCATAAGCTAATATTAAATTTAAAATTCTGCCTATAGGATTTAAACGATACGTGAATTTACCTGCTATTAAAATCATGCCACTCACTATTCCCAGAATTAGAACCACACCAAACCCCACATAATCTTCATTTCCAACATGCACCCTATTCAATTCATCTAACCATTCAAATATAATAAATGGTATAGAAATAAATAATCCTATTGTACCAACTATTACTTCAAACCGACTAATTATCGCTATTCCAAGGGATCTTACTTTTTCCACCATTCCTCCTTGAGTGTCATTGCGAGCCCGCCAACGAATCAGTGGCGGGCGAAGAATCTCTTTTTAGATTCTTCGTCGCGGACGCTCCTCAGAATGACTTTACCTTTAGATATTTCTAGAAAATACCCGTTCCGTCATCCTGAGGCGAAGCCGAAGGATCTCAAACAATTGACAAATACAAATCATTCCAATTCGAATTAACCTGCTCTATCAACGCAATCTTTTTACTGCGCAACCAACCTTTAATTTGCTTCTCACGCGTTATTGCGTTTACCATATCTTCAAAAATCTCATAGTAAATCAATTTATGCAGGTTATATTTCTCTGTAAACCCTGACACTTTTTTATTCTTGTGCTCATAAACCCTCTTCACTAAATTACTCGTAACTCCTGTATATAAAACCGTATTCTTCGTATTTGTCAAAATATAGACATATCCTTTTTTCTCTGCCATACCCTGGATTCTTCGGCCTCGTTTCACTCGGCCTCAGAATGACGGTTTTTTTGCAATAGATACTGTGTTTAGATTGCTTCCCGCCACAAACCATTGGCGGGCAGACGTCGTCTCGCCAACGTTTCAAAGACGAAACTCCTCACAATAACACATAACAACAAATTCATTATTCTTCCTTATCCTCCGGTAAGTCGCGCGAGGTAAAGGTGCATTTGGGGAAATTTGAACAGCCGTAGAAAAATCCGCGCTTAGAACGGCGCTCGATTAACTCTCCCTCGCAATTTTCAATCCCGCACTTAACCCCCGAGGTAATGGACTTGGAATTCTTGCACTCCGGAAAAGCCGAGCAGCTTAAAAATTTTCCGCGCCTTCCCCACTTTACGATCAAAGGCTTGCCGCATTTATCACAGAGTTCTTCCGTAGTGATAACTTCCTTAACGATATTGGCCTGAGCAAAATCCAGGCTCTCCTTAAAAGGTAAATAAAACTCTTCTAATACCTTAACACTACTCAACGCGCCTTCGGCAATCTCATCCAGCTTTTCTTCAATGGAAGCCGTAAATTTTACGTCAATAATCTTAGGAAAATATTCTACCAGCATATCGTTTACCTTAAAACCCAGCTCCGTAGGATTAAGATAACCTTTGATCCGGCGCACATAGTCGCGCAGAATAATCGTATAAATAATCGGCGCGTAGGTCGAAGGCCGGCCAATTCCCTCTTCTTCCAAAGCCTTAATTAATGAGCTATCCGAGAACCTAGGAGGAGGCTTGGTAAAATGCTGCGAAGGATTAAGCGCTTTTAAGCCAAGTATTTCTCCCTGCTCTAAAGGAGGAACTACATTCTTGGCTTTTTCCTTCTCCTCATCCTCCTCTTCTTTTTCTTCCGTCTGAATTTTATTATAAGCGGCCAGAAAACCCTCAAAAAGTAAATGGCTCCCGTTAGCCACGAATAAATATTTATCCGCTAGAATATCCACCGAGGTTGCCAAAAACTCCGCCGGTTTCATCTGGCTGGCTAAGAAACGGTTATAGATAAGTTCATAAAGCCGTATTTGATCATGATTAAGAAAATCCTTCAGGCTCTCCGGTGACCGGCAAATATAACTGGGGCGGATTGCCTCATGCGCTTCCTGCGCGGACTTCTTGGCTTTAAAAACATTCGGTTTCTCCGGAAGAAAATCTTTGCCAAAACTTCTTCCAATATGCTCGCGCACCTCAAGAATTGCTTCCGCAGCGACATTAGGGGAATCCGTACGCATATAAGTAATTAACCCCACGGGATTATCCTCACCGATATCAATACCTTCATAAAGCTGCTGCGCGATCAACATCGTCTTGGAAGCGTTAAATCTAAGCTTGTTAAACGCCTCCTGCTGCATCGTGCTGGTAATAAACGGTGCCGGAGGATAACGCTTTTTTTCTGTCTTTTTGATCTCTAAAACCTTAAACTCTTTGTCTTTTAACTGATCACAGATATCTTGAGCATCCTGGTTACGCTTAATTTCGGCTTTCTGATTCTCAATTTTTTCCAGCTTCGCGATAAAATTACTTTCTCCTGAAACTTTAGGCTTAAATAATTCCGCGGAAATCTCCCAATATTCACTGGCGGTAAACTTTTGAATCTGCCGCTCTCTTTCCGCGATTAATCTTAACCCTACAGATTGCACGCGCCCGGCGCTTAAGCCGCGGGCAATTTTCTTCCAAAGTAAAGGGCTCAGGAAATACCCCACCATCCGGTCTAAAACCCGGCGGCCAACCTGGGCCTCAATCATATGAACATCAAACTCCCGCGCGTTTTTAAAAGCCTCAGCCACCGCGTGCGGAGTAATCTCATGAAAACTTACCCGCGATACGTTTTTACCTTTAAATAATTTCTCTTTTATCTGCCAGCCAATCGCCTCGCCTTCCCGATCAGGGTCGGTAGCAATATAAATATTTTCTTTCCCTTTAGCTTCTTTTTTTAATTGCGCTAATATTTTCTTTTTGCCCGGAATCACCACATAGGTCGGTTTAAATTTATCTTCTACATCCACCCCCAGCTTTTTCGCAGGCAGATCAATAATATGCCCCATCGATGAAACGACCCGGAAATCATCACCCAGGATCTTACCGATGGTTTTGGCTTTAGTCGGTGACTCCACAATCACAAGATTTTTACTCATTTAGTTCCTCATAAACTGTTTGCCCGGCAGGGCTTTAATTAGTTTTTTAAACTCAAGCCCCAAAACTATTGGAATTATTGCCAGAATACTAAAATTAGATTTTTCACAAATATCATCTAAAGAAATAGGTTCTTTAGAAATTAATTTATAAATATCGCGCTCTGTTTTGTTTGAAAGACACATGTCATCCTGAGGCACATTCGCTTCGCTCAGTGTAAACTCCGCCGAAGGATCTCGCTTTTTAGATTCTTCGTTCGCTATCGCTCTCTCAGAATGACAAACATTTATGTGTTTTGCAACAACATTCTTATCAGAGATCTTAAAATTCAACTCCTCCAGAATATCATCGCAACAGGTAACTATTTTTGCTCCTTGCTTAAGCAGATCATTAGTTCCCATTGAGCCGGCCGAATCTATCCTGCCCGGTAAAGCAAAAACCTCCCGGCCCTGTTCCAAAGCAAAATCCGCGGTAATTAACGCCCCGCTATTTCTGGCTGCCTCGGTAATTAAAACACCTAAACTTAAACCACTGATCAGGCGGTTGCGCCGGGGAAAATTTCCCGGTAAAGGTTTAGTGTCCATGGGAAATTCAGAGATAACTGCTCCGGAAGAAGAAATCTCTTTGGCTAAATCCGCATTCTCCGCGGGATAAATGTGATTAAACCCGCTGCCCATTACCGCGATCGTGCGCCCCTTGGCTTTTAAGGCTCCCCGATGCGCGTAAGTATCCACTCCGCGGGCCATCCCGGAAACAATGGTTATTCCCTGCGCGGATAGCCAAGCAGCAAATTTTTCCGCGCTGCTTAAACCGTAGAGAGAAGCCCGGCGCGAACCAACAATCCCAACAGCTAAATTATCCTGCGCCGTGATACTGCCTGAAACATAAAGCACAATCGGCGAGCCGGGAATCTGCTTTAGATTTTCCGGATAATCACCATCGTTTAAGGTAAGAATTTTAATACCCAGTTTCTCAGAAGAAGAAAGCTCTTTTTCTATATTCTCTTTTTTAAAAGAAACAATATCCGCTGCAATTTGGTTTCCTATCCCCAAAATAGAAGTCAAATGTTCATACTTGGCGCTAAATATTTCTTGCGGCTTGCCAAAAACTTCCAGCAATTTACCCAGCCTTACGCTGCCAATATTAGAAATTAAGTTTAATCCAACCAGCGCTTCCAGTTCAGTCATTTTTTCTTGTCATCCCAATAACTATCTTATAACTAAACACTAACAAAAACTCATCCCCTCCCCCTTGTGGGGAGGGGAAATTGTTTAAAATGTTTCTCTGTTATTATTTTCTTATCATTGACATCTTAGCGATTTTAGCCACTACTTCTTTTATGGTAAGCAGGGAAGTATCAATTGTCTTATCCGCCTGCATATAATAAGGCGCGCGCATTTTTAGTAGGAGTTCTATGCGCTCCCGGGGTTTGGCTACATTTAAAATTGGCCGGTGGGTACTGGCAGAGACCCTTTTTAAAATTGCCTCGCAGGTAGCGCATAGGCAGATTAAAATTCCGGTTTTTTTCATCAGCTTGATATTGTCCGGATCTAAAACTACTCCGCCGCCGCAGGCCACCACGAATTTCTTCTGAGTAGAAACCTGCTTTAAGAATTTTTTCTCAATTTTACGAAAATGCGGTTCACCATCCTGAGCGAAAATATCGACAATCCTGCGCTGCTGTTTCAATTCTATCAACTCATCCAGATCAATAAAATTCCACTTCTTCTGTGCAGCCAATTGCCGGCCAACAGAGGTTTTTCCCGTTCCCATAAATCCCACAAGATAGATATTCATATTTTATTCGTCATCCTGAAGCAAAGCCGAAGGATCTCGTTTTTAAGATTCTTCGCTTCGCTCAGAATGACGCACAACAACACCTTTAGCTGCCTTTATACGCTTCCAAAACAACCTCGCTTAACTGCTGTTTTAGCTCCTTGGTCGAGGGGGTTACGGTGTCATACCATTTACCATCTTTACCCTGATGGCGCGGCATACTCACAAATAACCCTTTTTGCCCATCGACCACACTAAAACCTTTAATTACCACCCCCGAAAATGCAACATCCGCAAAAGCCTTAAGCTTAGAATCGGTATCCAGCTTATAGATGCGGCTAACGCTAATTACGTTTTCTTCCATCCTTAATCACCCCCTTCTTACGGTAATAGACGAAGGAGGAGATGGAATCTAACGGATTCTTTTTAAATAATTTTTATAACTTTCTTTTATATCTTGCAAACAATCCGCGCCAAACTTTTCCAGGAATGCCTCGGCTAAAACAAAAGCCGTTGCTGATTCCGCCACCACCCCGGCAGATTCAACTACGCAGGTATCCGAACGCTCAACCGCGGCCTTAGCGGATTTTTTGGTATGAATATTTACCGAATCCAGCGGATTCATCAATGTAGAAATTGGCTTCATGCAGCCGCGTAAAACAATCTCCTGCCCATTGGATATTCCGCCCTCGATACCGCCGGCATTATTCGTGAGGCGAAAATACCCCCTGGACTTGGAATGATAAATCGCGTCATGCACTTCCGAGCCAAAACTAACCGCATATCCTGCTCCCAGGCCAACCTCAAAAGATTTAATTCCCGGAATAGAAATAATCCCTGCGGCCAGGCGGCTATCCAGCCGGCGATCAGCCTGCACATAACTTCCCAACCCTACCGGGACATTCCTGGCAACAACCTCAAATATCCCGCCGACTGTGTCTTTATTTTCTATCGCCTCATCTATCTTGGCAATTATTCCCTGTTTAGTAGATTCGCCGCCGACAGAGAGCACCTTACTGGTAATGATTATCCTAAATTCATTCAACAGCCGCTTACACAAAGCTCCGATCGCCACAGTAGCTACTGTGCTGCGCGCCGAGGCCCGCTCCAGTACTTCCCGAATATCCGTAAAACCATATTTTAATAACCCGGCTAAATCCGCATGCCCCGGGCGGGCAGCCATAACCTTATGCAATTTTTCAATACTGGCGTCTTTATTCTTAATGAGCAAAGTAACCGGGCTGCCGAGGGTAAGATTATTTTTTAATCCGGAGATAATCTCCGCCCGGTCATTCTCTATCTGCATCCGCTTGCCGCGGCCAAACCCGGACTGCCGGCGTTTTAATTCTTTATTTATCGCTGCCGCATCCACCTTCAGTCCTGCGGGAATCCCTTCTAAAATAGCAACCATTCCTTTTCCGTGTGACTCACCTGCGGTTAAACACCTTAACATAAATTCCTCCTCACTTACTCCAGAGCCCGCGCTGATTTTGACGCGCCTCTTGGTATAATTTTAAAAATAAATCCGCGTATTTTACATTCGGAGGATAAGTCATTAACGAGGCATAACCCTCCTGGACAATCCTGGCATTAACAAATGTTCCATCCTCTAAATAAACGTAAGCCAGGATTCTTTTATATTTATCAAATCTCTCTACATCAAATTCCAATCTTACGCGTTTACCTTCCACGAGTTTTTTAGTAAATGCATAAGACTGCCTGCCCAATTGTTTAATTGTCTCAACATCCTGGCCCGAACGTTGAGCATCCCGGTTAAGCTTATTCGACTCATGCATCTCCGGAGTATCGATTCCAATCAAACGCACCCTCTCCTTATTTTCTAATACCAGCGTATCCCCATCTACTGCCCGGGTTACTAAAATGCTGCTATAACCATAATCCTTGCCAGAGGATTCCTGACAACCCGTGATCACTAAAGCCCCTAAAAACATCAGCCAGAAAATCCCCCTCAATCGAATATTTATCATAATCCTAGATTCCCCATAGCTCCCTGAAGATGACTCATGGTTTTATTATATTATTTTTATTAGATAAATCAATGCTTTTAGATTATAATAATCCAATGATTTACGACCGTTTCCAGCAAGAAGCCATTGACTACATAAATAGCGGCCATTCGGTAATTGTCTCCGCTCCTACCGGAGCCGGAAAAACCGCGATTGCCGAATACATTATCGAAGGCGCTATCCGTAACAATTTAGGAGTAATCTACACCGCTCCGATTAAAGCCCTTTCTAACCAAAAGTTCCGCGATTTTAAAGGCCAATTCCAGGATAATATCGGAATTCTTACCGGAGACGTTTCGATCAACCCGCAGGCCCCGGTCTTAATCATGACTACCGAGATCTTCCGGAATAAAATTCTGGATGAGCCAGCCAGCCTGGATAAATACTCCTGGATCATCTTTGATGAAATTCATTACATTGATAACCCCGAACGCGGCACGGTCTGGGAGGAATCCTTAATTTTTCTGCCCAAACACATGAATCTTTTAGGCCTCTCGGCAACCATTCCGAATATCAAACAATTCGCCGCCTGGATCGAATCTATCCATGATAAAACCGTAAAGGTCGTCATCGAAGATCAACGGCCGGTACCGCTGCATTTTAGTTTCCAGTGCGCCAACGAAGTGGTGGATAATCTCGACCGGCTTAAACGCCTGCGTTCCAGTAAACCTAACCGCCTGCAATCACTGATTAGCTATGTTCAGGAAAAAGAAGGCCTGCCGGCAATTTATTTTGTTTTTTCCCGTAAGCGCGCTGAAGAGCTGGCTTTTGATTTATACGGATTCAAATTTCTCGACGCCAAGGAAACCCGCGCCATCACCCAAATGTATGAAGACCTCTTGGAAAGATTTAATTTAAAAAATGAACGCTCCGCGCAGCTGCTTTATCCTTTAGTGCAACGCGGCATTGCCTACCATCATGCCGGAATGCTGCCCACATTAAAAGAAGTGATTGAACGCCTGTTTACCAGCCGCCTGCTTAAAGTTATCTTTACCACGGAAACCTTTGCCTTAGGAATAAATATGCCCAGCCGCTCGGTGATGTTTGACGGCCTGCGTAAATTTTACGGCACCTACGTACGCAATCTAAAAACCCGCGATTTCTTTCAAATGGCCGGGCGGGCCGGACGGCGCGGTATAGATAAAGAAGGCTTTGTCTATACCCGGATTAACCCGGAAAGGATAAATTTCGAAGAAGTGCGCAGAATTATTTTTGGCAATCCCGAGGAAGTAAAAAGCCAGTTAAATACCTCCTACGCCACAATCCTTAATCTTTATGAAAAATACCAGGATGAGTTGTTTAAGATCTATCCCCTCTCTCTGCACTATTATCAATCCCGTAAAAATGAGCAAAAACAAGCCCTAAACCTTCTGGATGCAAAGCTCAGGCTGCTTAAAGACTTAAATTATATTCATGACGGAAAACTTACGGATAAAGGAAAATTCGCCAAAACTATTTATGGCTATGAACTCGTCCTGGCCGAATTATACAGCGAAAATATCCTGGAACAACTGGATGAATTTGGATTAGGGGTGGTCGCCGCTTCCGTCGTTTTTGAGCCGCGTAAGAATCAACGTATGCCCACGGGTATCTCCAAATCCACCGGACACCTCAAAAGAACCTGCGAAGAAACCTATGACCGCATAAAAAATAAAGAACGCCGCTATAAGATTCATCCTTTTAGCAAACTGCCATATTTTCACCTCTGCTCCAGCATGGAAGCCTGGCTGCGCGGGACAAATTTCGATAAGACTTTGCAATTTACGGATTGTGATGAAGGTGAGGTTGTGCGCTATTTCCGGATGAGCGTGCAGGTCTTAAGAGAAATTTCCCAAGCCCCGGTTGCCTCTTACCTGCTCAAGGACAAGATCAAAGAAACCATCCGCGTAATTAACCGCGATATTGTCGACGCCGAGAAGCAGCTGCGCGAAGGGTAAAGCAGAAATAAAGGGGACGGTTCTATTTTTAAGCTTGAAAAAATAGAACCGTCCCCTTTATTTCTTTAAAGAGAGATAATCAGAAAGGATCTTTTTATGGTCAAAAGCAAATTCCTGCTTTTCGATCTGGCTTACTTTGATCACTTTGATCTCCGCGGCGTCATCTCCGGCTTGAGGCTTTCCTTTAGCTTTAGCCATAAAAACCGTTCCGATGGTATGAAATCGTGGATCACGCCTTGGATCAGAGTATGTATGAAACTGTTTAACCTCGATTAAATCAAGATTAGTTTCCTCTTTAGCCTCTCTGATCACCGCAGCCTCCAGGCTCTCGCCGTAATCCACAAAGCCTCCCGGCAGCGCCCAACCAAAGGGCGGATTACTGCGCTTGATAATCACAATACCTGCGGGCAATTCAATAATCGCATCTACCGTAACATAAGGCCCGCCGGATAATTTTGTGGTCACGT